>NZ_JABXXR010000011.1 GCF_013376175.1 Ameyamaea chiangmaiensis
TCCATCCGGCAGGGCAAGAGCATCTTCGGCCTTGAGGGTCGCGACATCCCGCCAGCCCAGAAAATGGCTGACGCGATCGCCGACCTTAAATCGGTCGGAGCGTGTTTCGACTACCCGGCCGACGGCGGCCCCCGTCATGGGCTCGTTCAGTTCGAATGGCGCGATGTAGCTATCTCCCTTGTCCATGCGCGGGCGCATATACGGATCGACGGAGAAAGAGCTGTTCTGGATCCTGACCTCGCCGTCTTTAAGCGGATGGTCAGGCGTTTCCCGCAGGGCAACGTTCTCCATCGTCGGAGAACCTTCGGGGCGGGACACGAGATTCCAGGCACGAGACATGATTTTTTCTTTCTGCGTAGGACATATAGGACGGGCACGGCCCATGAGGGCTGATAGGCGCCATCGGCGAACAGATGCTTCACCCATGGCCAACGCTTGCGTATCGCATCCAGGATCATCTGGGCTCCGGCACTGTCGGAGATGCCGGCCGGGGTCAGGTTGACCACCAGGAGGCGCCCGTTCCGTATCGACGGCAATATGGCTCTTGCGTCCCACGACCTTCTTGCCGGCATCGTAACCCCTTGTCTTTGCATGAGGCGCCTTGATGCTCTGGCTGTCGATCACCGCCGCTGACCAAGCAGTTGCTGGCTCGTTCGGGCCAGTTGCCCGAGGCGCCGCGGACAAGTGCTGTCTGTGGACAGGCATTGGCGGCCTTCGGTCTCCGTAATCCGCCTTTTGTATTGGGCGCGCGCGCCATCCCGCATTGCCGATACAACCCTTATCTGACAGCCCAAGCGAGGTTTGGAGGCGTAGCGGCTCCTGCTTTCATTCATTCGGGATAAGCAGGCCCGCTTTTGTTATCTGCTGTCACGGGGTATCGGTCGTTATCAAAGCGAGTCTGTTTCCCACGTTGACTGGAAGAGATCGTATGCCAGAGCATCATCAACACGACGATCCGCACGTTTCCACATCCGACACGGTCTGGACCTGCCCAATGCATCCGGAGATCCGGGATAATCACCCCGGAAAATGCCCCAAATGCGGCATGATGCTTCAACCGGCAGAGGAGGTGACCGGTGCAGGAATGATAGACGGGATGGGTCATGACCAGACGTCGCATCACATGGCCTGTCACCATCATGGCGCTCGCTTGTCAGGAAAAGCAGATGCAGTCTCCGCTGGCCGCGACACGGTTTGGACCTGTCCAATGCACCCGCAGATCCGTCAGGACCATCCCGGAAACTGCCCTCTCTGTGGCATGGCGCTTGAGCCCGCGGAACCCACCGGACAACATGACGACAATCCCGAACTAAAGGACTTCACGCGCCGACTGATCGTGGCAGCCATCCTCGCGATTCCGCTGATGGTTATCGCCATGGGCGTCGATCTCGGCGTCCGTCGCGCTCCGCCTGCGCTCGCTTCCTGGATCGAACTCGCGCTCACGCTGCCGATCGTCTGTTGGGCAGGTCTGCCGTTCTTCCAGCGTGGCCTCGCATCCCTTCGGACCGGCCACTTCAATATGTTTACCCTGATTATGTTCGGGGTCGGCGCCGCATTTGGCTATAGCCTCGCGGCGACGCTCATACCCGAGGCGTTTCCCAAGGCATTTCGGATGCCCGATGGCTCGTTGCCGGTCTATTACGAGGCGGCTGGTGTCGTGGTGGCCCTCGTTCTGCTCGGGCAGGTGCTTGAACTGCGCGCCCGCGCGGCAACCGGCAATGCCATACGTGCGCTGCTGGATCTGACGCCGAAGCAGGCGCATCGGATTGGTACCGAGGGCAAGGAGGAGGATATCGGGATTGAGGACGTCGCGAAAGGCGACCGGCTTCGCATTCGACCGGGCGAGTCCGTCCCTGTCGACGGCAAGGTGTTGGACGGCGCATCGAGCGTGGATGAATCCATGATTACGGGGGAGGCCGCGCCCGTGGCGAAGAAAATCGGCGATGCCATAACGGGCGGCACGATCAACGGCACCGGCAGTCTGGAAATCGAGGCGCAGGCCGTCGGCAGCGACACCATGCTGGCCCGCATCGTGAAGATGGTTGCTGCGGCTCAACGCTCGCGCGCGCCAATTCAGACTATCGCCGATCGTGTGTCGGGCTGGTTTGTGCCGCTGGTGCTCGCTGTCTCCGTAGTGACGTTCATCGTCTGGTATGCTGTTGGTCCCGTGCCACGCTTCGGTCACGCGCTGCTCAACGCGATCTCGGTATTGATCATCGCCTGTCCCTGCGCGTTGGGTCTGGCCACGCCTATGTCGGTGATGGTCGGCACCGGGCGTGGTGCGCGCGAGGGGGTTCTGGTGCGCAACGCAGGGGCACTGCAGGCACTGGATGCCGTGGACACGTTGGTCGTGGACAAGACGGGCACTCTGACCGCGGGCCATCCGAAGCTGATCGCGCTGGATGTTGCGGACGGCTGGCAGGACGACGAGGTACTGCGTCTGGCTGCCTCTGTCGAGGCGCAGTCGCAGCACCCGCTGGCACAGGCCGTGGTCGAGGCGCTGAAAGCGCGACAGCGCGATCCCGTGCCGGTCCGTAATTTCGCATCGCAGCCGGGGCTGGGCGTCAGTGGCGTGGTGGACGGGCGTCAGGTCGTGATCGGCAATGCAGAGCGCCTGAAACAAGCTGGCGCCGAGACTCTTCCGTTGGAGCCTGCGGCTACGGCGCGGCGTCAGGAGGGGGCAGGCGTGATGTTCGTGGCAATCGACGGTAGACTGGCGGGATTGATCGCGGTCGCCGATCCCTTGCGCTCGGATACCAAGGCCACGCTTGCGGCTCTGCGGGCCGATGGCCTGCGTATCGTCATGCTGACCGGTGATAATGAGACGACCGCCAACGCGGTGGCGAAGGCGGCCGGCAGCATCGCGGAAATCCATGCCGGGCTTAAACCCCAGGAAAAGGCCGATATCATCCGGCGCCTCGAAGCGTCAGGCGCCCATGTGGCGATGACGGGCGACGGTGTGAACGATGCTCCCGCGCTCGCCGCTGCCTCCGTCGGCATCGCCATGGGCACAGGCACGGACGTGGCCATTGAAAGTGCCGGCATCACGCTGGCGCATGGCAGTCTTGGCGCGTTGGTTAGGGCGCGAACACTGGCGCATGCCACTATGCGCAATATTCGGCAAAATCTGGGGTTCTCGTTCCTGTTCAACGGGATCGGCATTCCCGTGGCGGCTGGTGTCCTCTATCCCGTTTTCGGCCTTCTTTTATCTCCGATGGTCGCGGGCGCCGCGATGGCGCTGTCTTCCGTCACTGTCGTGACCAATGCGCTGCGGCTCGGGCGAGGCCAGTGAAAACAGGCCCAGCCAGCCAGCGCCCATGCGGCCTGACGCTTCTCTCTCTGCTGTCGATCCTGGTTGGCGTCGTATCGGGGGTAATCTGCGGAGCGTTTCGATTGCTTCTCGAAGGGGCAGACAGGTTGCGCACTGTTCTCTCCGTGGGGGTGTGGCATGGCTTTCCAGCCGGCCTGCTCCTGATCCTGACGGCCAGTGCGGCCTCTTTTCTCGCCGCGCTTATGGTGCGGCGGATGGCTCCGCTTGCTTCGGGCAGCGGCATTCCCCATGTCGAGGCAGTTCTGACGGGATCGGCTCCCGCTGCCCCTCTGGGGCTGATCCCTGTGAAGTTTTCTGGCGGCCTTCTCGCGCTTGGCGCCGGTCTCGCGCTCGGGCGCGAAGGGCCGAGCGTGCAGATGGGGGCATCGGCGGCCAATGTCATTGGCGATCTGCTCAGGCTTGGCCGTTCAGACTGCCGGGTTTTGCTGGCGGCGGGTGCCGGGGCGGGGCTGGCGACGGCATTCAACGCGCCCGGCGCGGGTGCCATTTTCGTGTTGGAAGAACTTGTCGGCCGGTTCGAAGCCCGCACCGTGTGCTCGGCACTGGGAGCTTCTGTCTCTGCCATCCTTGTCGCGCGCGCTATGTTGGGTGGTAGCCCGGATTTCACGGTTACGGTCACCCCCGAGGTCATCGATGTTTCGACGCAACTCCTGTTCTTCGTGACCGGGCTTGTGGTCGGCCTTCTTGCGGTCATGTACAACCGTGTGGTGCTTACGACGTTGCGACTGGCGGACTGCCTGCCGGTCAGTGTCGAGGCGCGGGCGGCCGCGATCGGGGCGTTGACAGGATGTGTTGTCTGGCAGGTACCGCACCTGGCCGGAGGCGGAGACTGGCTGACGCAGAGTGCTATCAACGGAGCGATTGCCTGGTCTTTTATCCCGGCGTTATTCCTGTTGCGCTTGGCGTTTGGGGCACTCTCTTACGCGGCGGCAACCCCGGGTGGCCTGTTCGCACCCATGCTGGCGCTCGGCGCGCTGGCAGGACTCGGATGCGGTGATATCGCGCATGTCGTCGATCCCGCCCTGGCGGCAGACACGGCACCTTTCGTCATCGTCGGGATGGCCTCTATGTTCGCCGGATCAGTCCGCGCCCCGCTGACGGGCATCATTCTCGTCACCGAGATGACCAACGCGACAAGCCTGCTGCTTCCGCTTCTGTCAGGGAGCTTCGCGGCCATGCTCGTGGCGGACGGGATGAGGGAAGTGCCTATCTACGAGGCTCTGCGGAATCGCGCGGCTTCAGCCAAACGATAGCTACAGGCTTTCACGTTCAATGCACCTTTCGCAATTTGTAGTTTTAGGTGGACAATCTGTGGAGCAGGTATCGGTGCCTGCTTCTACGCCTCGTTTCGAGGAGAGGAGGCCGATATCGTCCCGGCTTTTGCCACTCAACAAACAATCAAGATTTTCGAGCAATGTTCCATTGCGGGTTTTTCTTGACGCAGGGGATAGGAGCAGCCAGCGGTATAGGGATGGATACCATCACCCTCCTTGCCCTGCTGCTGACACTTTCGGCAGCCTTCAGTATTCTCAATCATCATACGCTCCGCGTTCCAGTCACGATAGGCGTGCTTGTTTTCTCGTTGCTGACATCGCTTCTGGTCATGATCCTGAATCCGCTGATCCCGGCTTGCGATCTTCAAGCTCTTCCACGGTCGATGCTTGGATCCGTCAATCTGCCTGTGACATTTCTTAATGGTGCACTGTCGCTGTTGCTTTTTGCAGGAGCCATGCAGGTGAACGTCGGTAATCTGCGCGCAAAGCTTGCCTCGGTCACGGCTCTCTCTCTTCTGGGGACGGTGCTGGCCGTCGCCTTTCTGGCGATCGCGGCATGGTCTGTCTTCCCTCTGCTGGGCCACACTATTCCCTTCGCATGGTGCATCGTGCTGGGCGCCATCCTCGCACCCACCGATCCGGTTTCGGTCGTGGGCATGCTGAGACGTCTCGGGCTACCGGCGTCACTTCAGGCTGTTTTCGCGGGGGAGAGCCTGTTCAATGACGGTGTCGGGATTGTCATTTTCGGTGTCATGATGGGGCTCGCTACCGGGGGCAGTATTCAGGAGGTGACCGCCTCCGAGATTGCTCTGAGTTTCTTCCGCGAGGCAATCGGAGGGGGTCTGCTGGGCTTACTCACCGGATGGATTGCCCTCCGAGTGCTTAAGGGGCAGCGGGATCCGCACATTGACCTGCTGACGTCGCTGGCTCTGGCGACCGGAACTTTTAGCGTCGCCAACCAGCTTGGTATGTCCGGCGCGATCGCTGTCGTCATGGCCGGGCTGTGCTTTGGAACAAGCTACAGCCATTCCGTTTTCGATAAAGCGTCACGCAAGGAACTCGACGTCGCGTGGACTTTAATTGACGAAGTCCTGAATGTGTTACTGTTCATGCTCATTGGCTTTGAGGTGCTGGAGATTACGCCACATCTTTTTACGGTACTGGCGACGCTTGTCGTGATCCCGTTCTCTATTGCCGTGCGGGCATTGAGCGTGCTGTTCTCAACCCTTCCGGTTCATCTTCGTCAATGGGAGCGGGGCCGCTTTCTTGGGATCCTGACTTGGGGCGGTCTGCGTGGCGGTATTTCCGTCTCTCTCGCACTTGGACTTCCGCCAGGAGACCTGCGCGACCTGTTGCTGCCTGTTTGTTACGGCGTTGTGGTGTTCACTATCATCGTACAGGGCCTGACCATGGAATGGGTCGCCCGTAGACTCTACCCGGTCCCCGCATGCCAGCGGCAGTGAGGCGGTGCCGTCCGGTCGTCGCATGGCCAGGATTACCGGCAAAACGAAGCGTATCTGTGTGACATGACGGACGCGGCGTGGGCCCGCATCGTGCCGCTGGTGCCCGAAGCGGGACGCACGGGACTGCCGAGCGAGGTCGCATTTCGTGAGGTCATGAACGCGGTGCGTTCTCTGGTGCGATCCTGCGACGGCGGGCGGAGGGTGCCGATCCATTTCCGGCCTTGGACATGGTTCATTCAGGGAATTGGCCCGGCGGTTTGTGTTCCCGACCATTCATGATGTGAACTGATGCTTGACCGGGAGCGATCGGAGCATGAAACGGCCCCGTCGACCGCCGGGGTGGTCAGCAGCCAGCGCGTCAAGGCGCCCCACGCGAAAACAAGAGGTCACGGCGCTCGCACGAAGAGTGTCAGTCGCACTCTGTTTTTTCGCTTCAGCGCAGCTGAGGAAAGGTCCCTGCGTTCGTGGATTTGGTTACAAGTTTTTTAATCACCTCGGAAACAAAATTAACATTCCTGTTTGCTGGTTTGTTGGGTGGATAAGAGAGAAAAAGCCGCCGTCTGGGAGAAGGATTTTCGATGCGGCGAATACTCATTTTGTTTTCATGAATTTCATGGTGAAGAGAGGCAATTGGAAGAATAGTATACCCGAAACCACGCACCACAAGATCCTTGAGTGCCGGAAAGCTGTCTGCTTCCACTTGGGGGGTAAATTCCAGGCTCACCCGACTTGCGAGGTCATCCAGGATACGGCGCAGACCGTGCTGTCGGCTGGGAAGCAGAGTGACGAGCGGAAGTGCCTGATGAAATGGAATTGTATCTCCGCACTCTATCTGTGGGTCATAAGGGCTGACGAGAAATAATTCTTCATTCGCGAGAAACTCCGAACGAAGAGGATGTGTTCCCCTGGGATCGTAAAGAATAGCACAGTCGATCTCACCTTTCATTAAATATTCAAGAAGATATCCTGTATAGGAATCGATAAGGTGAATTTTCAGTTCGGGATGTTTTTCTTTCGCCTCGATAATGAGCGGCACGGAAATGATATCGCTGAGCGTGGGGGGGAGTCCGAGCGTGACCGTTCCAGACAGCCGACTCTGCGTGTACGATATATTCTCTTTCAGTTGATCGACTGCCGTGAGGACCCGACCTGCGTCTTGCAGAACCTGACGTCCTGCATCGGTGAGCGCCATTCCTCGTCCGTGCCGATCAAAAAGCCTTATCCCCAGTTCCTCTTCCAGCAAACGGATTTGGCGGCTCAGGGCAGGCTGCGCAGTGCGCAATACCGCTCCCGCCTTACTGAGGCTTCCTGAAGACGCGACCTGCACAAAGGTCTTTAGCTGCGATAACTCCATCGAGCTATAAAAATCTGATATATCTGATTGTCAAGCATTGCTTTGGATAAATGGCTCCGCAGCCGCTATGTTGGCAGGGTTCGAGTACTCGCAACCCGAATTGCATGCACTTTGGGTTGTGATGAATCACATCGTTCGGAAAATAAGTCGAATATTGATATGTCTTCGCATCATCCTATAGATAGAGAAGATCTGTGGATTGAGAAGGGAACCTCTCATTACACGCGCGCTACGATAGCATTATTCGTCATGGGTTTTTCTACATTTTCTCTCATTTATGCGATTCAGCCACTCTTACCGGAGTTGGCCGCTACCTTTCATGTGAGTCCCTCCGTCAGTGCGCTGTCACTGTCGGTTACAACCGCTGCGTTAGCGATCTCGATAGTGCTTGCTGGCGCCGCCTCCGAACTGATGCAAAGGCGCACCATCATGTTCTGGTGCATGTTGGCAGCCTCAGGTGCCCATATAGCATGTGCCTTTTCCACGACCTGGCCGACTTTGCTGGTCTGGCGAACCTTGGAAGGATTGACCCTTGGCGGTGTCCCAGCCGTTGCAATGGCTTATCTCGCTGAAGAAATTCATCCGAATGCACTCGGCCGAGCCATGGGCCTGTATATCGGCGGAACAGCGTTCGGCGCCATGATGGGACGCGTTGGCGTCGGCGTTCTCTGCGCAGTTGGAAGCTGGAGGCTGGCCCTGACAGTCGTCGGGATACTGGATGTATCCGCCACATTGATATTCTGGTTTCTCCTCCCCCATTCGAGGAATTTTATTCCTCAAAAGCAGTTTGTGATTACCCATCATCTCCGTTGCTGGCGTGAGCATCTGACAAGATCGACTATGCTTTTGCTGTTTCTGATGGGTTTTCTGGCTCTGGGTATCAACGTCACAATGTTCAATTATCTGACCTTTCGGCTGGAGAGTGCGCCGTTCAACTGGAGTCAGGGATCCATCAGTGCATTGTTTCTGGTCTATCTGATTGGTGCGTGGGCGTCGGCGACCGCCGGGCGCCTGACTGAGCGGTGGAGCCGCGGGAGAATCTTGCAGGCCAGTTTACTTGTCATGGGAGCCGGAATCGTTCTGACACTCGCCTCTCACCCGGTCATCATACTTCTTGGTATCGTCGGACAGACGATCGGTTTCTTTGCGACGCATTCTATCGCCAGCAGCTGGGTCGGCAGGTCGGCAGAAAATGCGAAAGGACATGCTTCATCCCTCTATCTGCTGTCTTACTACATGGGATCCAGCATTCTGGGAGCTGTGGGCGGCTGGTTCTGGTCTCATGCAGGGTGGTCTGGCGTGATTGTCTTCTGTCTCTTTCTGCTTGCCTGCGGGCTTGTTGCGGCCGCGCGTCTCGAGATGACAGAGCAAGGAGTCTGATATGATTTTGCCAGAAAATCTCACATTGTCCGAACGCATCCCTTCATCTCTTCCCATGGTGTTCGTGCCGGGCCTTCTTTGCGATGCCGCCATCTGGGACGCTGTGGCCCAGACGTTCTCTGGTAGTCATGCAACGTTAATTGCCGACGTCATGCAAGACGACAGTATTGCAGGCATGGCGGAACGTCTTCTTAAAGACGCGCCTTCTTCGTTTATTCTGATCGGCCTTTCCATGGGCGGTTATGTCGCCCAGGAAGTAATGGCCATGGCGCCAGAACGTGTTGCGGCGCTGATCCTGTTGGACACCAGTGCATCTCCGGACGATCCGGCACGTCTTCAGGAGCGTAGTATAGCACTCAAGTCTCTGGATATCGGACAGTTCAGGGGCGTGACCAGCACAATGATGCCGCGGTTGATCGATCGCAGGCATCTGCACGGACCGATCAGCAAGGCTGTGCAGGATATGGCGTTACGCGTTGGCAGCGAGACGTTTCTGCGTCAGCAGAAGGCCATCATGGCACGGCGCGATTTTCGACCTGTCCTGTCCACAATAACTCAGCCGGCGCTGGTCGCTGTTGGTGATTGCGATACGCTCACACCGCCGGAAAAAGCGATCGAGATTTTTCGCCGGCTCCAGAAACCATCGTTTTATCTGTTCCATCAGTGCGGTCATTTGCCGCCCATAGAGCAGCCCCTCAGGACCGCGCGCGTTATTCAGACGTGGATCAATTCCGTCACTGTCGACGGCTGAACAGAACATCCACGAGAAAGGTTGACTACTATGTCGGGAACCGTTGCAAAGTTCATTGTTGATGCTCTCGAGGCTGAAGGCGTAAAGTATGTCTTCGGTTTGCCAGGTGAAGAAAATATTCATCTGGTTCACGCGCTGAAGGGTTCGACTATACGTTTTGTGCTGGTCAGGCACGAACAGGGTGCGGCATTTATGGCCGATATATATGGCCGTCTGACGGGGAGGGCGGGGGTATGTCTTTCGACACTCGGTCCTGGTGCTCTGAACCTGCTTCTTGGTGTGGCAGACGCCACTTTCGACAGCACACCACTGGTCGCGATTTCTGCTCAGGTCGGCCTCAGCCGGATATACAAGGAAACGCATCAGATCGTTGATCTGGTTTCGGTTTACAGACCCGTCACCAAGTGGGCCGAAACTGTGTCCACCTTGCATGCGCTGCCGGAGATCGTGCGCAAGGCATTCCAGGCAGCGGAAGAGGAACGCCCGGGGGCGACATTTCTTGCCATACCGGAGGATATTGAGAGCGCCGATATCCCCGCGACCATCAAGCTGCTTCCGCGCAGTGTCACGGCACTCGGCGCTCCCGATCCCCGTCAAGTCAACGCTGCGGCAGCGCTCATAAGAGAGGCAAAAAGCCCCATCATTCTGGCGGGGCATGGCGTCGCCCGCGCCCGAGCACATGACGAACTGACAGCCCTTGCGCGGCAGATGAATATTCCTGTCGCAACGACCTTCATGGGAAAGGGATGCATTTCCGACAAATCACACCTGTCCCTCGGGGTCGTCGGATTCATGCATCATGATTATGAGAACTTTGCCTTCGATCGCGCCGATCTGATCATCGCGGTGGGATACGAGTTGCAGGAGTTTGCACCTTCAAAAATCAATCCTGACGGCAACAAGACGATCATCCACATGCATTGTTTTCAGGAGGATGTCGACGCCTCCTATCAGGTTTCAGCCGCTGTTATCGGCAATGTTCGCCTTTGTCTGGAGGCATTGCGCAAGGCAACGCATGATCTACATTTCGACGAAAAAGCCCAGGCTGCGATCAGAGGGGCGCGCCAAGCTGAACTCGCGCGCTATGCGGATGATGCCAGCTATCCCGTCAAACCGCAGCGTATCGTCCAAACCGTTCGTGAGGTCCTGAAGGATGAGGATGTGACGCTTGTCGACACGGGCGCGGTCAAAATGTGGATGGCACGCCTCTACCCTGCCTACCTTCCTTTGACCTGCCTGTTCTCCAATGGCCTGGCAACGATGGCCTATTCCCTGCCCGGGGCAATTGGAGCGCATCTGGCCTGTCCGGACAGAAAGATACTGGCCGTCATGGGAGACGGCGGTTTCCTGATGAATTCTCAGGAGATTGAAACCGCGGTCCGGGAAAATATTCCGCTCAAAATACTGATCTGGGTGGACGATTCCTTTGGCTTGATCGAGTGGAAGATGGACCTCGCGTTCAAAGAGTCGTACGGGGTGCGGTTCACAAACCCGGATTTCACGACGTATGCAGAAAGCTTCGGCTGTAAGGGCTACTGGGTTGATTCAGCGGAGTCCTTGAGTCCAATCCTTTCTCAGGCCATCAATGAACCGGGCGTCTCGATCGTTGCCTGTCCCGTTGATTATTCAGAGAATATGAAGCTGAGCGAGCGTCTTATGCACCTTGGGGACGGGGCGATATAATGCACAGGAGAATAACGTTTATGAAAGCCCAAGCCTTTTTTACGTTATTGGGGGTCTCCATAATCACTATGCCCGCTCAAGCCGCTCTCCCGGTTCCGCCGCCGAAGGTTGCCGCGAATACCGTTTTGCAGCCGCCTGCTCGTCCAGCTCAAGTCACGTTCGCGGGCGGCGTCCGGCAGCTTCCGGGCGTGGTATACGCATCGCGTCCCGGATACCGGCCCCTCACACTGGATCTTTATCTCCCTCCCGCAGGCCTCAAGCCGCCAGCCGAGGGTTTCCCACTTGTGGTTTATATCCACGGAGGAGCCTGGATGGTCGGTATGTCCCAGCAAATGGGCGCCTTTGTCGACTTCCCGGCTGTGCTCGCCAGTCTGTCTGCGAGGGGCTACGTCGTGGCCTCCCTCAATTATCGACTGAGCGGAGAGGTCACATGGCCCGGGCAGCCAGAGGACGTGGCAACTGCCATTCGGTGGCTGCGGGGGAATGCCAAGGCCTATCACATTGATCCGGCGCGCGGTGTTGTTTGGGGTGTTTCGGCTGGGGGCCACTTGACTGGTTTGGCCGCGACCGCTCCCGATCTCACGGTCGCTAAGGCGGATGGTGCCGATCCTTATGCGCATATTTCCACGGTGATGCAGGCTGCGGTCAGCTGGTATGGCGTTTTTGATCTGTCGACGATTTCCGAACAGGCCAAGCTGACCCCTGGTGCCCGTCCTCACGATGTCGAGGATGCGGCAGAATGGAAAATGCTCGGCTGCTTTGATAAGCAATGCCCGGAAGGGCTTGTCGCACAGGCAAGTCCGGTGACGCATGTCAACACAGGCAGTCCTCCTATGCTGCTCATCGCCGGCACAGCGGATCGAACCGTTCCTTACCAACAATCGGTAGAAATGGCTGATGCCCTGAAGAGGGCGGGTGTTGAGCACACGCTCATTCTGATGCCGAATCTCGACCACGGCCTGATCGGTAAAACGCAAAAAGAGACGGAGACGGGTTCTCTCGAGGCTTTGTCGAAAACATTTAATTTCATTGACCAGACAATGCACACGGGAAAATAGGCAGTCGATCGGTTTTACGATAAAATAATGTGAGGTTTTGCGGCGCCAGACATGGCGCTGTACTTCATAGGTGCGCTGGTCAAGACGTAAGGACTTCGTATGATCGCGCGGGTCTGACGTGCTCCCCACTTTTCATCCAGTCAACGAAGAGTTCGCGTCTGGGGGGCTTGAACGGATGTTGATGCCGCTTTTTTCCCAAATTCCGTGTGCTGCCGCTCCCCTTCTTTAGACCACTGTTTCTTCTGGGGAAGGAATGCCGTGCCGTCACAGTGTCTAATCTTTGCTGATCCGTCCGATTAAGATGAAGGCAGGGTGATCCGAGCAGTTCAGGCAGATGTCGCCCTTTCGTCTGAAGGTCACAACGACACCGTGGGACATAGGAGCGTCTGATGCTGGTTGATGGACAATGGGTTGAGAACTGGCAGCCCGTTCAAGCCAAGGACTCAAAGGGTGGGTTTGTCCGCCAGATGTCTTCCTTCCGGAACTGGGTCACTCCTGACGGAAGCCCCGGGCCTACGGGAGACGGTGGTTTTGCAGCCATAAAAGGCCGCTATCATCTCTATGTTGCCCTGATCTGCCCCTGGGCGTCGCGCACGCTCATGGCTCGTAGCCTGAAAGGCCTCGAGGATGTTGTATCGGTATCGGTCGTTGAGCCCACTCTTACCGATCAGGGCTGGCGCTTTGGCGATTATCCCGGCGCGGACATCGATACGCTCAATGGTGTGACATGGATGCACGAACTCTACACCCGTGCTGATTCCCACTATACCGGTCGTGCCACGGTTCCGGTTCTCTGGGACACAGAAAAGCAGACGATCGTGAACAATGAGTCCGCCGATATCGTGCGGATGTTCAATTCCGGGTTTGGTACGCTGGCGTCGTCGAACCACGACCTCTATCCCGAAGCCCTACGCGGTGAAATCGATATCCTGAACGACGGGCTGTATGCGCAGCTCAACAACGGCGTTTATCGCACCGGGTTTGCGACAACACAGTTGGCCTATGAGGAAGCCTTCGCAGGTGTTTTTGATATGCTCGACAGGCTGGAAGAACGGCTGTCCAGCGGCGCCTCATGGCTGGTTGGGGAGCAGTTGACGGAAAGTGATATCCGCCTTTTCGTGACGCTGGTCCGTTTCGATGCTGCCTACCATGGGCTGTTCAAGTGCAACCGCCGACGCATTGCGGATTATCCGAATCTGAGCCGCTATCTGGAGCGGGTTCTCGGGGTCAGGGGTGTTGCGGAAACCGTCAATCTTGATCATATCAAGCGCGGCTATTATTCGATCAAGGCGCTGAACCCCAACGGCATCGTGCCCCTCGGGCCCGACCTCGCATGGGCGTCATACCTTCCTCCAACACCCCGCCCGTCGGGAGCAGTAGCATGAGTGCCGGCCTGGTCATCTTTCTGCATGGTGTCGGCAGTCGGGGTGCCAGTTTTGCGCCGTTACTGGCACAATGGGGGGTGGATCTCCCCACGATCGCTCTTGCCGCTCCGGATGCGCCGTTCACGTTCGACCTTGCGCCAGACGGGCGACAATGGTTCAGCATCAAGGACGTGACGGAGACCAACCGGCCGGAACGGATCGTCGCTGCGCAGAAGGCTTTTGACGACACACTCCAGTCCTGCGTCTCTGAGGCCGGCTTTGAAAACAGGCTGGACCGGGTCGTGCTTGTGGGCTTTTCCCAAGGGTCGATCATGGCGCTGGATGCCGTGGTCTCCGGCCGTTGGCCCGTGGCCGGCGTGGTTGCCTTTTCCGGGCGGCTTGCCTCGCCCCCCGTCTATGCTCCGTCCACGGGAACACGTATTCTGCTGATCCATGGCGACGCAGACCCCATCATGCCGGTGCAGGAATCTCAAAGAGCAGCACAGACCCTGACGACGATCGGCATGACCGTTACATGTGACATTCTGCCCGGTGTCGGTCATACTCTGACGGCTTCGGGAGTGAGGCGGGCGCAGGACTTCACACAGTCCCTTCTGCTTCCGGGTTCGTCTGCCTCCTGAGGACCTGTGATTTGGATCGTCTGAGCCTTGACCGCCTGTTTGTCGCCGTTCTGGAAACAGGCAGCTTTGTCGCGGCATCCGGGCGGATGGGGGTCAGCAGCGGCCAGGCGTCCAAGATGCTGTCCCGCCTTGAAGCCGATCTGGGCGTGCAACTGATCAAGCGGACTA
Organism: Ameyamaea chiangmaiensis; assembly: GCF_013376175.1. Lineage (GTDB taxonomy): Bacteria > Pseudomonadota > Alphaproteobacteria > Acetobacterales > Acetobacteraceae > Ameyamaea > Ameyamaea chiangmaiensis. Next base: position 14,468 of record NZ_JABXXR010000011.1, read on the forward strand.
CCCGCGCCCTTTCCCCTACTGAGATCGGCCAGGTCTATTATGAGCGTGTCAGGATTTTGCTTGAGGAGCGCGACGCGCTCGATGCATCCATCCGCCAGACATCGGGCGCACCCTCGGGCCGACTGCGGATCACGGCCCCGATGTCGTTCGGCGCCGTCCAACTGGTGCCGGCGCTGCTGGCCTTTGCGGAGCAATATCCCGCCATCAGCCTCGATGTCAGTTTTTCGGACCGGCTGGCGGACCTGGTTGAGGAGGGCTTTGATGTCGCCGTCCGTATCGGGCGTCTGTCCGACAGCAGCCTGATTGTCCGCAGGCTGTGCGATGCCCGGATCGTCACCGTCGCCGCCCCAACTTACATCATGGCCCGTGGTGCACCGCAGCGTCCGGAAGAACTGTCGCAGCATACATGCATCATCGACACCAATTTTCGTACGCCCCACAGTTGGTCTTTCCATGATGCGTCATCAGGACAGGATATTCAGGTTCCGGTAACCGGGCGCATCGCCTTCTCCAACGGGGAAGCCTGCCTGACAGCGGCTGAACGGGGCCTGGGAATAGCCTGTCTACCCAGCTTCATTGCAGGCCCGAAAATACGGGAAGGTAAGCTGACACCCCTGCTGCACAACTTTGAGCCGCCAGTGCTGGGAATACACGCCCTTTACCCACCCGCGCGGCATCTCGCCGCAAAGGTCCGGGCTTTGTCCGATTTCTTGTCGGATTATTTCCGAAGTCGGGCAGAATGGGACGAAGGCTGGTAATTTTTTCTTTATGGCGTGGAGGGCTGAACCCCAGCCCGGCGCCTTCATCCAGAGCCGCGCCGGATGATGAAGGGCATGTCGCAGCGGTTTCGTAAATTCCCTCGTTTACAAACACGCGGTCGATAATGCAGCATGCCAGCGCGGAGCGGGACGGCAGCAGGAATGCCGCGTGGAACAATCCTGCTTCCCGAGGGGGGCATTGTCGCCCATGTCTGTCCTGCCGAAGTTCGAGCAGGGACTTACCGCCGACACCGAGGCGCACCGTCACTCCGTTCCCCGCCGAATTCTTCGAGGCCAACCATCTTCTGATGGAAGGCCGTAACCTTTCACGGACCATTCACTGTCAGTGTTGATCAGGGTTTCCGCTGCGCCGTGACGTCGATGTCGACGCCAACGTTCAGTGCGACCCACTGCCCGCTCGCCCAAGGGCCCTGTCCGACCCCAAAGTCGGAGCGCACGAGATCAACATGCCCTTTCGCATGCGCTGTGGTACCATTGATGTCGAGGGTGAAGGGCAAGGTGACCGGTTTGCTGATCCCACGTATCGTCAGGGTGCCGACTGCCTCGTAGGCATTCCCTCCCGTGGTACGAAAGCTCTGTGCGTCAAACACCGCGGAGGGGAAACCCGCAACATTGAACCAGTCTTTTCCCGGTAAAGCACCATCACGTTGCGGATCGCCCGTGACGGCACTTGCCATGGCGAGCGTCACATGGGCATGCCCAGCCTCGGGATGCGCCGGATCGAAAGAAATAGTGCCGTTGAATGTTCCGAAATGACCGCTGAACGGCGTTCCGGTCTGCTTGCCGGAAAACGCCAGCGTGCTGTGCGCCGGATCAAGCGTCCAGTCTGCGGCCATGGCAGACAGGGGCAGAGAAAGGCCCGCCGCCAGCGGCAGAGCGGTGATCATTTTAATGGATGGCATTGTGAAAATCCTCTGGCTGCTTGCGCTGGGACGATCCGACCGCCCAGGGCAACATACGCCCAGGCACTGAATCCCTGAGAATAAGGGCATGTCGCAATACGGCGGCGACATGCAGGACGATCAGAGCGGCCAGCGTCCAGGCGGCCCAATGGTGAAACCCTTTCAGGGCGGCTTCGACGGGAGCCTTGTCCTGAAGCGTTGCGAGAACCGGAAGGTCCGGCCATGGCACCATGCCGAACAGCACGGTTGGAATACCGAGCACAGACGCGGAAACCATGGCCCAGCCGCTGAGCGGCAGGACGATCTGCAATCCATAAAGGGCCAGATGAGCCAGATGGGCCGCCCGACGTTCCGCGACCGGCATACCTGCCGGAAGCGCGGGTGCCGCATGGGTCAGTCGCCATCCCACTCGCAGGCAGACCAGTAACAGGACCGAGATCCCGATGGATTTATGTAACTGATACAGCTGGAACATGCGCATCGGATCAAGGGAAGCGTGATCCATGGCCAGCCCCATGCCGATCAGGAGCAGGACACCGGCGGCAATCAGCCAGTGCAGTATGATCGCCACCACCCCGTATCGCGATGTTCCATCAATCGGCATCGGGACTGTTGTCATGATCTCAGTTCTGCTTTTCGAAGGCACCGGCAATGTGCAGCGTCACGTCGTCACCGACATAGGGCACGTACATCTTCACGCCGAAGTCGCTGCGCTTGATTGTCGCAGTGGCGTCGAAGCCGGTCGTGTAGTTCTTGTCCATCGGGTTGATACCGGCGCCGACAAAATGCACCTTCAGCGTCTCGGGCTTCGTGACGCCATGCAGGGTTAGATTACCCGTCACGAGGGCATCTGTCTTGCCGACGCGCTTGACCTCAGTAGAAATGAAGGTCGCATTCGGGAACTTTCCAGCATCGAACCACTGGTCGCTCTTGAGTTCTTCGGTCAGTTTTTCGCTGGTTGTCTGCACGGAGGCGACGGGGATCGTCACGGACAATTTCGAAGCGGACGGCGTCTTGGCATTCAGTTCCAGTGTGCCGGAAACATTGGAGAAGAGGCCGCTGTAGTATGTGAAGCCGAAATGTAGCAGGGAGAAGCCAACCTGCGTATGGCCCGGCTCAATGGCATAGGTGCCGGACTGGACCTGGGCCGTGTCCGTCACTGTCTGAGCCGAGGCGACGGCAGGCAGGGCCGCGATGGAAGCTGCAATAAGGGCAACGCGAGGCGAAGAGAAGCGCATGGTATGATCCTTATAGAAAACTGCCCACTGACCAAGGGGGCGTAGTGCTTGATACCAGGTCATGAACTGAACAATATCCTGTCTGTCGGCGGCCTTCTGGTCTACGGAAAGGTTGGAAAATTATTCCATCCAAATTGGAACTAATCCTAATTGTTCACAGAGGCAAACGGAAACGTCAGTGGTTCAGGCGAGGTCCAGTCAAACCTTGTAAGTTATTCCTTTATATGAGGAATAACTGAAAGCGGTGTTCTGGCGCCATCAGAACGGTGCGAAATGGTGCGGAAGACCCCGTCCAGATAGGTGCCCACGGACGGCTCACCCTGTGTATCGATTTCGCCGATACCGCGAATAAAATAGTTGTTGACCAAATATCCCGGCATATTGTTCGGCACATACAGGTTCGGCGTCAGACGTGCGAACTGTCTGGTGTTCTGCACGCCGAGCCGTTCGAGCGTTTGCGCCGTGAGAAGGGATGTGGACGCCGGCGTTTTCTGCAGCTCTTTCGCGCGCCGCGCACCTTGGGACAGGCCGGTGACCTGCACGGTCTCAGCATTCTGTTTCAGAGCGCTCTTTGGTGCCTGCGCATGGCCGACGGGCGCGGCGGGGCGATACGAAGGTATTGTCTGATGGTTCAGCGGGGGCGGAAGCGGCGTTGCGGCAGACGCCTTGTGGCCCGCGAGCGCCAGAAGAATCACGCAGCACGTTGCCCCCATATGTTCCGGCCGGTAGCCAGCCTGTTGATGACGACGACCAGTGCGAGTGCGAGGCGGCCTGCCATATGACGATATTACGGATCCTAAAGTCTTTATTTTCGGTAAATAAATAAAAGATATATTTTAACAGAAATTAATTGTAATAGGTTCGAGTTTCGGGCGGCAACGCGCCTTTTTATGGCTTATTTAAAACTATCTGATAAGAGCCGTTGAGACGTCATTATTTGCCCGGGAGCAGGGGTTGTCCGCATCCACGGTGTATTTTTGGAAAAGAGTATAATTGCCGAAGATGTTCGGATGTGTGCTTCGGAAAACCCGAGAACAGGTCGGGTGATCGGCGATCGATGCTCATAAATCGCTGACGATTGACTCACCAGTTAGCGCGCCCGCGCGAGGCACTCCATAGGGGACATATCGCCGACCTATCACAGTTGTTAATCGAAACAGCGAGCGGAACACCCAGTGGGGCTGTTGGACCTCAGACGGCAGCCGAGCACGATCGCCGTGCTGAAGACCTGTCCGATCGTGCGGGAGGAAGGAGGCGCCCCGATCACAAGCGGCATGGCGTCGATGTCTCGCACGTCGCGGGACGGCACATCTGCCCGCTCGGCAGTCTCATGCCATCGGGCACCGGCGGCGGTGATCTCGTGTCTGATGTCTTGGACAGGCAATTTTCTCAAAAGCTGTCCTTTCCCTGTGGGCATCACCTTGCGCATCGGTAATCCGGCATACCGCCCGATATGCTCCGTTGAGCCGGCGAGCGCCGAGAGGATGGTCAGCGGTTCGAAACGGTTAAGATAATGGGGGATGGATTTTTCACTGATCGATAGGCCGTCGGCCATGAACAGGAAATCGAAGTTCCCCTCTCTGCCGTCTGCGCCTGCTGGCGGTAGAAGCGGATATTGGTGCTGGCGCGAACGTCGCGGTCTGGGTGGCGCCAGTCGTCCCACGTGCGCCCGACGCCGTGAAGGATGTCGGTGCGCGGCGGGTTTCCGAAGCCGCTTCGGTCGGCGGCGCCGACTGCGCGAGGGCAGGGCTTGCGGCCCACGCGGTGGCGATCAGGGTCGGCACTGGCGTCCGGGCGAGAAGACGAGGGGGCGCCATGATGCGTGCCGAGCACCGGTCGATTATATAATAATGATAATCATTATCAATTGAGGCATTTTATCGAAATTCGGCTGCGGCTGGTCGGAGTCGCCGCGCGTCCCGGATTCGCGCCCTGAGCGTCTAATCCTGATGAAAGATGGCGCACCCGAAAGGACTCGAACCTCTAACCCCCAGATTCGTAGTCTGGTGCTCTATCCAATTGAGCTACGGGTGCATCGCGGACTCATGCAACGCATGGGCCGGGCAGAGCATGGACGGGCGGCTTACGCAGCGGTAGTCCAGACTGTGAAATGGCGCACCCGAAAGGACTCGAACCTCTAACCCCCAGATTCGTAGTCTGGTGCTCTATCCAATTGAGCTACGGGTGCGTCGTGGGGCGGTTTCTAGCCGAGGCGATTTGGTCTGGCAACCCAGAAAATGACGGTGCGATGACGGGCGGGCAATCCCGCGCAAGGCGGCCGTGGCGCGCCCTGACGTCAGGGCGCAGGGCGGGTCAGGGTCACGTGTGCCCGGCAAGTGGGTGTGCCGAAAACACCGGCGAAGGATGCCCCGTCGGGGTGCCCTTCGAAGACCATGGGCAGCGGTTTGTGATTGCGGTCCGGCAGGACGAGTTCCGCGTGAACCGACCCGTCCGGGTGGTGTGCGCCCCGGAGGACCAGCGCGCTGTCTCCGGGCGTGAAGACGACGCTTGTGCGTGACACCTGAAGGGTCGAGCTGATCTGGTCCGGACAAGTACCCGCATCCGTCTTCAGTGTGCCGACCCAGTCCCCGAAGGGTTCGCGTGCTGCATCGACCGGTGGCGCCGCGTGGCCGACCGCGGCGGTGAGCATTCCCAGGACAAGCGCAGACCCGGCCCCTGTTAATCGACGCCTGGGGAGGGAGGGGGACGATAGGCTCATGATCGCGTCTCACGGTGCACGGGGTAGGGTGACGGCGTCGGTGGAACAGCTTATACCCGGTTTTTTATGCCCGGTCGCGCCCCGGGAAACGGTCGCCGAATAGCCAGCAGAAAGACGGACCATGACTGAGAACGCAACCCTCGACCACGTGCTGCATGACGATCGTGTCCTGATCCTGGATTTCGGCAGTCAGGTCACGCAGTTGATCGCCCGCCGGGTACGCGAAAGCGGGGTGTACTGCGAGATCTGGCCGTTTACGGCGACAGACGAACGTATCCGCGCCTTCGCCCCGCGTGGGATCATTCTGTCCGGCAGCCCCGCCAGTGTTCACGACGAGAACGCGCCCGCTATCCCCGACGCGGTGTTCGCACTGGGTGTTCCTGTCCTTGGCATCTGCTACGGTCAGCAGGCAATGTGCCGCGTTCTGGGCGGAAAGGTCGAGACGCACGAACACCGCGAATTCGGCCGCGCGCATATCGACATCACCGAGGACTGCGCACTGTTCCGAGGCACTTGGGCGCGTGGCAACCGGGAGCAGGTGTGGATGAGCCATGGCGACCGGGTGACGAGCCTGCCACCCGGCTTTCGTGCGGTTGCGGTCAGCGAGGGCGCACCGTTTGCAATCATCGCCGACGAGGGACGGCGCCTATATGGCGTCCAGTTCCACCCGGAGGTGGTTCACACGCCGCACGGGGCGAGCCTGATCCGCAACTTCACGCATGACGTGGCTGGCTGCAAGGGCAACTGGACCATGGCCGGATTCCGCGACCTCGAGATCGCGAAGATCCGCGAGCAGGTTGGCACGGGACGCGTGATCTGTGGTCTGTCCGGTGGAGTCGACTCGTCAGTGGCAGCCGTGCTGATCCACGAGGCGATCGGCGATCAGCTGACCTGCATCTTCGTCGACCACGGCATGCTGCGCGCGGGCGAAGCCGAAGAGGTGGTCAGCACCTTCCGCGGCCGTTTCAACATTCGCCTGATCCACCGCGATGCGTCCGACCTGTTCCTGGATGCGCTGAAGGATGTCACGGATCCAGAGATCAAGCGCAAGACGATCGGCCGTCTGTTTATCGAGGTGTTCGAACAGGAGGCCGCCAAGATCGGCGGTGCCGATTTCCTGGCACAGGGTACTCTGTACCCCGACGTGATCGAGAGCGTCAGCTTCACCGGTGGCCCCTCGGTCACCATCAAGTCGCACCACAATGTCGGCGGTCTGCCTGAGCGCATGAACATGAAGCTTGTCGAGCCGCTGCGCGAGCTGTTCAAGGACGAGGTGCGCGATCTCGGGCGGGAACTCGACATCCCCGAGAGCATCGTTGGGCGTCATCCGTTCCCGGGGCCGGGTCTGGCGATCCGTATCCCGGGCGCGATCGACCGCGACAAGTTGGCACTTCTGCGCAAGGTCGACACGATCTATCTGGAGGAAATCCGGCGCGCCGGTCTTTACGACGCCATCTGGCAGGCGTTCGCGGTTCTGTTGCCGGTCCGGACTGTCGGCGTCATGGGTGATGGCCGCACATACGATCAGGCGTGCGCCCTGCGCGCGGTCACCAGTACCGATGGCATGACGGCCGAGTTCTATCCGTTCGACATGGCCTTCCTCAATCGCGTGGCGAGCCGTATCGTCAATGAGGTGCGGGGGATCAACCGGGTAACCTACGACATCACGTCCAAGCCGCCGGGGACGATCGAGTGGGAATGATTTTTGCCCATCCGGGCATATCCAAAACCACGCTAACGTACGATCTAACTCACTGATAAAAATAAATATTCCTGTCGACATCTATCGATGCCTATCGGTGGGCAGAGATCGCGGCCGTCGGCCCCGCTGACGGGCCTCGGCCATATTGATCACGACGAAATTTGAAAGTACCGTCAAGGGAGATGAGGCTCCTGACGGTACTTTTTTAACGCTAAGCTGCTGACAATACGCAGACTTTTCCGGCGAGAGCGCCCCAAAACCGCGCGACGGTACTTTTTTGGAGGTGGCATAGCATGTTGACGGATGCAGCGATCAAAGCGCTGAAACCCAAAGAGAAAATGTACAAGGTGACGGACCGTGACGGCATGTATGTGCGCGTCGCGCCATCTGGCGCGCTCTCGTTCAGGCTGGACTATCGGCTCAATGGACGACGCGAGACGGTCTACCTGGGCAAATACGGGCGAGATGGAATCTCGTTGGCGCGAGCCCGGGAGCTCTGTCTGGATGCCAAGCGAACGATCAGCGAGGGCCGATCGCCAGCCATTGAGAAGCAGCGCGAAAAGCGTCGTATCAAGGAGGCGAAGAGCTTCGGTGAGTTCGGCGAGAAATGGCTGGTGAACGCGCCCATGGCCGACAGCACCCGCGCGATGCGTCGTTCTATCTTTGAACGTGAGCTATTGCCGATTTGGCGCAACCGCCTACTGACGGAGATCACGCCAGATGACCTTCGCGCCCAATGCGGAAAGATCGTCGATCGCGGCGCTCCGGCGACGGCGATCCATGTCCGGGACATACTGAAGCAGATTTACGGCTTCGCGATCCTGCATGGCGAGAAGGTGGCCAACCCGGCCGATGACGTCGGACCGGCATCGATCGCGACTTTCACGCCAAAAGATCGAGCTCTGTCGCCCGCCGAAATTCGAGTAATGCTGAAAGAGCTTGAAAAGGTTGCCACACTACCGACGATCCGTCTCGGGATGCGGCTTTTCTTGTTGACGATGGTGCGCAAGAGCGAGCTGCAGGACGCGGTATGGGATGAAGTTGACTTCGAGAACGCCGTTTGGACGATTCCCAAGGAGCGAATGAAGCGGTCGAAGGCGCATAACGTCTATCTGTGTCGCCAAACACTGGATATCATGATCGCGCTCAAGACGTGCGCCGGTAACTCACGTTATTTACTGCCTTCGCGGTACGACGCCGATGCTCCAATGTCCCGTGCGACGTTCAACCGTGTCACCTATTCGGTTGTGGAGCAGGCCAAACAGGATGGGCTGCCGCTCGAACCATTCACGGTTCACGATCTGCGGCGGACTGGATCGACCCTGCTGAATGAGTTGGGCTTCAACCGTGATTGGATCGAGAAATGCTTAGCGCATGAAGACGGCCGATCGTCGCGCGGCGTCTACAACAAAGCGGAGTACGAAGTTCAGCGTCGTCATATGATGCAGGAGTGGGCGGACATGATCGACGCGTGGATTGATGGCCGGAAGCATGTCCCCACTCTCTTGCCGCCGGCTATGTCGCTGGTCGCGCTTGATCCCGCTCTTTGATCGGACGCGACTTCCGTTTTGATACGTCGGGATGTTTTGCGCGGCGGATTGGAGCGGCCCGCCGCGCCATCAGCCAGGCTTCCACCTCCGCCAAGTCCCAGACGATACAGCGCGGAGATAGGGCAAACCGTCGCGGGAATTCGCCACGTTGCTCCATCTCATAGATGGTGCTGTCGGCAAGCGGAACCATCTCGCGCAGTTGTTGGCGTCGGATTGTCCGGCGAATTTTCAGGTGTTCGATTCGAGTCATCTATTTCTCCTTTCTCGCTGACGCGATTGAGGGCGATAGATGTCGATACTGGAAGTCCCCTTGAAGCGCCGTGCGGTCCTTTCGGGCTATGGCGTACACATCGGCGGGTTTTCTTGTGGCATATCCCCTCGTCAGACCATTCCCATTCCATGCTTGATCGGGAGACTGAATGAGCATCTGGGCCACGGACGATCGACGGAAAGTGCATATTTCTACCCGGGCGTAATTGACAATAAATTTTATCCGGGTATTAATCTGGCGATCCATAAGTGAGCACCCCATGTCCGATCCTACTCTCAAGACCTGCACGGCATTTGTCCGGGATCGATTGCTCCTCTCAGGCCCCCTTCCTGACGTGGCCCTGGCCGTTCGGCAATCGACCGGCGTGGCGGACATGGTTCTCGTTTTCGACGACGCAACGGGTCGCATTGTCGATCTCGATCTGCGTGGCAGTGACGCCGACATTCTTGAACGGATTTCCCAGCCCCCGACGACCTATGCTGGGCGCTATCGCCCCAAAATAGATGCGGTGTCGGCCCTGCAGGGATCGGACGAAGCCCCGAGCCAGAAAACCCGAGGCCGGCCGAAGTTGGGCGTCGTCGCCCGCGAGGTGACCTTGCTGCCCCGGCAGTGGGAATGGCTGACGGACCAGCCCGGCGGAGCGTCCTCGACGCTGAGGCGTCTCGTGGACGAGGCGCGCAAAGCGGCGAACCCGCGCCAGCAGAGGCGAGCCGCTCAAGACGCCGCGTACCAGTTCATGCAGGCCATTGCGGGAGATCTGCCCGGTTACGAAGACGCGACCCGGGCCCTCTTCGCCGACGACCGGTCCTCATTGGAACAAAGGATCGCTGCGTGGCCTGAAGACATCCGCACCTATGCGCTGCGTCTCGCCTTCGGCGCTGGCGAGAACCAAAGCGCTTAACCCGCCATTCAACGGAACACCGATGACCAGAACCGACCCCATTTCCTACCTGAAACCGACACAGGAAGCCGGCCGCACGTTCGTTCAGCGCGATCTTGCCGGCCCCGTCGTGATGCTCAACCTGCTGCGCTTCAGGGCTGTCGCCGATTATTCTGGCCACCCTGAGCTGGCACCTGCCAGGCCGATCAGCGGTGCTGAGGCTTTCAATCTCTATGTCGAGCACACGCTGCCCTTCTTACGAGAAACCGGTGGCGATCTCCTCTTTTTCGGCCATGGCGGTCCCTTCCTGATCGGCCCGGCCGATGAACATTGGGATCTGGCGATGATGATCAGGCAGGCCAGTGCTGCGTCCTTCCTCTCCTTCGCCAGCCATAAGGGCTATCTCGCTGGACTTGGTCACCGCACAGCAGCGGTGATGGATTCTCGACTTCTGCCATTGTCCGAAATGGCGCTACCCGTCGCAGGAGCGAGGCCATGAATATTGCAAAGGCCAATGGCATCGAGCTCGCGTGGGACAGTTTCGGCCATGCCGATGCGGAATCGGTACTGCTGATTTCGGGGCTTGGAACGCAGATGATCCGCTGGTCCGAGCCTTTCTGTACGGGGCTGGCTGCACGAGGCTATCGCGTGATCCGTTTCGACAACCGCGATGCGGGCCACTCGACGCATTTCAGCGCTTCGCCCGCGCCGGATTTCGGCGCGCTCGCAACTGCCCTGATGGCCGGGCGCAGACCTGATGTGCCGTATACGCTTGACGACATGGCAGCGGATGCGATCGGCCTGCTTGATACGCTCGGGATTGCCAAGGCCCATGTCGTCGGGCGCTCAATGGGGGGAATGATCGCGCAGGTTCTCGCGAGCGAACATGCGGATCGGGTCCTTTCGCTGACGTCGATCATGTCGAGCACCGGCAATCCGGTCCTGCCGCAGGCGGCACCCGATGTCATGGCGATGATGATGCGCCCCGCGCCTGATCCTATGATCGATCCGGAAGGCTTTCTCGCGGTGCGCCTCGCGTTCGCGCGCAGAATCGCCGGGACGGGTTATCCCTTCGATGAAGAGGCCCATCGCGCCATTCTCCTTGATGAAGTAAGGCGTAGCTACGATCCGGGAGGCACTGCGCGGCAGATCGCTGCCATGGCGGTGGCTGGAGACCGGCGAGCACGCCTCGCAAACATCACGGTCCCGACACTCGTCATCCACGGCGTCGATGATCCATTGATCCCGCCCGCCTGCGGTCAGGACACGGCGCGCTCCATACCGAACGCGGTCTACCTGCCCATCGAGGGCATGGGTCATGATTTGCCACGAGACGTTGAAGAACGGACCATCGACGCGATCCGCAAGGTGATGGCAGGCCAATGGTCGGCTGAAGGCACCTGACCATGTCACAGGGAATGGAAGGATGACGCCGGGCGTCACCTTCCATTCCCTGTGACAGTAGACTCTACGAGGTCACAACCGGGCCAACAATGGCCTGGCCAAATGTTTCGCAGACGGACTGGACGTCGTTGAGGTCATGCGGAACCGGCAGAGCATCCATGGCCTGGAAAAAGCGGTCATGGCGTGCGGGTGTCGATACCAACATCACGCGCGCCACGCCTCCCATCGCGGAAAAGCCATGGGTGACGCCCTTCGCAACGAAGAGCCGATCTCCCGCCTTTACCTCAATCTTCTGCGCGCCGATCAGGAACAGCAACCGCCCTTCGCTGATGCAGAAGACCTTATCCTCCTCAAACGAAATGTGCGCCGGTGCGCCCTGATCCGGTTGGACCGTCATCGCCATGACGGTCATGGGAGCTGCTTCACCACCGAGCAGGATTTCGGCATCGATACCCGAGAAGCGTGCGGTTGCGTGAGAGGAGAGTACGCCGCTTGCAGGCGCAGCGGGATGCGGGGTGATGTCCATGATGTGGTCTCCTTATGATCCGGACCCACGGTACCTCATCAGAGCAAGAACGATTATCTGGCAAGTTCTGCCATCATCATCTATTATTCTGGACAATGACGAAGCTTGATCCGATCCAGACCTTTGTAGAAGTGGTTCGTGCTGGCGGGTTTACCGCAGCGGCCCGGCGCACGGGCACGCCGCGTTCGACGGTGAGCCTTCAGGTCAGGGCGCTCGAAGAAACGTTAGGGGTTCGGTTGCTCAAGCGCTCGACCCGTTCTTTTGCCCTAACGGACGAGGGACAGCGCCTCTATGACAAGGCGTCGGGTCCGGTAGATGTTCTCGTCCGGGCGCTTGATGACCTGCAAGCGGGAGATGGCGTACTGGGCGGTCTGATCAGGCTGACCGTCCCGGCGGATTTCCCCACCGCGTTGCTGGCGAGCGCAATCACCAGCTTCACGCGGGCCCACAGGGCAGTCCGCTTCCAGATCATGTCGACAAATACCGTGATGGACCTTGTCGAGGACAACATCGACATTGCGGTCAGAGTCGGCGCGAACCCTGCCCAGACTGCAATCGAACGACGCTTACTCGACATCGAATGGGCTTTCTATGCGAGCGCATCGTGGCTGAAGCGAAAGGGGCGGCCGGAAAATATCAGCGAGGTGGAGGATTTCATCTCCCCGCAACCAATCTTACGCGCCTACTTGGAGAAGCATGTGCTTGGTGGTGTTTCCCTACCTACCGGTGCGATCGAGGTTGATAGCCATGCCATGGCCCGGGATCTGATGTTGAACGGCTTTGGTGTTGCTCTGTTGCCGCAAGGCTTGTGCCAGGATGCCGTTATGACCGGCAACGCCGAACCGCTCCTCCCGCACGCAGGTCTCCGCCCGACACGGCTCAATCTAACGTTTCCAAATCGAGCGGACATGGTGCCAAGGGTGCGAGCCTTCGCTGATCACATATGCGCCCACTTCCGCTGAGCGGAAGTCGTCATCGCGGCCGGCGTTCATTGCAATTCAGAGCGCGTTATTGGGGCAACGCACCGCCTTTTGCCGAGGATGGCTTGCCCGCCCCCGAACCATCGAGGCAGGGGAACAGGATCTCCGGAGAATAGTGAGACAACGGCGCCGTAGCCGGGATATGAGCGCCCCGGCCACCTGCCTCGTCTCAGTCATAAAAGTCCGGCGCGAGCCTAAACTGCGACCACATCTCCGGGTCATGGCCTGGGACAAGAGTGGCTCCGACCTGCTCGGCCAGCATTCGCAATTTTCCCACCGAGCGTACAGTATCCACGGCGGAGGCGAGGAAGCCGGGCAGTACCCTCTCGTTCCAGTGATCCATCGTATACACCGCGTCAGCGGCCAGCAGGATAGAGCCATTGTTGGGGAGGGTCACGAGAATGGATTGGTGACCGAGCGTATGTCCCGGGGTGAAAACCATCTGAAGGATGCCGTCGCCGAACAGGTCGTAATGATCAGACGCGTCGCCTTCCAGGAATTGCCAGCTCAGACCAGGGCGGTCAAAGTCCTTGCGCGCATACGCGCTGGCGGCGAACCAGTCGGGCGTGAAGGCATATTCGTATTCCCGCCGTTGAACGATGTGCCGCGCCCGGGGAAAGCGTCCGATCGCGCCGGTATGATCCGAATGAAGGTGAGAAAGCACGACGAAGCCGATATCCTCAGGCATTAACCCGAGCGCCGCCAATTGTGCGATGCAACCCTGGCTTTCGACCATGATAGGCTTGTAGGAATCGACGGAGGCGCCCCAGTAGCCGCGCGGATCGGCCAGTCCCTCGGCCGCCAAGCCGCCGTCTATGACGACGTTGCCCTTGGGATGAACGAGGAGAAACCAAGGGACCGGTATTTCATAATCGGCACCGTTGCCCCGGTTCATCTTGATATCGTGCACCTTGCATTGCTGAGTGCCCGACTGAAACATGTAAAGCTTGATGTTGCTCATAAGCCTGCCATCCCGTGATCGGTTGAAGTTGCGGAGCGCAATTTGCATGATGGATGGCCCGATCGGTAGGCGTCTCAATCCGCTTTCATTTATCGGATGATCCGATAAAATATCGATCATGGATTATCTGGCGGCAATGCGGGTTTATGTGCGGGTAGTAGAGCGCGGCAGCATGTCTGCAGCCGCTCGCGATCTTGGTATCGGCCAGCCGGCCGTGAGCGAGCGGATCGAGCGACTCGAGGCCGATTTCGGCACACGCCTGTTACGGCGGAACACGCGCGCGATTTCCGTGACGGATGTCGGCGCGGTGTTCTACGAACGGTGCAAGATCGCCATTGAAGCTGCCGATGATGCGCTCGCCAGCGTGCAGGAAGATATGCCGTTACGCGGCACATTAAGGATCGCTGCACCCTACGGGTTGGGGGAGGTCGTATTGCCTTCCATTCTGCTCGAGCTTCGCAATCGTCATCGCGAGCTCAAGGTGGATCTGGTACTCAATGACCGGATCGTCGATCCGACCACCGAGGGCGTCGATATCTCACTTCGGTTGGGCGATCCTGGAGAGGGCAATTTCGTAGCACGTAAGCTGGGCCATGTTTCCCGCGTTCTAGTTGCTTCACCTGGATATCTTGAGCGGTACGGCGCGCCGATGACGCCGACAGAGCTTATCCGCCACCCCTTCGCGCGCGCGTCCGGACTTTTCAACAATGGCCGTCTTCCCTTGCAAACGGCCGATGGACGACTGACGTCGGCGCCGGTCGACATAGTCATGACCATGAGCAACTGGCGGCCTTTGCACGCCATACTGCTCGGCGGCGGGGCAATTGGTGTCTTACAGCAGCCTGTTTGCTCCGATGATCTCGCCGCCGGGCGCCTCAGGCGCATCCTGCCGGACTTCGGGGTGCCCGGATTTGACCTACATCTACTTTATTCGGCGACCCGACCGATCCCATCTCGAATCCGGACGCTTGCGACCTTGTTCGAGCGTGAGCTGCCAAGCCTGATAGAGTCTAGCCGTCTTGCACCGCATACGCATTCGGAAAGGAAGTAAGAATGGCATTCCCACAAGCAGCACTGACTTTGATCGGCGACACGTCAAAGCCGCATCGCCTGACACTGCGCCCACGCCGTTCGTCCGACGCTGACGCCTTATTTTTAACAATGGCCGATCCAGAGATGATGCGGTGGTGGTCTCGCGCACCCTTTGAGTATGTCGAGGACCTACGGGAGTATTTCACCAACGACGATCAATCGAGCTGGCGCTCATGGGCGATTGTACGGTCAGGTGAAGAGCTTGCCGTAGGCTTCGTGGCAGCAGGCCAGAAACGAGAAGGTGTTTCCGAGATCGGCTATCTGCTTGCGCGCGAAGCGCAGGGGCGCGGGTATGCGCGCGAAGCTGTCACCATACTGATCGCCCAATTATTCGCCGAGGGACAACGGCGCATTTTCGCCGATACCGATCCGGACAACCAGTCATCGATCGCGTTGCTTACCGCGCTCGGCTTCACGCTGGAGGGGCGCCTGCGGGCCGAATGGCAGACGCATATCGGCGTTCGGGATTCTCTGATTTACGGGCTTCTGGCGGAGGAATGGTCATCCCGGACTGCGGGATAGTCCGCGCCCTAACTTCGGCCGAAAGGGACTGCAGAGGGCTCTACGCTTTCGGATCCCCGTGAGAGCCGCCAGGTCATTAATGCGTCGGCGCCGCGGCCTGGCCGCACGCCGAGATGATCCCTCTCGACTGGCTCGCTCGTTTCCCGATTGACGGTAATCAATTTGACGCCTCGGCCCGTTCGCCTGTCGATGAAGTCGAGGGGCGGTCCTTCGAGGTTGGACAGGTTCCACTGGTCGCCGATCTGCACCATTGCCTGCATGAGGAGGCCGAGATCGAGACCTCTTCCGGTCGGCTGATATTCGAACCGATCGGGCCGTGTCTGATACTGCCGTCGCTCGACGAGCCCGTTTTCCTCCAGCAGTTTCAGCCGGTCCGACAGGGTGGCGTTGGTGACACCACTCGATTGGCGCAGGTCGTCATAACGGCGAATGCCGAGCAGCAGGTCCCGCATGATGAGCATACCCCAGCGATCCCCGATCGCGCCCATCACGGCGGCGATCGAGCAAGCCATTCCCTCGAACCCTTTCGACCGCATCGTTTTCGCTCGCCTCTACTTGTTTCGGATGCGTCAGCGATAGCATGTTGTAACTCTGATGATAAGAGCTTGACTAACTCTTATTATGAGAGTTAGTTACGACCGTTATCTAGGAGGTAGTTGATGGTCGAGACTGGAAAGTCACAACAAGGAACTGCAATCGTCACTGGCGCGTCCTCCGGCATCGGTGCCGTCTATGCCAACCGTCTCGCCAATCGGGGTTTCGATTTGATTCTGGTGGCTCGCCGGCTCGATCGCCTGGAGGCTGTTGCCGATCGGATACGCGGCATGAGTGGGCGGCGCGTCGACATTGTCGCCGCTGATCTTGCGAACGAAGACGGTGTTCGTCGCGTCGAGGAGATCGTGCGCGACGCCCCCGATCTCAGCTTGATCGCCAATGTCGCGGGCGCGGGTGCGTTGGGGCCGGCGTCCCTTGTCGATCCAGCAGCGGTCGAAGCCATGCTCAAGGTCAATGTTGTGGCGTTGACTCGGCTGTCGCTGGCGGCCGCCCGCCGCTTCACCAGCATCAAAAGCGGGACGATCATCAACATCGGATCAATCGTCGCGCTGATGGCCGCACCGGGTGCTGGCGCTTACTGCGGATCCAAATCGTATGTTCTCTATTTTTCGAGGGCCCTTCAGGCCGAAGTGGGGAGCCATGGGGTGACCGTTCAGGTCGTCATGCCGGGCCCCGTGCATTCGGAATTTTTCGGGGAGAGGCCGCCGCCTTTCCCGCCTGAATTATTCATGTCGGCGGAAATGCTCGTCAACACCGCGCTGGCTGGCCTGGACCGCGGTGAGGCCGTGATTTTCCCGAGCTTGCAAGATGCGGAAGCGTGGAACAGGTTCGAGGGTTCCCGCACCGAACTGATGCAGGCGCTGCTGCAAACCGGGCTACCGGCGCAACGCTACGCCGCTGAAGCCGCCCGCAAGAATTGACGTTCGTCATCCGAGGAGAATAACTATGCCGATGTGGCAAATCTATCATCCGGAATCTGTCTTTTCCGAATCCGACAAGCAGGAACTGGCTGGGAAAATCACGGCGATCTACGAGAGTTTCTTGCCGCGCTTTTATGTGAACGTCTTTTTTCATTCGATCCCGAAAGACGGCCTTTTCATTGGCGGCGAGGTGGCGAACGATTTTGTCCGCGTCACGATCGATCATATCGCGCGCTCGATCGACGATCCGGAAATGCAGCAGCAATTCCTAGTCGGCTGTTCGCGGGTGCTCGAGCCCTATGTCGCCGGGCGTGGCTATCGCTGGGAATTGCACGTCGATGACACACCCTTCGATTTGTGGATGATCAACGGCCTGAAACCGCCTCATCCAGGCACGCCAGCCGAATTAAAATGGCGTTCGGAGAACAGGCCGTCAACCTATTGAGTCGAGGAGGCTCGAAATGTTGACAGTGAGCAAGCTCGTTGATCAGTATCGGACCGTTCTTGGTCTATGGCCGGTCCCTGCCGATCACCTCTTGGTCGATACACGAGAGGGCGCCACTTTTGTCGTCGCCTGTGGCCCCAAGGATGCGCCCCCGCTCGTCCTCCTGCATGGAGCGCTGACCAATTCGGCGATCTGGATGTTCGATGCTGAACTCTGGTCGCAGTCGTTTCGTGTCTATGCCGTCGATGTGATCGGGGAGCCGGGACTGAGTTCGGCCCAACATCCTTCCGTGGGGGATGGTGGGTATGCGGCGTGGCTCGACGACGTGCTTGCCGGGCTGGAGCTGACAAGCGCCGCCTTTGCCGGCGTTTCGTTCGGAGGGTGGCTTGCACTGGATTACGCCGTCCGCCGTCCACATCGTGTCGATCGTCTTGCGCTGCTTTGTCCTGCAGGAATCGGCCGCCAGAAGTCGTTCTTCCTGAAGGCCTTGCCGCTTCTGCTGCTCGGGTCCTGGGGAAAGGCTAAGGTTCGCGCTATGGTCATGGGGCCGCAGCCGCAAGCGCTCGCCGACAGGGCGCGACCTTTGATGGATCTCGTCTCCAGCATCCATTCGAAAGTCCGCCCACGGTCGATTAGGATTCCGCTTGTCTCAGATGCAGATCTCAGCAGCCTGAAGATGCCGGTCCTCATCATTATTGGGGGACGGGATGCTCTCATCAATTCCAACGAAACCAGGCGCCGGGTGGAGAGCACTATGCCGAACGCCCAACTCCATTATCTGGAACAGGCTTTTCATCACCTTCCCAATCAGCGGGAAACCATCTTCAATTTTCTTCGGGACAAGCAAATCGGACGCATTCCATGAGCGACGTCATTACAATCCTGGGCAATATACGTGTACTCTCCTTTGACTTGAATGGTCCGCAAATTTCTACAGAGGCTGACATCAACGGCCTCATCGGAACCGCTTTTGGCGAAAGAGCCGATCTGGTCGCATTGCCAGCAGCGCGACTGACGCAGAATTTCTTCGAGTTGCGAACGGGATTTGCGGGGCTGCTCGTGCAGAAATTCGTCAATTACCAACTGCGCCTGGCAGTCCTCGGCGACATTTCAAGTGCATGTGCGCGAAGCAGAGCGCTGAAGGACTACGTGTATGAATCAAATCAGGGATCGTCGTGCTGGTTTCTGGGCGATCTGGAGGACTTGGGCAGGAAGTTGGTCTCACGTTCCTAAATACCCAACGAGTGTGAACACCTTCTGTCACGCATGTGGAGAATGCCGTGCTCGTTCCTCATAGGCGACGTGGTAATTTCCCCCCGTTCGCTCGATGCGCGCGAAACCGAGCTCACCAAGATGCATCCCGGCGATCAGAAGCCGTTCCGAACTGACCATATCCAGCAATCTCGATCGCGTCGCTGCGGCGAGATGTGTATCCTGATCGAACGCGATCGACACGTCCGGCCGTGGGATCTGGATCTGGGGGAAATGGACAATGTCGCCCCAGACGAACAGGTTCTGGCCACCGGACTCAAGGCGGTAGCCGGTATGTCCTGCCGTATGGCCAGGGAGCGGAACCGCCGTCATGCCGGGAAGCACGTCGCCGGTCTCGAACATACGCAACCTGCCACGATAAGCGGCAAACGCCTGACGGGCGAAGATGAAGTTGCCATGGGCACGCTCGGGCGCGCGGCTCAGATTGCCGTCATCCTGCCAGAACGCGACTTCCTGCCGATGGGCGATGAGCTCGGCGTTCGGGAATGCGGCTTCGCCTGTGGGGTTGAGCAGTCCACCGACATGGTCTGGATGGGCGTGCGTCAACAGGATGGCGTCAATAGCAGCAGGCTGGATGCCCGCCTGGGCGAGGTTGTCCTTCAGCCGGCCGCCCCATTGTTTGAAACCGCCCGCGCCGGCATCGATCAGGACCGTGCGACCACCTCCGCGCACCAGATAGCAGTTGATGTGGATAGCGGTGTGATCCCGTATCCCCGCATTCTCCTGCATTTGAGAGGCATCGTCAGCATCGATATTCGAGAGTAGGCCGAAACTGGCGTGGAGATAGCCGTCGCTGATGGCTGTGAGGGTCAGGTCGCCAACCGTCTGGCTGGGAAAATCGGTCATCGTCATGTTTCTTCTCTGGCGTGAGTTCAGTTGCGTGCGTGGATGCTCGACGCTTCGTAGCCGAAGCAGCGAATGCGCGCGGTCAGATCGGTGCTGCTCTGAATGACGTCGTCCAATTCCATCATGAACCGGTCCATCACGGCCGCTGTCCGGAACGGTTCGAGGCGATACTGGATCTCGACAAAGGCCGGATGCCCCCGACCATGCCGAACGGCGACAAAAATGACATGCACATTCTCCAGGGCCGCCCGAAGGAGGCCGGTGCAGAGCGCTGTGCATCGCTCCGTGAGCGCCACGAGCGTCTCCTCCGGCGGCATCCTGTCTTGCGAGATGTAGAGAGTGACATTGGGCATCGGCGTTCACCGCGCGCTGGCGGTGGCGACGTCATCGCCGTTCGTCAATTGCGGCGTCATCGGCGCATAGACGTGAACATCGTCCGGCAGATGTCCGATATCTCCGATCACGTCGCGACCTGCTGTCGCGAGCCAGCGATGTTCCGGGAACTTCTCCATGGCGACCGCGCGCATCGCTGACGGCTTCAGGCCCAATTCGCGCAGCGGCTGAGGCCCTGTTGTGCTCAGCACCAGATATTCGGTTTCGCCGACGGCGGGGGCGCGCTCGACGCCCTCGTACAGGTTTCGGTGCCAATCCGTGATGTGCTGCTGCCAGCGGGCGAAGTTGCCGCCGCCCTTCTGACGATATTCCTCGCCGGTCAGAATATCGAGGCCGTCGATCGAATGGAGAGCGAGGTAGACGGGGCAGCCGCCGCTCAACGCCTTGAAACGCTGTGAAGTGTGAAAGCCGCTGACAGAAATCAGGGCCGGCAGCTTGTCCAGGCTGTAAAACGCGTTCCACTCCGCGTCGCTGTGCGGGTCAGCAAAGCTGCATTCAACTGTATAGATCATCTCATCGCCTCCGGCCGGCCGCACAGCGCTTCCGGCTTCGTTTGTCATTGATATTTTATCATGATAGGAGGCGAATAATTCGATCGTTATCGATATTGGGTCACCCTTCAATGATCTAATGTCAAGCTGGGGTCGATCAAACCGGTGGAGGCCGCCGATGCGCCGTAAAATTCCCAGCAATTCCGCTCTCATGGCGTTCGAGGCATCGGCGCGTCATGGCAGCTTCGCACGCGCCGCGGACGAACTGGCACTCACCGAAGGAGCAATCAGCCGCCAGATCGGTCGGCTGGAGGCTTTCCTCGGCGTTACACTGTTCGAGCGCGTCGGCAACCGCGTCAGGCTTCTGCCGAGCGGGGAACGGTATGCCGCTCAGGTTCGCGAGTCTCTCGACCGGCTGGAGCGTGACAGCCAGTATCTGATGGGACAGCCCAGCGATGGCGCCAGCATCGATATCGCGACGATCCCGACTTTCGCCACGCGATGGCTCATTCCCCGCCTTGGACGATTTCAGGAGCGCCACCCCAACATCATTGTGCATCTTGCCGAACGAATGGAGCCATTTGTGCTCGCAGGAAGCGGCTTCGACGCCGCGATCCATTTCGAGCATCCCGCGTGGACTGGTATGAGAACGCACCGGTTGCTGCACGAGACGCTGGTGCCCGTCTGCCATCCGACTCTTCTCAACAAAGGCGCAGACGCGGCATCTCTCGACCGCCTGCCACGTCTGCACCGCCGCCAGAACCCGGATGCCTGGCAGCGTTATGCACAGGAGACCGGAATCACGCTGACCAATCCCGCGATCGGCCCATGCTACGACCTCCACATCATGCTGATCGAGGCCGCACTGGCGGGACTTGGCGTCGCGCTGGTGCCGCGCCTCTATGTCGAGACGGAATTGGTGGAAGGTCGTCTGGTCGCGCCCTGGCCTGAAGGCCAGTCGATCTCCAAGACCTTCAGCCTGATCCTCCCAGAGCCGATCCGGTTGAGTGACGGTCCGATACAGGCGTTTGCGGATTGGCTGCTTTCGGAAGCGCACACTCTGCCCCGAGCCGGCTGAGGTGGCGGCTTGCTCGATCGACAGCGGCCGTTCCGCCGCCGCTGGCAGGCCGTTCGATTATGCGTTTCTCGTAACGATGCGTGCTACATCGGCCAAAACGGCTTCCTGTTCCGCAACGGAACCATGTGCCTTGCCGAGATAGGCCGCGACGACGATGGGAGGGCGATCGGGTGGAAAGATCACCCCGATATCGTTGGTCGCGATTCCTTCCCACGTCCCGGGCTTGTTCGCGATCCGCCACCCCGCCGGCAAACCGGCCCGCAGGCGCTGTGCGGCCGCATCTCTGGACGCCATCATCCACTCGGTCAGGTGCGCTCGCAACGTCGGCGACAGAGCGGAGCCGAGCACGATGCGTTGCAGTGTGCCCACCATCGCGCGCGGCGAAGTCGTGTCGTGCGTTTCTCCGGGCTTGACGATATTGAGAGCCAGTTCGGTCTTGTTGATACGGGTCGTGTGATCACCTATTGAGCGCAGATAGGCGGTCAATGCAGAAGGTCCGCCGAAGCTGGCCATCAGCAGATTTGCCGCAGTGCTGTCGCTGACAATTGCTGCCGCTTCGCAGAGCTGCTCGACTGTCATGCCGTCAGCAAGGTGCGGTTTAGTCGCCTTGAAAGGCATGACCAGATCCTTTTCGCTGAAGAAGACTCTTCGGTCCAG
Source organism: Ameyamaea chiangmaiensis (assembly GCF_013376175.1). Taxonomy (GTDB): domain Bacteria; phylum Pseudomonadota; class Alphaproteobacteria; order Acetobacterales; family Acetobacteraceae; genus Ameyamaea; species Ameyamaea chiangmaiensis. The sequence continues at coordinate 36,651 of NZ_JABXXR010000011.1, forward strand.
CTTCTCTTCTCCGCGATCAACGCGAGCGAGCGTGAACGCGATAGCCAGAGCCTTGAACGTGCTGCACAGAGCGAAGCGTTCATCGAGACGGTTCCCAACTACCTGACCGGTCGCGGTGTCCAGGACGGCAACGCCAAGATGGCCACCACTGCGAATTTCGAGTTCCCTGAGCCGGTCTTCGACAATGCTTCGGCCGTCATCTGCGCGAGCGCCGCGCCCGAACAACCAGGGTAATGCAATGAGTGGGGTCAGAAATGTAGTCCGCCGTGTGTAGATTCGATTCATTTTGCCTTTACGTCCTCCATACCTTTAAGTTTCTATCTTTTTGACCCATGCATCAGGTTGCCCATCGAGATCGATGCAGCTTTTTAGGCTGGATTATTACAAAATCGTGGGCGTGTCCTGACACTAGTCAGTATCCTCGCCTTGATCGCCGCCACGCACCCGGCGGGATGCGACGCCAAAGAATTTGAGGTTATGAGATATGAAAGCTTGCGGTCATTCACCGTACTTCAAGTGGATGAGAGGGTAAGGTTTACCTTGCCCGTCGAGCGGCGAACGACCGGCGCGCCTGAAGCCCATTTTTTCATAGAAGCCGATCGCCTGACTGTTCTGCTCATTGACGTCGGTTGTCATTTTAGGATGAAGTGCAAGGCCGTGACGTACCAGTGCGGCACCAATTCCGGCTCCTCGACATGCGGGATCGACGAACAGCGCCTCCATGTGTCCCTTGTCGATCACCATGAAGGCTAGCGGATAGTCATTAGCATCCACGGCAAGCCACAGCGGCGCTTGGGGCAGAAAGCCACGCACCATCTCTTCTATGGAAAGTCGATCCTCCGGCGAGAGAAAGTCATGCGTTGCATCAACCGCGCCACGCCAGATTTCCACTGTGCGATCGCCCTCGTCGGGGCGGGAGCGTCTAATTGTGGTCATTGTCCCTTCCTCATTCATTTGCCGGAAACAAGGGAGCTCCGCAGAGGCATTGCTCCGTCAGGCATGCAAATCAGCTCGCTGGATCACCACCATACAGTCATCGGGGTCTTCAAAGGTTCGGCCTGAGTGATCCCAATAGGGGTTGAGCGCCGCTGAACCCGGCTCCTTTCATTCTTTCGACGGCAACCTGCCATTCTGTAGGGTCAGGAAGGTAGAACACGAGGAGATTGTCTCGTGTCGGTGCGCGACCTGCGGTATGTCCATGCGCCTTCGTGAACTCGAAATGATAAGGTGCGCCTGCATGTCCGAGCATCACGCCGTCGAAACCATCGTGGTCCTCAATTCGATGCAAAATTTCCAGCCCGAGGACGTCTCCATAAAAACGAATAAGCGCTTCTACATCGTCGGTGGGACCGGCGACGCGTGGCTTGGGGGAGCCATTAGAAGTTTCCGATAATGCTGGCTGGCGACCGGAACATAAGGCGCGCTACAGTCGTGATTAAGAAAAGCCATCTGCGAGGCGACGATGGCTACGCTGCTCGTTACTTTCCGACTTTTGGTTTTCTGGATCATGTTCTGGACGACACTTCGAGAGCATCGTCGCCACTGCCGATACTGAATGCTATTTCCTGCCCGAATGACAATTCAAGCGTGTTGCCATCCGGGTCAGAGATATACGTCCAGAGGCCGACCGGCGGCCCATCATTGCGCGGGGCAGACCGCAGGATGCCGCGGCGCTCAGCTTCGGCCGCACGGCGCGAGACATCTTCCGGCTTGGCACACGCAATGCCTATGTGACCGAATGGTCCGAGTGGCGTATCATTCAAATTAGTAGATGCAACGAGGACAAGCGCGAACGGGCGCGAGCCATCCGCCATCCACGCGACCTCTTCGATATCGCCGCCTACGGTTCGGCGATGAATTACCTGAAGATCGGCAAATTCCTGATAGAAGGCGATACTCTTATCGAGATCGCGCACGACCAGCGCTACGTGGGACAATCCTAGATCTGTTTCGGGCGACCGGATCATGTTCAATTCTCCTTTCCCCTCAATTTGCACCATTGACAGATCGAATGAAAATCGAAGATTGATATACAAATCATGCAGGATACGAATAACTTCCATCCATCCGATTTCGGTTTGCTGCCGTTCCTCGAGGCGCTGATTGAGGAGCGACATGTCTCGCGCGCAGCCTTGCGGCTCAACCGTTCGCAGCCGGCGGTCAGCCACGCTCTGGCGAGGTTAAGGGACATCTTCAACGATCCGCTGCTGGTGAGAGGCGAAGGCGGCCTGCAGCCAACAGCGCGGGCGCTTCAACTCGCTGAGCCACTGGGTGAGGCCCTTGCGCTGATGCGCTCCATGGTAGCCCAGCCGTCCTTCAACACGGAGCAGTGCCACCGCCATTTTCGTCTTTCTCTGTCGGACTATGGAGCGGCAATCCTCCTGCCTACCCTCGTATCGCGACTTCGAAAGTCGGCACCGTTGGTCGACCTTTCCATCGTATCATACGGCAGGGAACGCGCGCTTGCCGCGCTGATAGACGGGGAGATTGATCTGGCGGTTGGGGTATATCCCATCCTCAAGCAGGCTAGGCACGCCGACCTCAGAAGTGCACTGCTCTTTGAAGAGACGTTTGCTTGCCTGTTGAATGAATCGAGCGGGTGTGGCGCGCTTTCCTTCGATGATTACCTCGCCCGTCCGCATGTACGGGTTAGTGTTGCATTGCAAGACGACAGTGAGGTCGACGACGCGCTTGCACGCCTTGGTTACAAGCGCCGCATCGCAGTCCAGCTTCCGCATTGGTCTGCCGCACCCGACCTTGTCAGGGGAAGCGATCTCGTGCTGACCGCAGCGAAGCGTAGCATTGAGCATCTGGGAAGGGGAGGCCTCCAGTGCAGCGCACTACCGTTCCAGCTGAGCAGCTTTCCATTCGTCCAGACATGGCATCGCCGTCGCGAAAAGGATGCCCCGCATAGATGGCTCCGAGAGGAAATCGCCGCAATAGCCGGTGCCGAGGGGCGGAGGTAGTATCCGGGCAGTCATCGAGCACCGTGAGCCTTGGCAGCAGGGACGTGCGTGGCACCGTTCACCGTGTCGGCAATTGGCCAGCCACGCCTGGATTTTCGATCGTAGCCTTGAGGATGTGCGCGAGATCCTGGGCGGCTTCTGGCAGATGATCCTGCTTCAACATCCGCAACTCAAGTGGCGGCAGTGCCGGCAAGCAATTGTCCAGCCGGCGTATTCCGGGTGGCACGCCATGGGCTGTGCGCACGGTGACGCCCAATCCAAACCGTAAGGCAGCCCAAACACCGGGCAGGCTGGGGGTGGTAAGTGAAAGGCGCCATCGGATGTCAGCCTCATCAAGCGAGCGAAGTGCTGCCTGCCGGAACAGGCAGGGATGATCAAAGAGCACAAGCGGAAGAGTGCCAGAGACATCGCGAAGCGGTTCACTGTCTTCATCTTTGGAAAACCACAACATCGGCATCGTCGCCAGGAGTTCCCCATTTCTCGGACGATCCATGCCTGCGAAGGCGAGAGCAAGATCGAGCCGCCCGGACTTTACTTCGTCTTCGAGTGCGTAGTTTCTGCCTGCACGAACCGCGACGTGCACGTTCGGTCGTTTCTGCGAGAAGGTCGCGAGAGCACTGGGCATGACGTCCTCGAAGAAATCCTGCGGCAGGCCCAGGCGGATGGTTGGGGGTGCCACCGATGCACCCAACGCCATGGCTGCCTCATCATGCATGGCTACAATCCGACGGGCGTAAGTGAGGAGAGTGTCGCCTGCTTCCGTTGGCGCCAATCCGCGGCCGCGCCGGTGGAACAGGGCATGACCTGCCTGCTCTTCGAGGCGCTTCAGCTGCATACTGACAGCTGACTGCGATCTGCCGAGATGTAGAGCGGCGCGCGCGAAACTGCCGAGGTCGGTGCCCACGATCATCGTACGCAGCGCTTCAATGTCGAACTGTGGCACCATCTACCCGATTCCTTGAAGTTGGAATTCAAACTTATCAAATTTTCGAATTTGTTAGGATGGATTAATCTCCTGAGAAAACAGGAGACACAGGATGAATAATTCGACGTCGATCGGGTTCATTGGGCTAGGCACAATGGGATTGCCGATGGCTTTGAATCTCGTCCGAGCGGGAACGAAACTGATCGTGTGGAACCGTTCTGCCGAGCGTTGCGGGCCGCTGGTGGGACTCGGCGCGATCGCGCCACCCAGCGCTGCCGATGTATTTGAACAATCCGAGACGATTATCCTGATGCTTGCCGACGAGGCCGCTACCGACGCCGTGCTTGGCCGCGGATTACCCGATTTTACCCAACGTGTGGCCGGACGCCGGATCGTCGCGATGGGCACGGTGCGGCCCGGCTACTCATTTGCGTTGGCAAATGAGATCAAGAAGGCCGGCGGGCGCTATGTGGAGGCACCAGTCTCGGGGTCGCGCAAGCCTGCGGAGGCCGGTGAACTTGTGGGGATGCTGGCGGGGGAGAAAGAGGACCTGGCCGAAATACGGCCTCTATTCGAACCGCTTTGTCGGGAAGTCTTCGATTGTGGCCCGGCACCCAACGCTCTGCGCATGAAGCTCGCGGTTAACGTGTTTCTGATCACCATGGTGACTGGGCTCGCCGAGGCGGCGCATTTTGCCGAGCGGCACGGTCTCGATCTGAACCGTTTCATCACAATTCTTGACGCCGGCCCGATGGCGAGCGACGTGTCGCGGATCAAGGCTGCGAAGGTGGTACGTCGAGATTTCGAGCGTCAGGCAGGGATTTCCGACGTTCTGAAGAACAGCCGCCTCGTCATTGAAGCCGCCCGGGAGGCAGCCATAGCCTCGCCTCAGATGGACGCCTGCCTAACGCTTTACTCAGAGACGGAAGCCTTGGGCTTTGGCGGTGACGATATGATCGCTGTCGTCCGAGCAATCGAAGAGCGAACCACAGCGATTTCGCTAGCGAAAAGAGCCGAGAGAAGGCGTGAATGAAGATCGGATGGACGTGCCAGACCTCACGCTAGATCTTCGGTACCTTCGTTGCGCTATCGCGGCCGCCGCGCACGGTAGTTTCCGGCAGACGGCACTTGCGCTGGATACATCACAATCCACGGTAACGCGCCGCATCCAACTTCTCGAACACCGCTTGGGTTTCACGCTGTTCGTTCGAGATAGACGAGGGGTGCGGTTAACGCATGCGGGCGATAATTTCCTCAAAGAGGCAGCGCCCGGAATCGATCAACTTCGTCGTGCCGTCCGTTTGGCTTCATCAAAGGGTGAATTGCATAACAGCATGCTGCGCATCGGTATTCTCGCTTCCCTGGCTACGGGATTCCTGCATCTCGCGCTCAAGGAAGTGAGACGTCGGCATCCGAAGATTAAGATCATATTGCACGAAGGGACAGCAGAGAAAAATCTGGACAGGTTGACGAAAGGAGACTTGGATATCGCCTTCGTTGCGGGACTGCCTCAGTTGCCCCGTCATAAGAGCGAAATATTATGGCGAGAACGCATTTTTGCTGTCCTACCTGATTCTCATTCTCTGGCGATTAAATCAGAACTCTCTTGGGAGGACATTCGCTCGGAGACGTTCATCCTCAGCAGTAATGGGTCCGGGCCAGATGTCCTTGATCTTCTCGTCCGAAAAATCGGGCAGATGGGGTTCAGGCCCAGAATCGAGGTACATCATGTTGCCAGGGAAAATCTCATAAATCTGGTGGCTATGGGCTACGGAGCAACTGTGGCAAGCGCGTCAGCTCTTGGGTTGTCGGTTAAAGGCGTAGTTTTTCGGCCAATCGCTCACGACCCCGAGGATGTGCCGTGGAGTGCCGTATGGTCAGAAGCCAAAGAAAACCCTGCCGCTTTTGGATTTCTGGAGATCGTACGATCTATTGCTGCTGTTGAGCATTGCGCGCCTTTGCAAATCCTCGATCCGACGCCATGAACCGCTCCAGCATGGGGACGATCAGGCGAACGGGATCGGCGGCGGGCTGCCCCGCTTCGCGGGCGAGGATGTCGGCATAGGCGGCAAGGTCGCGGTGCAGGCCGGCGGGCAATTCCAGGGTCACCTTGACCGGCTTGTCGTCGGCGAGCGGCCCGAGTTTCAGTTTCGCCATGTCAGCCTCCATAGGGTTCGAGGACGAGATCGCGGGTGACGATCACACGGACGGGGAAGCCCGGCCGGATCGTCAGCGTCGGCGCGATGTTGAGCTGGCGCTGGACGATCTGCTGGCCGGTCTGGCTGATGCTGTTCGACGCGCCGTTGCGGAGCGCACGCACGATGTCGCTCTCGCCACTCGACGAACCGGATTCGGCGCCGACGCTGAGCAGCGTGGAGAGCGCGGCGGCCTTGAATAGCTCGCCCCAATGGTAATCGACGCCATCCTCCAGTCCGGCATAGCCTTCGGCGTCTGCGCCGGGCTGGCGTTCCAGCACGATGCTGCGGCCGTTCGGGAAGATCATGCGGTTCCAGACGAGCAGGACGCGGCGCTGCCCGAAGCCGACGCCGCTGTCATATTGACCGATGACCCGCGTGCCCTGCGGCACGAGCAGGATCTTGCCGGTAGGGCTGTCATAGACGTTTTCCGTCACCTGCGCGGTGATCTGGCCGGGCAGGTCGGAGCGAATGCCGGTGATGAGCGCGGCGGAAATCACCGCGCCGGCCTGAAGCACGTTCGCCGATGCGGGTGCGGCGACGCGATCCGGTGAGACGGTGCGCTTGTCCGGCGTCTGGTTGAGGAAGGCAAGCTGGCGATCCTGCGCCGATGGCGTCGCGGGCTGCGGCGCGAGGCCCAGGCTGGCCAGATCGGTCGAGGGCAAGGCCGTCGCGGCAGGC
>NZ_JABXXR010000012.1 GCF_013376175.1 Ameyamaea chiangmaiensis
GGCGAAGAGGTCGATACGGTTCCAGCCATAGAACGAAACGGCGAACCCGCCCCATTTCAGCACACGGTGCATCTGGTTGAAGGCCGGCCGGAGCCAGCGCGCATTGTCGTCGTTGCGAACTTTCCGCCCGTCCCTGCCCGTGTAGTTCACCAGATAAGGCGGGTCGGTCAGGATGAAATCCACCGCATTGCGAGGAAGCGCGCGCATAAGCTGCACGCTGTCACCGTTGCGGATGGTGTTGCGGAAATCGGTTGCCGTGGTGGTTTTGCCGGTCATGGTCTTTGCCCTTTGTTCCGCGAGGAACAGCCCCCGCTGTTCCTCTGCCTCGCGGCGAGCAGCGGGGTAGCAACGGCAAGGACGGCCGGGCCGGAGGGGGATCGCCCAATCTGCACGGAGCACAGCGCAGGAAGATTGGGGATACCGGCCCGGACGGCGCCTCAGGCGCATATCCTTGCCGGCGCGAGGGCGGAGCCATTAGCCTCTTGGGATCGACGGTTTGTTCATAATCGGGACTACCGAACAGCCGAAACTGCCTTACTCCGGAAAACCTCTACCTGCACCTCGTCCCGGCTGGATAGAAGTGTCAAAATATAGGCTGTTATACAGATCAAGTTTCGAAATAAAAAACTGGCTTTCTCCAACCCACCGATCTCACCGTTGCAGCCAAGGAACTTAGCGCGGAAGGGGCCTATTTCCGCATCCATCACTTCTCACAGCAGCTTACTTCGCCCTTCCCGCCGATGGCCGCAGCGGGTGCGAAGACCACCCGCATCAAGATCGGCACCACCGTCATCGGCACACACTATAGAGCCTGTCCTTCGTGGTCGAAAACGCGGTGACGAACAATTTCAGCTGGACGTAAGCCTAGAACCATCTGAGCAAATGATCAAAAATTAGCGGCATTTCGGCAAACAACCAACGACGAATAGATCTCATCATATACGTCACGTTTTACCGTTGATTGCAAAATTTGGTCAGTCCTCCTGGAATATCTACCCTCTATTAATTGCATACATGTTCGGCGGCCCATAAACGCTTTGACCCTGTTCGCACCCTCATCTCGGTTATTAGAATCCTGGCTTCAAACTCAATGGTTGGCATGTATTAATCTAGCGATATCTGAGACTTCGGACAAATGTCGCATGTGCCATGGAAAGACCTCGAGGCTGGCAGAATACTTCTAAAAAATCTTCAAATGGACTAATCGTGATGTCCAATAGGGCACATTAGATAAATCCCCCTATCTTGACCACTTTGTAAAGCCGAGGCAGCCTGCATGTGCTGCTCTTTTGGGGAGAACAGCAATCGGGGGAGCTATGACTGCTTTCAAAGCAATCTATGTGACCGGCGCGCCCGCGTCCGGGAAAAGCTCGACGATGGCGATGCTGAAGGAGCGGATTCCTGAGCTGAATGTATGGGAATATGGCGCTCGACTCACGAGTTTCCTTCAGGAGCGTGGTGCGGCACTTACTAACCAGGACGAACTTCGTTCTCTGTCAGCTGGGATGGCCACACCAGCTGACATCAACGCGCTGGACGATCAGTTGCTAGCGTGGATGAGACACAACCGCCAGACTGGTCATAGCGTCGTCGACAGTCATTCGGTAACGAAGGAAGAGTATGGATTCCGGGTCACAGCCTTCTCAGCCGAACGCTTCCGACAGCTGGCACCAGACGAAATCTGGCTATTCTACGTAGAACCCGAGATCACCAGCGAGCGGATAGCCAGGAACGCGGCGGGACGTCCAATGATTTCCCTGGAAGAGGCCCGGATTCACAACGCCTCACAGGCTTCGGTCGCCTGCACGTACGGGATTGTGTCCGGATGCCCAGTCTATATGTTCGATACTAACGTTGATCAAGAGAAACTCGTCGATCGGCTTGCCCGGCGCCTAAAAAATAGAAATCATGCTGAGCAAGAGGAGTTCCGTAATGCGGCAGGTTGACCTAAGAGAGGCGGTCAATGCCGTGTCCGATGTCGTGCAAAATCGGCCGCGTCCGCTCCGCGAATTTGATCAAATTCATATGAAAACAGGCGACATGGTCTTACAGAGTGAGATTGTGGCGGATTGGGCCAACGGGAAGCGCCTTGCGTTCATCGGTGATGGCGACGCAGTCAGCGTATGCGTCGCCTATCTGAAAGCACGTGGAGTACTTGATTTCGGCCCGACAAAGATCACGGTCTACGATTTTGACGAGCGGACGGTGCAGGCCGTCAAACGGTTTGCTGATCGCGAGCGACTCGAGAATCTTGATGCGGTACTCTACAACTGTCTGGATGTATTCCCCGACAGCACCAAATACGATTGCTTCTATACCAACCCCCCATGGGGTGCATCGAACAAAGGCGAGAGTGTCAACGTGTTCGTCCAGCGCGGTATCGAAGCTATACGATACGACGGCGATGGCATGATCGTCATTGCAGATGACGATGAGCTGCCTTGGCCCAAGGAAGTACTTGGTAATGTCCAGGCCTACGCATCCAGCAGAGGCTTCTATGTCTCGAAAATGCAGCGGAAGCTGCACGGCTATCATCTCGATGATGCTCCAGACCTGAAGTCCTGCAATCTCTATGTGAGCGCTCTTCCTGGTAATGTGACTAAAGCGGTGCCGAGCGAGGCGGTAATCGATCGGGAGCGGCTACAGCACTTCTATGGTCAGTCAAAAGGGCCTCGGGTGCGTTATGTACGTGAATGCAAGAAGCCTGACTATGGCATGGCGCCGCAGGAAGAATATAAATTTGATCTACTGGAGAAACCGGAGTGAACGAGATCATCCATCCCGGCGCCGGCCTTCTTTTCATGAAGGTGGGAACGCACGCGCAAGAGAGCTTGGCAGATATCATTGCCCGGAAACGCAAAGAAATCGACAAGGTCGGTCACACCATGTGGGGTTACGGCGGAAACACTTGCCACCCGACCTCCATGGTGCAGCCATTCGCGCGTACCTATGCAGCGCGGCGTGAGCCGATCCATCTCGTCATGGAAGAAATGGTTTCTAACCATTTTGCTGAACCGCTCTGTGCGGCGGAGTCTTCTTCCGACGGGATAAATTGGCAGACGATCCCCGAGGCAATCGAAGTGCGCGGTTCGCGCTATGCACTGGTGATTCGCGATCTCCGAGCGGTTTCATTGACGTTGCCGCTGCAGCAGACGATGGTGCCGGTCGGACCAAGTACCGGGCGCCTCGGCGCTCGCTATGTCAATGGTCGCGTCGACAAGGCCTGCCTAACCGTAATGGATAAAGCCGAGCTGCTGAACGACGTGACCAAATGCGAACGTCCGATTCATCTCGTGGCTACGATGGCCGATCCTTACGCGGTATTTCTACGGAATTTTCGCCCTAAGACCGGTGACTAACATCGCACCGCTTCGCCTGCGAAGATCGTTAGTATAGCTGTCCAATCCGGCGACAATATCTTTGGCTGTTACTATAGAGGTCGCACAGGCGAAGCATGCTGTAAGAGCTTTGTCTGCCGTAGCTTCCGCACAGATGCGTCTCCGAACATCCATATGCGGGATCGTGTCGAGGATGTAAGCGAACAACTGCTCCACGCAGGCAAGCTTTCCTTCGGCGTCGACAAGGCCAATCTCGGCCATGGCAATGATCGCTCGCTTGTCGCCAGTGATGAGAAGAGGACAGCCGCGCTTCAGCAAAATGGCCACCAATTGACTCTCACCCATGTCGAATTCGAGCGCCTTATTCGCAGCCAACTCCTCCAACTCAGCCGCCATTTCAATCTCGTCAGCCGTGGGCTCTAGCAGTTGTACATGCGCCAACAACTCTTCAAGCGCGTCGACAGCGGCTTCCGGATCTGTGAGGTGACAGTTTCTGCTTAACCGTGAGCGAAGCGTAAAGCGGGCGATGCTAAGTAGAGAGGGTGCAACATCGTCAATGGTGGTGAGTGCCACCAGTTCTCCGTGACACCTGTAAGCGCACGATTTGAGGATTACGTCGTTGTCAAGCAGGACGCGTTCAGACATCGGTACCCATTACTTTACGGAGGTATTCGGCGCTATCCTGCCCAATTTCTCCCCATTCCAGTTGGGTTATGGCTTGGGCGTTGATATCGCGCCAAATCGGCCCTCCCTGCCGCTGATATATGAACTTTAAGGCCGACATAGCTTGCGGCCAGGCCCCTGTCCGATGAGCGAGACATAGGGCGAGCATTGCAGGATCAATACCTTGTTGTGGCCCGACCCGCAGCACGGCAGCTGCAAGCGTAGGCGCGTTGAAGTCGGTGGTGCTAGCGGTAATATAGGGATCTGGTTGACCTGTCAGGAGTGAAAGCGCGAACGTATCAGCTTCCTTTTCCTGGTCATCCGGATGCGTGACGGTCGCAGGATCCTTGAGATCGACGAGTGCCGGAGCGCCGATGAGGTGGTTCAGGATGATGTGACCAAGCTCATGGGCGAGGGTGAAGGCGATCGGCGCGGGATAGCGAGCATCGCGTCCAAGAAGAATAGCGTAGCGTTCGTCTACCTTCACCACCATGGCATGCATGGATTTTGCTTCGAGCGGAAACACGCGCAGATGGATGACTGGAATGCCGACACCCCAGCAGAGCGCGAGTAGTCCCCCTAGATCGACATATTGCTGACCGGCAAGAATCGCTTCCCGAATAACGAAGGCGTCAAGTCCATCAAGACTGCCATTTCGCGGAGTGGCGCGTACGAGCAGTCGCCCGATGGTCATTCCGAAACTGGTTAGTGCTGCCTGATGCGCCTCGTCCTCGGCGGAGAGATTCTTGAACTTTGCTTCGTCATTCCAAACAAATTCTACGCGTTCTCCCAAAAGCCCTCTAGGAGAAACGCCTAATCGACGTGCCAAAGCAAACCGCAGTTCGGCTCGGCCAGAGGCGTCATTAGCTAATTCGTCGCTCCACCAAGACGGCCATGCCGCCTGGATAACCTGATCACTCAGACCAGCTGCGCGCAGGCCGCGTCTCAATTTGGCGGTGTCAGGATCCAAGCTATCTCCCAATACGTTGAATTATATCCCGCCTAGCACAGTGAACTGGCGTTGTCCAAGCACGTCAAAGAAGCAGCGCCTCGGCCTTTCTGCGAACGGTGCGCGTTGTTGAACCTCGCACGCGAGAGACTAGTTCCAGCCATTCATCCGTACTCCCGTTGAACGAGGCGATATTTGCAATTGCCTTAGAGTCGAGCTCACGGGGATCGGACAAGCGAACCCAGTAGCCACCAGTCAGCCACGCAACGACATTCGCCTCATAAGCGGGTGACTGGTTTGGTTCAGCAACTTGCCTGAGCAGCGCGGTCACCTGGGATGCGCCTATGGGCGCGCCTACTCCACTCACGTTTCGAAAGGCGCCAGGATCGAACGGAACGCCCCGGATAAGTCTCAACGGCGTATCCGAGTAGCACATCAGAGCATAATGCCTCTTTTTCGCCCCTTTCGCACTTTCGCCTCGGCTCGTGACAAGAGCCGATTTTGGCAATAGACGCTCAATCCCATTCTCATCGACATATCGGCGCCACACCACAGTACGGCTTGGAGCCATATCGACCGCCTTAGGCTTGGACTTCATGGTAGAGAAAACGATCGGGATCGGCATGCCCATGAGCGCCAGCTTGCGAATTGCGGTCGCGGGGGCATTACCTACCCCCCAGAGGAACAGTCCCTGTCCGGCCTGCCGCTCCCGCTCTTTACGGTCGATGATAGCGTCGAGAGACTGCCCTGCTTCGGATTGCATCCGCGACCAGCAGACATAAGCTTCCAAAGCAGAATTGGCGCTCTTCAGCGGCCGGGGCGAAATCGGTCTAATGAACGACATTGACTTCCTGAAAGTTCCATTGGAGGGCGAACAAAGTCCGCGTATGCCAAAAAATAAGCCTTGTCACGATGGATTATCGTGGAAATAATCTATCGCTGGATGTCGACAAATTGTCCCATTTTATCCCATGAGCCAACCCCCCGGCAGCGATCCGTTTACTGACTTAGTCGGTGATGGCGTCTGACGCGCACGGATCGACGGCGGCCCACACGGATAGCAAGACGCTGGCACCTTTGCGGTTAGCGGTCTTTGTGTGTAGGGTCACTACGACCGCAGCGCACTCCCTTCGTTGTTTCTAGTCGATGCGTCCAGCAGTACGATACAGCTTCACACGGCGTGTTCTGGCTACGCTTGTCTCATGAACTTTCTATGAGGCATATTCTCAGGTCATGAAGAAGCGTTATCCATTTGCCGACCTGACCTCCTGCGATCTCGTCATTGATGCCACTTACGAGAGCAATCGCACAGTAAAAAATGTCGCCGGCGAGCCATTAGCTCCGTTGACAGGGACTGGCAATCAGGGAGGTTTCCGGTATTGCGGCCCGAATAAAGCCCCGAAGCTAGTTGTGCTTTACAGCACCCTGGCCGAGCCGAATTGGCCGGACGCCTTGGATGAAGAGAATGGCGTGTTTGTTTACTACGGCGACAATCGGAAACCCGGTTACGAACTTCACGATCGGAAGGCAGGCCGCGGCGGCAATCAAATCCTTCGGCAGTCCTTCGAGCTGGCGCACGCTGGTCGCGAGGGTCGAATCAAGGTTCCGCCTTTTTTGGTATTCGCCAAAGGCGAGGGACGCGACGCGGTTTTCAAGGGCCTCGCCGTTCCTGGCGCAGCCCACCTTGACCCCTCCAATGATCTCGTCGCCGTTTGGAAGAGCGTCGATGGTCAACGCTTCCAAAACTACCGGGCCGTCTTTACCATCCTGAAATTAGACGTCGTCCCACGGGCCTGGATCACTGAACTTCAGAGGGGGGAAGCGCTCGGAGCGTCATGCCCGGCTGTATGGCGACAATGGATCGCGACGGGAAAAGCAACAGCGCTACGCGCCGAACGGGTGACACGCGTTCGATCAAAAGCGCAGCAACTCGGCGATCAGCGCCAACGCGAGATCGCTGAGGCAGTTCACGCTCACTTCAGCACTCGCCCACACGCGTTCGAGCATTTTGCGGCGGACATCACTCGCCTAATGGATCCAAACGTCGTCAGCATCGACGTGACTCGTGCCAGCCGAGACGGCGGACGTGACGCCGTAGGCAAATATCGTATCGGACAGTCGCAAAACTGCGTGACCGTAGACTTTGCTATGGAAGCGAAGTGCTACAGGCCGTCGTCTGGATTGGGAGTTGATGTGATGTCACGTTTGATTTCGCGACTACGCCACAGGCAATTCGGGATGTTAATAACGACGAGCTATCTTGGCGATCAGCCGTATAAAGAAATCGTCGAAGACGAGCATCCGATTGTTATATGTTCTGGTGGGGACTTAGCCGAACTCCTTATTTCTAAACGCGGCTTATCTTCGGCAGATGCAGTTAGAACTTGGTTAGACCAGACCTATCCAGCAACGTCATTGCCCACTGATCTACAGATATTATAGGCCTGCCACGTTCAGGGGGGATGATATGGTCGCTAATCCGCCCTTCTAGAAAGATGGCGCTGCCGCGTCTTTCACACTCCGCCTTCCCCACTCGAGCCAGCGTCATACGCAAGTAATTGTGCGACGCACCTGTATCCGGGACTCCCCATAACTACGATTCCGTACGCTGGCACACGCGCGGGCACGACGCTCCATATTACCGTTTTCCATTGAAATAACAGTCATCTGTCCGGATCGTGTGTCTGTTTTCCTTGCCATACGGTCGGAAGAGAGCAACGATGACGGACAGACCCAGCCAGTCCATTGCCCCAGCATATCGGCCGCCAGAGCCCGAGTTGCGGCTCATCCTGAGCCCCAATGCCCCCGACCCGCGCCTGTTGGCCCTGGTCCGCCTCATCGCCCGTCGTGCGGCACGGGACTGGTTCCGGTTGCAGCAACAGGAGCAGCGTCGCCGCTCCGGACCGTAAGGGATGTTCCGTCATGAAGGTCGCGCTCTACGCCCGCTATTCCTCCGACAACCAGCGCGACGCCTCGATCGCCGACCAGCTTCGCGTCTGCCGTACCCACGTGGAAAAACAGGGCTGGACCGTCGTAGAGGAATATACCGACCACGCCATCTCGGGCGCATCCTTGATGCGACCTGGCATCCAGGCGCTGATCGCCGATGCGCAGCGTGGACGGTTCCAGATCGTGCTGGCCGAGGCGATGGACCGCCTGTCCCGCGACCAGGAGGACATCGCCGGCGTCTTCAAGCGCATGAACTATGCCGGTGTGCGGATCGTCACTCTTTCCGAGGGCGAGGTGTCTCATCTGCATGTCGGCCTCAAGGGCACGATGAACGCCCTGTTTCTGAAAGACCTGGCCGAGAAGACGCATCGCGGCCTGCGAGGCCGGGTCGAACAGGGCAAGTCCGGCGGCGGCAATGCCTACGGCTATGATGTCGTGCGCAGGCTCGACGCCAATGGGGAGCCGATCCGGGGCGACCGCACCATCAATCCAGCGGAAGCCAACGTAGTCCGTCGCATCTTCCGCGACTTCGCGGCCGGACTGGGACCGCGCGCGATCGCCTTCCGCCTCAACGACGAGGGCATCCCGGCACCAGGCAGCGGGGCCTGGGGCTTCTCCACCATCAATGGCAACCGGCTACGCGGCACCGGCATCCTCAATAATGAGATGTACTTGGGCAGGCTGGTGTGGAACCGGCAGCGCTTCATCAAGGATCCCGATACCGGCAAACGCCAGGCCCGCCCCAATCCGGACTCCGAATGGGTCATCCAGGAGGTGCCGGAGCTACGGATCGTCGATCAGGAATTGTGGGACGCGGTCAAGGCACGGCAGGCCAGCGTCAGCGCCAGCCGCGATACGCGTGACACGTCATCGCCCGATCATTTCCGCGAGAAACGCCGCCCTCGCTACCTGTTCTCCGGCCTGAGCAAATGCGGCTGCTGTGGTGGCGGCTATTCCATGATCTCCGGCACTTTGCTCGGCTGCTCGACAGCCCGCAACAAAGGCACCTGCGACAACCGGACCAACATGCGCCGCGAGGAGCTGGAGCGGCGCGTGCTCGATGCCCTGCGCCACCATCTCATGAATCCCGACCTGTTCGCCGAGTTCTGCACGGCGTTCACCACCGAGATGAACCGGCTGCGCATAGAGGCGTCGGCCGACATCGGCGCAGCGGAATCCGAACTGAAGCGGGTCGAGCGCGACATCCAGCGGCTGATGGATCTCTATCTTTCCGAAGCGATCTCGATCGAGACGGTCAAGGAGCGCGGATCGAAGCTCGAAGCCCGCAAGACCGAACTCAAGGAGTTCCTCGCCACCGCCGAGGCGCCCCCTCCCCTACTCCATCCACAGATGGCGGAGTTCTATCACCAGCAGCTCGCGCGGCTGCACGATATGCTGCATTCCGAGCTGGACGAAAAGCGTCAGGAGGCGGCCGAGGTGATCCGCTCGCTGATCGAGGCGATCATCCTGACGCCATCCGACAAGGGGCTACAGATCGACGTCCGGGGCGATCTCGCCGGCATCCTGACGGTTGCGTCAGGCACCGGACAAACGAAAACCCCAGGCCGTTTCCGGGCTGGGGTTCGTGATGCGTTCGCATCGCAATTTCAGATGGTTGCGGGGAACCGCACACTACGATCCCGGCGAAATATGGCGAATGATCATTCGCAAGTTCAGATGGTTGCGGGGGCACGGTCTGGCCGATACCAACATGCATTAGAAGTGGCCATTTGAACCTCGACTTTAGATCAAACACACAATGCATATGTGTCGGTTCGCATACTGCCCAACCTACAAAATTGAGCGAATTATCGTGTGGGCAATGCACTTTATTCTTTTGCAATAGATAATACGGTTCTTTTCGGCATTGGCGGCAGTGTGTGTTCCATACGCACTGCCATTCAACATTTCCTGTGAGGATATCCAGCGACACCATGAACTGGGAAACACTCTCGGGTCGCCATTACCCATGCGTTTCGCAAGGCAGTTGATCGTCCTAATATTTATTGTTGCACGATAATATCTGATCGTGATACAGGAACATTTATTGGCATCACGGAGTGCGATTGATGACAGTTCTGCCGTTTGCGAGACCCGAAGATGATGAGCCGCTTCCTTCCCCGCCGGTGCAGGAAGCAGAGCGGCGGCTTGCGAGCTATGCACGGTCGCTCAGGGCCTTGTTCTTCGGCTCACTGGCTGTAAGCGGCACACTGGTCGCAGTTGGTTCTGCGGCGCTTGCGCTCCGGAGCGGGGCGTATGTCGTGGCTGGCATCGTCAATCACCGCCTGACATTTATGGGCATGATCGGCGCGCCCGCTGCTGGCATGACAAGTCAGGATTTCATTCCCGCGAGCCAGCTCTCGATGTGGGCGACCAGTCTTGGAGCATGCCTCCTGGTCTTGCGCTTTCTTCCGGGACTTCTTGTTCTGACGTTCCTGTACCGCCTGTTCAATCTCTATGCCAAGGGCGAGGTCTTCACCTTCGCCACGACGAGAGAAATACGCAATATTTCCTGCTCCGTTCTCGCATATTCGTGTATCAGCCTCGTCACACATCCTCTCATGTATCTTCTTGGCCTGTTCCCTGAAATTTTCTCATGGGACATGCAGCAGATAGACGCTCTTGTTCTTGGCATTATTCTCCTTGCGGTAACGTATGTGATGAAAATCGGAAATAGAATTCAAGAAGAGCAGAAGGATTATATCTGATGCCGATCATCCTTCACCTCGACCTTATGCTCGTAAAACGAAAGGTGAGGTCCAACGCACTCGCTCGGGCTGTCGGTATCACAGAAGCGAACCTTTCCTCCATCAAGTCCGGCAAGATCAAGGGGATCAAGTTCTCGACCCTTGAAGCGATCTGCAAGCACCTTCAATGCCAACCGGGCGATATTCTGGAATATGTGCCGGATGAGGAAACCGACTTCGAACTTCGCCACGCGAGTTAATCTACCTCCTCCCTGAACCTGCCTGGTCGGGTCGATATGACGCGCTGTCGCGCGAACGCCCGAGATACGAAGGTATAATTCCGATATGGAAACGAAATGCAGGAGCGCCAGCCGAGCGTCGCGCCTCCAGGCTTTCCGTGTGCTCTGGTCATGCCGTGTGCTGACTTGTGGCGCTATCGTCACGCTGAGCATGAGTGGTTGCGCCGTAGGACCGAATTACAAAGTTCCCACGCGCTCACTGCCGAACCGTTATACGGAATCGACCCTGCCCGAGAGGACAGTATCGGCTCCGGTCGCCCACGGAGCCTCCCAGCATCTCAATATAGGGCAGGATATCCCGGGTGACTGGTGGGCGCTCTATCGTTCCGAGCCTCTGACCCGTCTTGTCGCGCTGGCGATCCGAAATAACCCCAACCTTGAATCTGCCCGGCAGGCGCTTCGCAACGCGCAAGAACTGACACTCGCGCAATATAGCGGCCTGCTGCCGGCTGTCGGCGGCACCTTTGGCAGGACACGCGGAAACTTCCCGTTCGCGCCAAGTGGCCAGCCGAATACCAGCATGAGCTACGGCTATTATGATGCTCATCTGGGATTGAGCTATAATTTCGACGTCTGGGGCAAGACGAGACGACTGATTGAGCAACAGGAGGCCCAGTCCGATTACCAGCGTGCCTATTTCGAGGCCGTACTGCTGACGCTGACCGGGAACGTGGTCGCGACCGCGATCAACGAAGCGTCCCTGCGCAGTCAGATTGAGGTGCAGAAGCGGCTGATCGTCATTGAGCGCGATTACCTGACGATGTTGCGGCAGCAATTCACCCTTGGCGGCGCAAATGGCACGGAAGTTGCCCTTCAGGAAGCGCAGCTGGCGCAGCAGGAGGCGGAACTGCCGCAACTGGAAAACAGCCTGGCACAGGCGCGGAACGCTATGGCGGCCTATCTCGGGGCGCTCCCGGCGGATACCGCGCTGCCGCCTTTCGATCTCTCCAATCTTACCTTGCCCACTGAGGTTCCGATCGCGCTCCCATCTGATCTTCTCAAGAATCGTCCGGACATCCGGCAGGCAGACGGCAATCTTCACGCTGCAACGGCGGCGGTCGGCGTGGCAATCGCGAACCGGTTGCCACAGTTCACGCTGACGGGTGACCTCGGCTCCCAAGCGGCCCGTGCCGGGCAATTAATGACCCCCGGCAACGGACTGGCAACGCTGGCAACGCAGGTCACCATGCCGATCTTCGAGGGCGGCAATCTGCTTCACCAGCAGCGCGCGGCCGTCGCCACGATGCGGGACTATGCCGCCCAATGGCAGAGCACGGTGGTGGGCGCGTTCCAGGACGTCGCGAATGCGCTGATGCAAATCCAGAATGACAGCCGCCAGCTCTCCGCGAACCTGCTCACTGAGCAGGCTGCTGCACGGGCGCTTGATCTGGCACGGAAACAGTACCGGTTGGGCGGCGTGTCCTATCTCACCGTCCTTAGCAGCGAAATCATTTACCAGCAGGCGGCGATTACCCTCGTGCAGGCAAGGGCCGCACGGTTGAGCGACACCAGCGCCCTGCTCGTCGCCCTCGGTGGGGGATGGTGGAACCGTCAGGACGTTCCACCACCCCCTCCTGGAGTCTTCGAGTCCCTGATGCCCTGGAGCAAGTCATGATCCAAACCTCCCGCTTCCGCTCCATCGCGTTTGCGATGCTCGTCGCCGCCATCAACGGATGTTACGCCGCACGGGCGCAGGACGCGGCGCAATCGGTCTCGACAGCCACGGTCACGATCGGGCACTGGCAGCCGCAAATCGAGGCTGTCGGCAATCTGAGAGCGCGCTGGGGAACGGATTTGTCCTTCCAGACCGCCGGTATCGTCTCCGAGATCATGTTTCATTCGGGGGAGGATGTTCAGAAAGGCACCGTGCTGGCGCGGCTGCAACTGAACGACGAGCCCGGTCTATTAGACCAGTACCGCGCGCAGGCCGCGCTGGACGAGATCAATTTCAACCGTGACACGAAGCAGTTTCAGGTTAGCGCCGTTAGCAAGGCGATCGTTGACAGGGACCGACTGACGATGGAGGCGGACCGGGCGCATGTGCGTTCCGAAGAGGGCATCATCGCAACGAAGGAATTGCGTGCGCCTTTTGCGGGCCGTCTTGGTGTCCGCCGCATCGATCCCGGACGATATCTGGTGCCGGGGACGGCCGTTGTTACGTTGCAATCCCTGGACCCGATTTATGTCGATTTCTATGTGCCCCAGAATCTGTCGCCGCATATTGCGAACGGAAATACCGTGTCGGTACAGGTCGATGCGTGGCCCGGTCGGGCGTTCGCAGGTGTGGTGACGGCCATTACTCCGCAGGTGGATGCACAGAGCCGCACAGTTCTCGTGCGGGCCCAGCTCGCCAATCCTGACCACGCCCTGGTGCCAGGCGCGTTTGCACGGGTCACGACCAGCTATGACACAGCGAAGGCCACCGTCGTCGTCCCGCGCGTGGCCGTTCAGTACGCCACATCGGGGAACAGCATCTGGCTGGCCGTCCGCGACGCCAAAAGTAACGCCTTGCACGCGCATCAGCAGGGGATCAGGACCGGGCAGAGCCGGGGTGATCTGGTCGAAGTGGTCTCGGGGCTCAAGAGCGGCGAGAAGATCGTCACGTCTGGACAGATGAAGCTCTACGAGGGTGCGCTGATCCAAGAAAACAATGCGATCGAACCTGATTCGAGCGCCACACCCGCCCCGCCTGAGGAGTGAGCGCTCCATGTCTATGACCGATCTCTTCATTCGCCGGCCGGTCCTGTCGATCGTCCTCTGTATCATTATCCTCGTCGCAGGATTGAGGACCGTCTTCGGCTTGCCCGTCCAGAGCTTCCCGAGCACGGTGAGCGCCACTATTCAGGTCGTGACGATCTATTACGGAGCGGATGCGGGCACGGTCGCGGGATTCATCACGACACCGATCGAGAGCGCAGTGGCGGCGACGGACGGCGTGGATTACGTCTCCTCCACGAGCGAGACGAGCGTCAGCACCGTCACGCTGCATCTCAAGCTTAACGAGGATCCGAAACCCGCCATCGCGCAGGTACAGGCGTATGTCTCCGCCATCGCCAACAAGTTTCCGGCGGGAACGCAGCAGCCTGTCATCACGATGTCGAACAATGAAGGGTCCGCGATGTATATCGCGGTTTCCAGCAAGTCGCTGCGTCTTGAACAGGTGGCCGATTACACGGCGCGGGTGGTGCTGCCGCAACTCCAGTCCGTCCCTGGCGTGCTTCAGGCGACGGATATGACGCAGGCCAATATGGCACTGCGCGTCTGGTTCGATGCCAGGCGTCTTGCGGGATATGGCCTGACAGCGAACGACGTGGCGACCGCGTTGGCCCAGAATGACTATGTGACCGGTATCGGACAGACGCTCGGCGGCATGATGTCGGTTGATCTCGCCGTCACCAGCAGCCTGCATACCGAGGAACAGTTCAGGCAGCTTGTCGTTGCGCAGCGGGGTTCTGCGCTCATAAGGCTGGGTGATGTCGCGAAGGTCGAGTACGGCCCAGAGATGACGGAAGTGCGCATCACGAACCCACTCGGGAGCGGCGCGTTCATCCGCGTTACCCTCGCCCCCGGGGCAAACCTGATTGCAACCTGCGACCGGCTGCATGACGTGCTCTCCCACATCTCCGCGCGCCTTCCCCCGAACATCCGGACCAGGGTGATTTTCGACCTCTCGGATTTTGTGCGGGCATCCCTGCACGAGGTAATCCTGACGCTGCTGGAGGCAATCGCCATCGTGACCGGGGTGATCTTCCTTTTCCTCGGCTCGTTCCGGTCGGTTCTCATCCCGCTCGTCACCATCCCGCTCTCGCTCGTCGGAACCGTCGCGCTTATGGGGTTCATGGGCTTCTCGATCAATTCCCTGACCCTGCTCGCTCTTGTGCTGGCCACTGGACTGGTGGTGGATGACGCGATCATCGTCGTGGAGAACGTCAACCGACATCTGGCCATTGGCGAGAAACCCATGGAAGCCGCGTTGAAAGCGGCCCGGGAACTGGGGCGGCCTATTATCGCAATGACGATCGTCCTCGTCGCAGCCTATGTGCCGATCGGCTTGCAGAAGGGGCTGACCGGCGCGCTGTTCACCGAATTCGCCTTCACCCTGGCGGCGAGCGTGACGGTCTCGGCGGTTCTGGCGCTCGTGTTGTCGCCCATGATGTGCGCGACGCTGTTGCGTCCGCATGACGCGACCGCTCCGCGTTGGGTGAAGTTCAGCGATCTGGGACTTACCATTATGCACCGCGTCTACGCAAAGATGCTGCGGATCGTCCTCCGGTTCTGGCCCGCCGGAATCGTGTTGGCCTGCGTGGTTCTCGGAGCGTCCGTGATGTTCTACCGCGGTGCGACCCATGAGCTTGCCCCGGCCGAGGATCAGGGAATCGTCGTCGTCGCCGGACAGGGACCACCCGCGACGACCCTTGATTATGTCGCGAAATACGCGCCTCCGGTGCTCGATGCCCTCAAAGGCATCCCGGAGATGGAGGATTTTTGGCTTCTGGATGCACCGCGCATCGAGCAGGGCGGCGTCGTGCTTCGAGACTGGCGCAAGAGAAGCCGCTCTGACGTGGACATCCAGCAGGTTCTCCAGGGAAAGCTGAATGACGTCACGGGTCTGCAATATGGTGTCTTCCAACTCCCCTCCCTCCCGGGCGGCGCGGGAATGCCGATCCAGTTCGTCATCAAGGGGGCGGGTTCAGCTGACGAGCTCGCAGCCATCAGCAAAACGATCGTGACGGAGGCGAAGAAGAGCGGGCTGTTCGCCTATATCGACAACGACCTGCTCATTGACCAGCCCCAGACGACGCTCGTCCTGGATCGGTCGAAGCTCGCGGAACTCGGTCTGAACGTATCGGATGTCGGCAACAGCCTGAACTGGCTGCTCGGCGGAAGTTATGTGAATTATTTCAGCCGAGACCAGCGGTCGTATCGCGTCATGCCGCTCGTCACGCGCGGGCAGCGCCTGAACGCCGAGCAGATCCTCGACTATCCGATCGCCTATACACATCCGCAAAGCGGACCTGCCATTCCGATCCCGCTATCCTCGGTCGCGCATCTGACGCATCAGGTCGTGCCCGAACAGATCGCGCATTTCCAGCAGCTCAATGCCACGACGCTTCAGGCCGTGCCGGCTCCCGGCGTTTCCGTTGATCGGGCCTATTCATGGCTCGCGTCTCTTGCCAATTCGCGGCTACCGGGCGGCTACGCAACGGACACAACGGGATCGCTCCGCGACTACCTCACCGAGCGCGGCTCCTTCCTGCCGAGCTTCGGCTTCGGAATTCTGATTATCTTCCTCGCTCTCGCCGCCCAGTTCGGCAGTTTTCGCGATGCGCTCATCATTCTCGTTACTGTGCCCATGTCCGTGGCTGGGGCATTGCTTCTGCTCTGGCTGGGGATGAGAGGCGCATCCGTCAATCTCTACAGTGAAATCGGCCTCGTGACGCTTGCTGGCCTTATCAGCAAGCATGGCATCCTCATGGTCGAGGTCGCCAACGAACGGCGGGAGCAAGGGATGTCCAGACGCGCGGCGATTGAGCATGCGGCTCTTGTGCGCCTGCGGCCGATCCTGATGACGACTGCGGCCATGATCCTCGGCGTGGTGCCGCTGCTCGCAGCGTCCGGAGCTGGCGCCGCCTCACGCTTCGTTATGGGCCTCGTCCTAGCGGGCGGTCTTGCCATCGGAACCTTATTCACGCTGATCGTGCTGCCATGCTTCTACCTCCTGCTCGCACATCGCGGATCAGCACCTTCATGCTAGCGAACGCAACGATGGAGAGTTGCACGCAAAAGAGAAATTATACGCGTTTCATTAAATACATAGAGAGATAGAAGAGTCATTTATTAATACAATTACAAATTATCGTTAGAAAATTTGACTCGGTTGTTGATAGAGAGACCATAATTTTACCTCCACCCTCACAATTCAAATTATTTATTACCGTTACGCCCCGATTTAACTGCTTTCACCCACATCCTTCCGCCCTGCAATATCGCGCACCCGCTCATTAAGGAACCGCTGCCCCCTCGCCAGCCGCCGGACGAGCACCTCATTGAACCGGGCATACATATCCGCTGCCCGATCTTTTGCGGCTTCGTTCTCGTTCGCCGGAATGGGAAGCTGATGCCTCATCCAGGCACGGGTATAGAGCGCGAACGCCTCGCCCAGCACGGTGATGGCCTCGTCCACATCGTCGATCCGACGTCCAAGCCGGTCCAGACGCTTGGACAGGGCGGCGTCACGGCGTCCATCGTCATCGCCGGACACCAGCGACAGCACCGCCGCCTCGATCACCGCCGATTTCGACACTTTCCGGCGCTCGGCCAACGCCTCGACCTGCTTCAGCAGGCCCGGCTCGAAATACACGTTCATCCGCTGCCGTCTGGTCATCGCCGCGTTCCCGATCTGGAGGTCCGATGACAGAGTGCGCTGAAATTTTCCCGGCGCAAGTCATTGTTGGATCGTCATAGTACAAAGGCGTAGCCTGGCGTAAAATTGGCGGCTTTTGTCAGTCTTTGTCAGAGTTCCGGAACGACTCGTGGTGGTTTCCCGCTACAGGCCAAGCCCCCTGCCCCGACCCAGTTCCCACGAGATGCCGCCATGCTCGTCCATGGAGATCGCCATCTCCTTCTGGCGCTGTCTGCCGATCTCCGGACGCCAGGGCACCAGCGAGAATTCATGCCCGCTCTCCAGCACCGCGAAGCGCCCGCTGGCCAGATCGATCGGGCCTTTCATCGTGCCCTGGATCGTCTCGAAGCGATCAAGCGGACGCCACAGCTTCCCCCGCTTCCCGGCCATGGCCTGCCCGACCCGTTCCACCTGCCGCCCTTCCAGCGTCGCCAGCAGGTTCTTGCGGTAGCGCACCATGCCCTCCGGGGTGAGGCTGGCGTCCCCACGCTGGATCAGGGCCTTTTGCCGTCTGGCCAGGGCGTCGCCGACCTCGCTCCCGAACCCGGCTTCCACCCGGTCGCCCTCGCGGCTTACCCCGGCCACCAGACGCCGGTCGAGCCAGGTCGCGCCATCGGAGCCGATCTGCGCCTCCAGATCGAAGGCCGACAGCAGCCGCACCGTCGCCTTCGGCGCACGGGCGGCGTCATAGGCGATGACCTTCTGCTGGAAGTCCTCGGGGATGCGCCAGCGGTCTGCGTCCAGCCGTTCGACAACCCCGGCTCTCCGCAGCGCCTCCAGACGGCGGACATGGCCTTTGATCAGGTCTTCCGGCGTGCCTTTGACGCTCCAGCGATCGAGCTGCATCCGCTCCAGATGGGCGGAAGGGCGATAGATCCCGTCCTCGGTCTGGGCGAGGATCGCCCGGTCTGATGGGCGCGGCTTGTCGGGGACCGGGGCCGCCGCGATTTCCACGATCGCGCCACTAGGGATGTCCTCCATCTGGGCATGATCAAAGCCGCGCAGATGATGCATCCGCCCGTCGATCCCATCGACCACCAGCGACAGTTTCTCCCCGAGTTCGTCCGTCAGGTGCCGGTCGATCAGTTGCCCGGTCACGGGCTTCTCGGGGGTCTCGCCATGGAAGCGGAAATGCGCCGGGTCGCGCGTCGGCGCCGTTCCCTTGTCGCGCGCTTTCAGGGCGCGGTGCATCTGCTTCGTGATGTCGTCCCGCTCGCCCAGATTGCGCAGACGCTCTTCCAGCCGGTCGTCGAGCGTCCATCGGCCCGGCGCTGTCGGACTGGCCAGCCCCATGCGTTCCAGCTTGGCGAGGCGTGACAGGCGCAGCCGCCGATCCATCAGATCGGAGGTCGGCATGTCGCTGCCGGGGCGCATGTCGATTGTACCATCCCGCGCCTGATCCAGCAGGGCACGGTCGAGGCGGGTGAAGCGGTCGCGGTCGATCTCGGTTTCCAGCTTGCGGCGCTGCTCGATCTCCGACACGGGACCGAGGTCCAGCGTCACGAATTCGGAGGCGCGTTCGCGGAGGCCGTGGGTGATATAGCCGCCATCGATAACCAGGTCTTTGCCCTGGTCGTCGCGACCATTGACCACGACATGGACATGGGGATGCGCGGTGTTGAAATGATTCACCGCCACCCAGTCCAGCCGTGTGCCGAGATCGGCTTCTATCTGCGTCATCAGCTCGCGCGTGAAGTCCGTCAGATCGTCCATCCGGTCGGCGTCCTCCGGTGAGACGATGAAGCGGAACTGATGCCGGTCCTCCGCGCCGCGTTCGAGGAAAGCTTTCGCATCGGCACGGTCGGTCTCCGCACCATAGAGGACGCCACGCTCGCCGTCGCGGGAGGTGCCATCCCGCTGGATGTAGCGCAGATGGGCTGCGGCTCCGCCTCCCTTTCCGGCCTGACGCACCACACGCGCCTTCACGGTCACACGACGGGCACCGGACACCTGATGCCGCCAGCCGGTAATCCCGCGCGCCCGGACGAAGGAAGCGCCCCGCCCGCGACCCACCCCACGGGTGGAACCGGAACGCGACGCGCTCCCCGCACGCGAGGATGCGCCAGACTCAGAAGAAAAGCGGCGGCCACTGCCGCCCGCCCCGTTGCCACCCCTCTTTCCGGGGTTCAGCGATTGCCGCCGAACCTGGGTGCGAACGGCGGCCAGAAAGTCGGCGCGACCGCGTGCCGCGCGGCCCTCCGAGCGAAGGCGTCCGACTCTGGGACGGAACGCGGTGTCGTCATCCTGCGCCATGGCCAGACCTCGCGAAAACCGGGCTTTTCCGGGGACAGTGCCGTCAGAAACGGCGAAAAACCCTCACTCCTGAAAAATGACGGCTCAGACCCATGAAATCCAGAGTGCCACATGAACTTTCCCTAACCCCATGTGCAGACAGAAGAAAAACCCAGAGAACCGGACCTATGGTGCCGGTTCCTTTAATCTTGCCCTCATATTTTTTCTTCTTTTCGTCTTCTACATTCAGCTTTTTCAAATCTGATACCCGCCCACAGCCTGACCGGGGGGACTGGCAAAACCTGCCACAAATTGCCTCGCGCCACCACGCGAACTGGACGACGAAACGCTGCCGCGACCTATCTTCGGTGCGTCTTATGACGTGCCGAACACACGTCAAAATCATGCGTCGGACATGATCGGAATCGACATCCGAACATCATCGGGAACTATCAAAGTGATGACGCTCACGGTGACGATGACCAATCGGTCAACCTGCGCTCGTTATGCATTCAGGCGGGCCATCCACCTCCTGCGTATGGTGTTCCGGATGTAGGAAAACTCGTGTCACTGAACGCCGGGATCGTTCGTCGGAATGGCGTCTGAAACACGCCCAAAGATGACAAGAATGCACGCAGCTGCGCAGCCGGTGCCTTCCACTCACGGCGCCAAGCGCCGCGTTGTCCCGGCACAAAACGAACGCGACAGGAGGATGGAAAAGCTGACCGGAAAGAGAAGGGAAAGGCACGGGCAAACGTCGATAAGCCAGACGCGGGAGGCACACTCAATGCAACGCGCGACGACGCAGCCATGCCCGATGCCGTGCTTTGGTATAGGGATCGGGCTGTTGCCATGCCTCCAGGCGATGATGCACGTGACGCCAGTAATCAGGACTGACCTCTATCGGGTCGATGTCCTGCGCCTCGACGGCGTCGATCACTTCGAGCACATGCTGGACGCGCCGCCATGAACCCTGATGCAGCAACACCTCACCGCCAGGCCGTACGCAGGGGATGGTCTGGTAGTCTTCGCCAGAGCCGACCGTGCGCACGATGTCGATGTGCGATTCAACCGTTCCGTATTCGTTGGCGGCCCAGCGAACGAAGGCGAACACGCTGCCAGGCACGAAGCTGAGCACGCGCCGTTGACGGTCCAGAATCGTATCCGCGACCGGCCGACCGAAGCGCAGCCAGCGTTCCACCCGCTTCTCGACCCACGTCAGTTCGACCGTCGTGATCAGCGCGGACGGATCGTCGGTCATCGTGCCATTTCTCATCCATAATCCGCTCCTTGGACAGCACGAGTGTGGCCAGAAGAACGACGGCAACTAGCATCGTTCGTAACTACCAGTCTGTCCTTAATGCGCGGCGGCATGGCATCAGCAGGAGAGTTCCATAAGACGGCGATACAATACCTGCCACACCCCGATCTCCCACCCTGCAGAAGCGACCAATCCCACAGCAACGATCCCCGCCACCCAATTGGTCGTCGCTTCAACCCGGTTATAAATAGCTCTCGCCTGCGACAGAGGGGTTTCAGCCAGCACATCGAATTCGTCATCAGAAAGGTAAGCATAACCTTTCTGCCGCCAAAGAGTCCGAGAGTCTGACGCCACCTTAAGAAAAGCGCGATTGCTACGAACGGTCACCCACTGGCTGATAACGATGTGAGCGGCAGCCAGCACGAAGATCACCGCATAGACCGGCTTCGCCGTCACGACCTTGGTGGCATCCATTGAGTAGCGAAACGCGATAGTCACGATCGCAACCGCAACATCACGCCAAAGTCCGGAAGTCAGATCGCGGGTCTGCTGCGTGACCTTCCCCATCTCCTCGGCTAGCGTCTTGCGCAGATCTGAGAGGCTCTTGATCGTATCCTTGCTACCCTGCTGGACATAGGCGCGGTAGGCGAGCCCGGCGCTCTCTAAGGCGACCGGCAATCTACAACTCAGACCAAGAGCAAAGGGTTCGCCGTCGCGCCATTCCCGGGCCAGCTCATTAGTGAGCAATGTGTGACGAAGTTCAGCGTCAGGACCTTCGACGTACACCCATCGTGCCGCCTTCTGGAGAACAGCAAACGACGCCGCATCTACATCAGCTTCGCCCAGTTCTAGACGGCGGGTCGGCGTACCCGACAGAACGACCCGCACAATTCCATCAGCCTCGTAGATTTCATTCACGAGAGATCGTCGAACGGCATTGGTCGCAAAACCCCGCCAGACGACGAAAGCCCGATCAGCCCGATTAGCCTCCCCCTCAAGCAAATATGAGCCAATGTCACTTGGCGCCCTGGCACTCCCCACAATCGTCCGTGCGAACCGACGTGGACTCGGGCTCCGCCCCGCCGCCCTTGGTGGGGCCTCCCAGACACCGTCCTCCCATGGCTCAATAACGACGCCAAGTGTTCGAATTGCCTCAGTAAGACCGAGCATGCGCACTACGGAAACAGATGAAAGGTCATCCAACATAGCGAGGATACGCCGCAGTCCATTTGGTGTCGCTACATGAACCGCATTTTCTGGGCAGGCAATTTCGAGCGTAAGACGCAGGTCGGTGCCCTCAAGCTCGTCTAGATCCGCTGTGCTTAAATCGTGAACATCGTCGAGTTCATCTCGACAAGTAAGACGGCACCGGTCGCTTGCACAGGCCACCGCCACCTCACGCCAGGCAACCAGAACCGCATGGGTTGGTCGGCCGACCGCCGTTAGCGTGCCATTAATCTCATCGACCGTTAGTCCAGTGGAGGCATCAAGTGCTGCGGCTAAGATCGATAGCATCGTCGTCGTCCACTGTGACGTGCGTCGTAGTAATCAGGATTTCAGTATCACCGGTCTCCAGTTCACGCTTAACGATCCGGCCTCGATCTTCCTCATTGAACAGGATCTGTATGCCTTCTGCCGTTTCAATACGGCGACGCGGCGTACGCGGTATTGCGGTGGGATCGACCTGAAACGTTTCTTCATCAAGTTTGGCTGTCGCCAATTTCCGACGATAGGTCCTACGCACCGGCGAATCCTCGGAAAGCACGCCAAAGACAGCATCGAAGAGCTGCTCCTGTGTTTCGGGGCCGAATTCGCGAGTGGCGCGCAGTTGCTCATTGATGCGCCGCGCCCCGCCCTTCCTGATTTCAGGATCGAGATCATCACGGTGTTTCTTCATCACATCCTTGAGGATGCGTTCGACCCTCTTCGTGAACTCCGCTGGCGTCGCAGCCCGCTTGACGTGGAGAAACTTACCAAAATATTCCGAGATCCCGTCTGGCTTCGACCGGTCACGAACCATGAGTTCGCCATCCTCGGCACCAAGGCGTACGAGTGCGATCTTCTGCAGGGATTCCCGCTTAGTCGAAAATGTCTGCCGAAACTCTTCAAGAATCGCCATGCGTCTGCCTCCGGCATCAGCGATATCGTATTTTAGCACCTGATCGTTGTCGTACTTCACGAGAGCGAACAATCTTGCGCCCCCAAACGTGCTGAGAAGAAAAAGAAAAAAAACGCCATCAATCGAATTTTGTCGATGCTCATGCTGGAACGCAGCAGCAAGTGTTTCGGATGCTGCCACAAAACTCGCTTCATCCGCGCCTACTTCCCTCAGTGTCGCCATCGTCGGCGAATCCGCTCTGAAACAATAAGCGTTGCCGCCAAGCGCAGACTTGATCCGCTTCAGGAAGAACTCCGTAAATATGGGCGGGTCAAACTCAGTAAGCAGTATCGGATTCTCAAGATCGGGGCCAACCACATGGAAGATCATCCGGTCGATGCGCAGGTCGTCGCGCTCAGAGTCACTTAGAAACGGCAAATTTCACCTCCTCCAGCGACACTCGCGTAAATGCCTCAACGCTGGCGACCAAAATATACTTGTCTAAAGACAGAGTGTAATCCTCTTTCGCCCAAGTTTATCGGCCTGCGGAAAACTTCATTGGAACATATAGAGAACTCCGTCAATCGATAGGTGTCTTCGTTGATCGAGTGAAAGGTCCACACATGCTGTGTTTCTCACCTTGCTCAACTACCGGAGCGGGATTCGACGGGATATCTACGAGCTAATCCCACAGCCGACCCTGTACCAGCCCGGCGCTGCCTCCATTGCACGCTTAATCATATAGGAAAACAGCGACAGCCCTATGCTGATTCTCTCGGGAAATCGTCACTACCAACTCGGAGATTCCTGCTCACATTCAACCACTCACCAACTTGTGATTCCTCAATTTGTGAGCAAAACACCGCCACATGTACGCCTGACTACGCCCCAGTACGCAGCAACTGATACACGCCGACAATCCATTGGAATGGCTCGATTTTTCCGGTTGCGCGGCGATTTTCAGCGCGTGATCCTACTGTCCTCTCCAGACGGAAAGGGCAGGACGATGACGGACGAAAACCGCATATCGAACGCCGGACCGAATTTTCCGGCCAACGATAACAAACCTACGGACACTGTCCAGTCCGCTCCTCCAGATCCGGCCATGAAGGCGCGAACGGACGCATTGATCCTCGTTCTGGCGCGCCTGCTGGGGCGGCAGATTGCTCGTGAGGAATTTGAACGACGACTATACAATATTGCTAACGACAATTTTCCTCCCGATGCCCCAGTGCAGGACGGACCCAACAATCAAACGGATTAGATGACACAGCTTATTCCCCTGCTGACGGCCTTCGGTCTCGGCTCAATTATCACTGCCCTGATCCAGTCATGGCTGACCCAACGCTCGAAAGAGAAAGAACGCGCGTTTCAGGAGAAACAAACGGCATATGTCGGATTACTGGAGGCTTATCATCGGGCCGCCGTCGAAGGGACCGATGAAACATCGAAGCAATTCGCTTACTGGCAGATGCGATGTGAGTTAGTCGCGCCGCATCAGGTACGGGACGCGATCAGGCGCATTGTCGAAACGAACGATGACCGTGAAGGACGTCGGCAAGCCGACCACGACATGAAGACGGCCATGCGCGCCGATCTCGGAATTACACAATAAGAGCATATATCGCCCACTTGAAATGCGCATTTCTTATGCGCATAATGTACCCATCAACGGGAGCCATCCGATGCCGCCTTCAATCGATACTCGCCGTGCCACGAACGTCACATTGCCGGTTCATCTGCTCACCGAAGCACGAGCCCTGGGTCTCAATATTTCCCAGGCATGCGAGCAAGGTCTCGCTACAGCGCTTGCCGCGCGCAGGCGCGAAAACTGGCTTGCCGAGAACGGCGACGCGATCCAGTCATGGAACGAGCATGTTGAAACGCACGGTCTCCCGCTGGCCGAGTATCGGGCGTTCTGATGACGCGTCTCGATGTCTATCCGATGCCGGGCAAGCGTCGCGGGGGGTATGTGGTCGATGTTCAGGCGGAACTCCTGTCCAAACTGGCAACCCGGATGGTCATTCCGCTGATCCCGGTTTCTGATGCTCCGCCGCCGATCAGCGAGTTGAATCCGGTTATTGATATAAAAGGCGCGCCACATGTCCTGCTGACGCAGGCCCTGGCCAGTGTTCCGCTCTCCGAACTCCGTAAGCCCGTCTGCTCCATCGATCACCATCATGACGCCATCACGCGTGCGCTGGATGTTCTGTTCGTCGGTTTCTGAAACGCCGCCGTACGCTGATATGACTGATTGTCACCCTCGTGATCGTTACAAAATGATTTCTTCTTCGCTTTACCATCAGGAATAATCACCCGTTATTTCCCTTCTCCTGTCAGGAGGCCGTCATGACCAGTGTCGCGCTCTACGCCCGCTATTCTTCGGACAGCCAGCGGGCGGCTTCGATCGAGGACCAGTTCCGTCTCTGTGAAGAACGCGCCACGCGCGAGGGCTGGCAGGTGGTGGAGTATTACCGCGACGCGGCCATCTCCGGGGCCAGCATGATCCTGCGCCCCGGCATCCAGACCCTGCTGCGTGACGCCCAGGCCGGGCAGTTCGATATCGTGCTGGCCGAGGCGCTGGATCGCGTGTCCCGCGACCAGGCCGATGTCGCCACCCTGTTCAAACGCCTGCAATTTGCTGGGGTGCAGATCGTCACGCTGGCAGAAGGGGAAATCAGTGAGCTTCATGTCGGCCTCAAAGGCACGATGAATGCCCTGTTCCTCAAGGACCTCGCCATGAAGACCCATCGCGGCTTGCGTGGCCGGGTCGAGGCCGGCAAGTCCGGCGGCGGACTGTGCTACGGCTATCGCGTCGTGCATCAGATGGACGGACGGGGCGAACTGATCCGGGGCGACCGCGAGATCGACGACGCACAGGCGGAAATCGTCCGCCGCATCTTCCGGGAATTCGCGTCCGGGCGCAGTGCGCTTTCCATCGCCAGCCGTCTGAACGACGAAGGTATCCCCGGCCCCACGGGCGGCAAGTGGAACAACACCACGCTGCGCGGCAACGCCCTGCGTGGAACCGGTATTCTGAACAATGAGCTTTATATCGGACGCCTCGTCTGGAACCGGCTTCGCTATCTGAAAGACCCGCAGACCGGCAAGCGCGTCTCGCGGCTGAACCCGCAATCAGAGTGGATCATCACCGACGTTCCCGAACTGCGGATCATGGATGACGATCTCTGGCAGGCCGTCCGTGCTCGACAGGCGCTGATCGCGGAGAAGAGCGTGAACATCAGCGCGGGTATCCGCGCCTCCCTCAACAAGCTGAACGGGCAGCGCCGCCCGAGGTCGCTCCTGTCGGGGTTGGTGTTCTGTGGCGTGTGCGGCGGTCACTGCTCGATCCGGGGCGGCGACCGCTTCGCTTGTTCCACCCACATGGACAACCGGTCCTGCACCAACAGGACCACGATCTGTCGCCCGGAACTGGAAGACCGGGTGCTGTGTGGCCTCAAGGACCGGCTGATGACCCCGGAAGCGGCGGCGGAGGCGATGCGCGCCTATGTCGAGGAAACCAACCGCGCCAACCACGAACGCCGCGCCAGCACGGCGGGATGGCAGAAGGAACTGACCAGGCTGCGCAAGGGGCTGAAACAGATGCTCCAGGTGATCGAGGATGGCGGCTATACGCGCGGCATGGTCGAACGGATGCGCGAGATGGAAGCCCGCGAGGATGAACTGGTCTCCCTGCTCGCCGCCCAGCCGCAGGACGTACCGGACATTCATCCCAACGTCGCGGCGATCTTCAAGCACAAGGTCGAGCGGCTGGCGGAAACCCTGAACCACCCCGAGGAGCGGCAGGAAGCGTCCGAGGCCATCCGCGCGCTGATCGAGAAGATCGTGCTTCATCCCGGCAAGGGGCGAGGCGAAATGCACGCCATGCTGCATGGCGAACTGGGCACGCTATTGGATTTCGCCGCCTCGCGCGGTCAGGGAGCCAAAAACGCGAACACTCCCGGAGCCAAGGCTTCGGGAGTGTCGGTATCGGTGGTTGCGGGGGAAGACAACCAACGATACTTGCGATTGGTGGATCGAGAGATACCCTGTCTCGCCGCATGACAAAGTCACCATGCCAAAGCGCATGGGCATATCCAATTGAAATCCTTGCCATAGGCAATCCGCCTCATATATGATCCCATATCATGGTCAATATATGAGGCACCCGATCATGTCTGAGACCACATTCCTCTCCGACGCCTTCGATCAATCAGGACTGGTCGCCGCGGAACGGCTGAGCAATATCCTACACATCACAAGGGGTGAACTGGCCATAACACTGGGCCTGTCACGTGACGCCGTCTCCAAAAGCGCACGCCTCGGCCGCCCCGCCACCCAAGCGAGACTGCGCGACATGGTCGAGATCCTCAATCGCGTCCGGCCATGGGCGGGCTCGGCCCAACAGGCTTTCGCATGGTACCGGTCACAACCCCTACCCTCCTTCGGTGATCAGACTGCCGAAGCGCTTGTTCGGGAAGGACGCGCCGATGCCGTCCGGCGCTATCTGGATCGGATTGCAACCGGCGGTTACGCGTGAGGTTTACCGGACGGGTATTCAGGGCTCACAATCCCCGCTGGTCTTTCACCCCGTTATCAGGCGACGGTGCGGCTCTTCACGGAGGACGCTTCAACCCGATTGGCACACCTGCCCTTTACACGTCACTTCGGATGGAGACTGCATGGCTCGAAGCCCAGCAGGGTTTCCCATTCAAACCGCAACCTTTGACCATCTGCGCTTATGACGTCGATAGCGAACCAGTCCTCGATCTGACCGATCTCTCCAATTTTAACAACCTGGACTTCTCACCTGCCATCTTGGCCTGTCCTTGGGAAAACCTCGCTGACCAGGGCAAGACACCGCCGTCATGGGAACTAGCTAAGGCACTCATGGCGAATGGAACTGCTGGCGTCATCGTCCCGAGCTTTGCCCCTGGAGCGACAGAAAATGACAGAAACCTCGTCTTCTGGGCATGGTCGGACAGCCTGTCCTCCCGCGTAACCGTCATTGATGATGAGAGGCGACTGCCTGTAACGGCAGCGTCGTGGTCATAAGCTAACCGGAGAGTAAAACTGCCGAACGGAGCTCCCAGCACCGAGGAGTGACGACTTCTATGGGGGGCAGCAGAATGTCGGCTATTGGGAAGGGATGATTGAAAGCAGTCATTTGCAGCTTCCACGTTCATGACGACTATCGACCAGACCACGACATTAGTTACGTTTCGCGTGAACGTCCGCTCTTTGGAAATGGCGGCGGTTAACCTGTATAAACGGCCAGGCTTGGCGCTATGGGCTTCGAAAGGGATTCAAACCTGATGCCGCTGAATAAGAGCCATCACTTCGTGCCACAGTTCCTGCTGCGATTTTTCTCCGTCGATGGCTCATCGGTTGGCCTTTACAACTTACGCTCCGGCAGAATCGTCACAGGAGCGAGCCTCAAGCATCAAGCCTGCCGGGATTGGTTCTACGGCCGCGACGGAAAGAGCGAGCATGCTCTGGGGCAGATCGAAGGCGGTGCCAGCTCTGTCCTGCGGCGAATGATCGCGACCGGCCGGCCCCCGAAGCGATACAGCGCCGATCACCGCGTGCTAGCGACCTTCCTGCTCATCCAGTCGGCGCGGACGGCACAGGCCGCCGTCGCGGCTAATGAGATGGCCAACAAGGTCGGCAAATTGATGCTACGGAACACGCTGACCGATCCCGAACTTCTCGCCGCGCTCGACGACCTAACTATTGAACTCACCGAGCCCGCCGCAGAGGCGCTCCGGCCTGCGGCCCTGGAAACTCCTGTGATTCTCGATCTGAAGATCAAGCTGCTCCACAATGTGAGCTCGACGCCCTTTGTTTTGGGCGACCACCCAGCCGTCAAACACAACGGGCTCTACAGCGGTGCAGAAATCTCGGTGCTTGGTTTGGCTAACCTCGGCCTGCAGTTTGTCATGCCCATCTCACCCGATTACGCAGTCGTCTTCTACGACGAAAAAACCTATTCGCTGGGCAGTCCGGCCAGTAACGTCGTTAAGCTGCCCTCGGCGAGCATCGTGACGGCCCTGAACGAGTTCCAATGGGCCAACGCCCTGGACAACATCTACTTCAGGCCCAGTGACGATCCGCCGCGCTGGACGCCGGATCGCGATCGACTTGCAGAGCTTCGTCGGAACGAGCAGGTGTCGGTCTGCGAGGATGAGGTCCAGCTCGAAGGAACCAGGCGGGCGAAGGTCATCAGTGTGCAGGCGCAGCGGCCAAGCCGGGCCCTTAAGATGCCTCTGTTTCGGAATCGAATGTCCCCGCCGCCTCTCGTGAACGTGGGCACGCTGCCGTTGCGAGATCCTGACTGGGCCCTCCACGTTCACCGGATGACCGCCGCATTGAACGCCGGGTTAATCCCGCCAGAGGAATTTCACGTCCGCACCATGCCGCCTCAGTTTTTGCTACGAATCCTACGGGAACGAGCGAGCGCAAACGCGGCGAAAACAGGCTGAACGTGGGTGCCTGCACCCTTGGCGGCTCAAATTCTGCGGGAAGCTCCCGTCGTTCAGCCGTAAGCCACGAGCTATGTCCGCTTTGAGGAAACTTGAGGCGGCGCTCCGATGTCCGAGAAATAGGCGTTTGCAGCTTGTCTTCTTATACCGTATCCGTATCGGGTTGGGGCTGGTGAGCAAAAGGTTTTTTTCTCAGGGAGAATGATGATCCCGGACGCTGGCAATTGCCGCAAAGTCGGTCTTTTCCCGTTGCTCGCGTCCGAATGCCATACCGCGTATCACAGCGGGCCTTGCCATCACGGTATCGAACCACATTTTCAGGCGGGGAAAACTTCCAAGATGCTGACCCTGCTTCTCATGCGGCACGATCCAGCCGATACAAGCGATATCGGCCACTGAGTAATCCCCCGCGAGATACTCTCGATCCCTCAGGCGACGTTCAAGCACACCATACAGGCGCTCGACTTCCCGCGTATATCGTTCGATAGCATAATCGATCGGAATTGGAGCATGCTGCCGGAAATGGTGAGCCTGCCCTGCCATTGGCCCAAGCCCCCCCACCTGCCAGAACAGCCACTGCTCGACCTCAACACGCTTCCGTTCTTCACGCGGATAGAAACGCCGGAACTTGCGGCCGAGATATTGGAGAATAGCTCCCGACTCAAAAACCGAAATCGGTTCTCCGTCCGGCCCCTGTGGGTCAACCAGCGCCGGAATGCGGTTGTTTGGGGAAAGCTTCAGAAATGCAGGCTCGAATTGCCCGTCCTTGACGAGATTGACTAAATTCAACCTATAGGGGACACCGACTTCCTCCAGCATGATGGTGATTTTCCAGCCATTGGGTGTCGGCCAGTAATAGAGGTCGATTAAATCGCTCATATATCCGCTCAATGTGTCATGCGAAAGAAAACGCGGAAAAGCCCTCTGTCGCTTCCGCGCGCGCGGAAAGAGCATCAAGGGCTGGATAGGCTTTGGCCTCGATGATCTCCGGCAGCATGTGGAGAGAAAAACGGAAAGCGACCGCACTACTGACGTCCGCCTGAAGCGGTCGCTCGTCAAACAACCATGCGCTGGTCTGACTGACTTCCGCTTCAAGGAGCCGATACGCAGCGATCAACTGGGCATGAACGCGATCAACCCAGGGCTGGTACTGTTTTTCGGGAGGACGAAGATTGCGCTCGTAGACGATCTGTACTGTCTTCTCGCAGGCTGCGAGTGCAAAGCTGATAATCCGCTGTGACCGGAGATACGCTTCCATATCGCAGGGCATCAGTTTGAGGTGCGGGGGCGCCAGTCGCTCGCCCAGTTCAAGGATCAGCCCGGAGTCCATCAGCACAGTCCCATCGTCCGTGACCAGTGTGGGTGCCTTCACGACCGGATTGATCGTCGCGAAGGAGTCATACGCCGAGAATACGGATAATGGCTGGTGGTCGAAGCTTATGCCCTGAAGGTGAAAGGATATAGCGACACGGCGCACATAGGGAGAGTCGAGCATTCCGATCAGCTTCATGGGATCAATCCTAGGTGCGAGATGATTTACCTGCAGGATCGGTGATCCCGTTCACGACGACGCTAACGAGCAGACAGCGGTATTGTAAGTGGCCGGATTAGCCTTTACCGTAAGGATCATGCCAAATAGCGCCAGTCCCCTCGTCGTCATCATGGCGTATGACCAGCTTTGCACCTTTGAATTCGGTTGCGCCTTCGAGGTATTCGGCCTTTCACGCCCAGAAATGGGGCCAGACTGGTATCGCTGCCTTACGGCCGCTGCTGAACCGGAACCGATTCGGGCCGCAGGCGGTCTGCGACTGGAAGCAGCCGGCGGACTAGAGCTTCTCGATGGCGCTGACACGATCATCATTCCGGGCTGGCGCGGGCCAGATGCTGTGGCACCTCCTTTATTGCTCAACGCGCTCCGCCGGGCACATGCGACAGGAATCAGAATCGTCTCGATTTGCGGTGCAGCATTCGTTCTGGCGCAAGCCGGTCTGCTCGCAGGCAAACGAGCAACAACGCATTGGCGTCATGCTTCAATATTAGCGTCCCGATATCCTGACATCGTGGTTGAAGGAGATGCGCTTTATGTGGATGAAGGAGACATTCTGACATCTGCAGGAAGTGCTGCAGGTCTCGACCTGTGTCTGCATATTGTCCGGAAGGATTTTGGAGCGAAGGCTGCAAACAGCGTAGCGCGCAGACTGGTCATCGCAGCACATAGAGACGGCGGCCAGTCGCAGTTCATCGAACGATCTCTTCCTGCTCCATCGGGCGCGCGGCTTTCGGAACTCCTTGAAACGGTGCAGAAAAGGATCGGCGAAAAGTGGTCTCTTGAGCGCATGGCCGAGATAGCTCATGTCAGCGTCCGAACCGTCCATCGACATATTTACGAAGCGACAGGGCTGGCACCTGGTGAGTGGATCAAGCGGCAACGCATTGCCTACGCGCGCGACTTGCTGGAGGAGACGACCCTTTCTGTTGATGCTGTTGCACAGAACGCTGGCTTTGGCACGACGACGAATTTTCGTCAGCATTTCCGCACCTCAACCGGATTTTCTCCAGCCAATTACCGATCCCGCTTCCAAACGCACGATCCAGTGGCCACGTCCTCTATTCAGAATCCTGATACGTGCTTGGAGTTAATTTCCGAAATCTAAAGGCAGGATTAATCTCAGGTGCGCGACAATCGAAGCTTTCATCCGATGGGTTTGCTTCGAACTTCCTGTTCTGCGTGTAAACAATGCAAGCATTCTGGTCGCTATGGGGGGAAAGCGGATGGTCCGCAACACTTCTCGTTATTCGCCGATGGTCGAGAGGGATTGACAGATTATGCGATGTGCAACGCAGCCAGGAGCGTCAGGCTGATCGCTGGCAAGGCGAGCAGCGACAGGATCACCGCGGCCGTCACCCGATCAAAAGCCGAGCGCCGAGTGCCATGAAGAGCGCAACGGGCATGGCCACGGCGCCAACCCTGAGAAATTGTAGAAACCCGACCTCTTCGCCTTCTCGACGGATCACCTGCAACCAGAGGATTGTGGCCAGAGATCCCGTCACGGAAAGATTTGGGCCAAGATCCACGCCGATCAACAGGGTATCAATTACCTGTCGCGATACATGAGTATGCGCAACTGTCTCACTGGCAATCAATCCGGCAGGCAGGTTGTTCATGATGTTGGAGATGAACGCCAGAAGAGCGCCCGCCCCCCAGGCAGCAGTGACAGGATCGGTGTTGGCGGCTTGCTGAAGCAGGTTGGCAAGCACCCCGACCACTCCCGTACTCTCGACGGCGGCTACCAGAACGAACAGACCGCCGACCAGAGGGAGAACGCCCCATGAAATATCCCTCATGAGCGCAATCGGCGATCGTCGTGCCAGCGCTGAGACGCCTAATGCTGTCCCAATACCGGCGAGCGCTGTTGGTAAGCCGAGAGACAGATCACATGCAGACACTGTGACAAGCAGAAGCGCGGTCAGGACGATGCCGACAAAAGCCGCTTTGCCGCCCACGGTTAACGGAGTTGTTTCAACCTGGGAGGCGCAGTCCTGATGCAGGTGTGACCGTTCGATGAGGCGCAAAACCAGATAGGTCGTCATGATCGCCAGGAGCGACGGGAGCGCGAACGACCTCATCCATGATCCCAGCGCGGGGAGTGCGCCGTCATACAGAACCAGGTTCGCCGGATTGGAGACAGGCAGGACAAAGCTTGCCGCATTGGCGACGAGTGCGCAGGCAAACAACAGCGGAAGGGGATCAGCTTTTGCTTTTTTTGCCGCTGCGAACACGGCCGGTGTCAGCACAACAGCCGTCGCATCGTTGGACATGAACGTCGTCACCACGACACCGGCCAGATAGACCAGTGTGAACAGCTTTGCCGTTGAACCTGCGGCATGATTGACGGCCCAGGTCGCGATCCAGTCGAACAGTCCGTTTGCACGCGCCGTTTCACTGAGCAGCATCATGCCGATCAGAAACAGATAAACATCGCCGCCTTTCACGAGACCGGCCCCCGCCATGGTGAGGGGGATCAGCCCCGTCACCATGAGAAGCGTGGCTCCGATGACGGCCCACACCCACTCCGGGGTTCGGAACGGTCGAAGAATAACACCGGCCGTCGCCAGAACAGCGATCGTCCAGATTGCCTCCTGGTGAAAGGTCATGCCGACACCTGATCGGCAGATCGCAGGGTGGATGCCGAGCCTATCCAGAGCCCGAGCGATACGATTGCAAAGCAGCCCAGACTATAAAACGCCACGGGATATCCCAGATCTTCGGCAAGCCATCCTCCCAGCGCCGGAGAAAGGCTTGCTCCAATGCCCTGCGCCGTCATGACGACGCCCTGTCCGATATTGATCCGTCCGGTTCCGTTCAGCAGTCTGGCCACCAGACCCGGCACGGCGACACTCTGAAGCCCCGCACCGATCCCATCGAGGAACTGCACCGGCCATACCCCCCAATGCTGGATGAAGCTTCCCGCGATCAAACCACGCAGCGGCAGGGCGGCGAACGATATCAGCAGGACGAACCAGTAACCACGGTCCCTGACGAAACGTATGGCCAGCAGGCTCACGATGATCATCACAGCCTGTGCGACCATCACGGTCATCGCCGTGAACATGGCTGGATTGCCTTTGCCTGCACTGACGACCGCCATACCGTAAAGTGGGAGCATCGCGGCATTTCCGAGATGGAAGAAACACAGACAGCTCGCCAGAATGAGAAGAGGCTTGTGTCGCAGAAAGGATCGTAACCCCTCGGCCGTTCCCTCATCGTGAGCGGGTTTATCGTCCAGTCCGCGTGCAGCTTTATGATCTATGGATTTTTCCGGGATTAGGAGCACCGCAGAAATGGCGAACAGACCGAAGGCCACTTCAAGAAAGAAAATCGCTGAGAGGCCAAACTGCCATCCCAGCCAGCCGGACAGTCCGGCCCCGGCCATATTGCCGGCGTGGTTCCAGGCTTGGTTACGACCGATCTGTGTGTTGAAGCCTTTCTGGCGCACGATCCCGAGCGTTATGGCCGCCATCAGAGGGCCAATTCCAGCGCCGGCCAGAGCGGTTGCGAGTTGACTGACTGTCACAACGGCCACGGATTGTGAACTCAGGAGAAGAAGAGAGGCGGAAATCGTGCAGAGCGCTGCCACAATGACGAGCAACCGCTTTTTCGTCGTGTGATCAATCAGCGCGCCTGCGGGAATGGTGGCAAGCATGCCTGCAACTCCACCCGCGGTCATGACGGTTCCGATCGGTCCCGTCTGCCACCCGTGACGCTGAAGAAAAACGCCCAGAAATGGCCCTATCCCCGCCTGGACGTCCGCCATGAAGAAATTGAGAGCGCATAAGGCGAGCAAGGCCCGATTGAACCCCAGAATAGCAGGAGTTTCATCAGTAACGACTGTGGCGGTACGAGGCTGGGTCATCACGTTCTCTTCGTTCAGCAGCAAGCCTTAACTGCGTTCGAAAGAATAAGTTACAAAACTATTTTTCCTCTGCTTTTTGTTGAGTTTATTGGAATATTCATTGCCATTTGCCCCGTATAATAAAGTATTTTTAACACAAAAAGGATCAATCTATAAAAATATTTATCCGTTATTTAATATAATCGACAGGCATGCTAATATTTCCTTCATCCTGCATCCTAAATCAGAAGGGTCGTTCAGGTTGCTGAGCCTCTCGTGCCCAGCATTAACATGGGGCTCTCCGATATGCTTCTTCGGGGCGAACCGGCGTTAATGTCGTCACTTCGATAAAATAACCCCCTTTCGCTCGAAAATAGAAGCACCACGCCCCATGCGCGTTGCGTGGAGCCTGCACCTCCCAGCCATCGGCGCTTAGGCGCTCATAAAGAGCATCAACGTCCTTGCGAGACTTCTGGATGAAACCAATGTGCAGGATGTCGAATTGCCTGGGATAATCGAAGCCTTCGAGCTTGTTGTCGAAATGATTGACGATCAGCACCAGCCCATCATTGTCCTCCATGATGGCCATCTTGATCCCACGTACAACGAGAGTGCGCAGGCCGAAATACTGTTCGAACATCACGCGATCAGCCTCAGTATCTTGGCTGTAGAGATTGATATGGTTCAGCTTCATGACTGTGTCTTTCCGTCGGTGAGACGGACACGAGCCGGTCGCAATCTGGACAGCGACGACCGACCACGGACGAGGCCTATCCTCGTCGTGTCCGGCCATGGCCAAGAGCGGGTTTATTCGCTCAAGCGTGACTGTCTCCGGAGAGACCACAGGTTATCACCCTACCTGTATCGCTGTCTTTTTAGGCAAACACGACTTTGCTGATGCCAGCATCAGCGGTCAAGCGACATCTTCAGCTATGTCCGCTTACGAGACGTCCATTGGAAAACAAAAAATGACCGATATGAGGGCGGGAGCAGCTTGTCTGCTTGTCGCGCTAAGCGGACTTACCCCTATCGCCCTCATGACGGACACGCGAGCGGTTATGACAGTTGCCCGAACGCCGACATTTTTGGTGAAACGGCTTTGAAAGGCGACCCTCATAGTGAGGCGTAGCCAAAGATATTTCGCAGCAAACACGGTCGACGGCACTTCGTTATCATGGGTAGGACTTCCATTTTGGAAATTGGCCGCCAGACCGCTCACGCCACCGAATTCATCAGATCCTCAACGAATCCTGCGAACTGGCGTGCTTTCGCGGTCATCATGCGACCGGCCGGGAAAACGGCCCAGAGATCGATGGGGGGCAACGACCACCCTTCCAGCACCCGCACGACGGCGCCGCGTTCCAGTTCCGGTGCGAACATCCAGTCCGACGTGATGGTCAGGCCCATATCCGCCAGTATCGCGGCGCGCAATCCTTCGGCGGCGCTGACGCGCAGCCGTCCCGAGACGGAAACCGACACCGCCGCCCCATCCCGCGTGAACGACCAGACGCTCGGCAGTTGACTGTAGATGACGGTGTCGTGGTTCGCGAGATCCGCAGGGTGCCGGGGTATTCCCGCGCGTGCCAGATAGGCGGGCGTTGCGATGACCGATCGCCGGCCGGTCGCGATTTTTTTCGCAACGGCGGTGGAATCGGAAAGCGCGCCCATGCGCAGGGAGATATCGACGCCCTCCGCCACGAGATCGATCATCCGGTCGTCGAGGAGGAAATCGACATCGAGTTGCGGATGCGCCGCCAGAAACTCAGGCAATTTCGGAATCACATGCAGGCGCGAAAACGTCGTCGCCGCCGACACCCGCAATCGCCCGGACAGCCCGATGCCCGCCCCCTTGGCGGCGCGTTCCGCCTCGTCCGCCTCCTGGATGGCGTTGCGCGCGCGTTCATAGAAGTTCTGCCCGGCCTCGGTCGGCGTCAGGCCGTGTGTCGTGCGGATCAGCAGGCTGACCTGAAGCCGGGCCTCGAGCTGCGCCACGGTCTTGGAGACCGCCGGCTGCCCCACGCCAAGCTGACGCGCCGCGGCTGAGAACGAGCCTGTTTCCACCACGCGCACGAACGTGGTCATTGCCTGATATCGGTCCATGCCATTCCTCCGAGGAATGACCTTTATCGCCCCGAGACGACTGCCATGTCGAGCGGCATGGAAGATATCGTCTCTTTCGTCCGGACAGGCCGGGCCAGAGAGAAAGAAAATTCGATGTTCGGACCCTTCATGACCGCAGCGTCCGAACCGGCCATCGCACACGGCATGCTCGCCTTCCAGCTCACTGGCAGCCCGCTTCATGCCCTGATGGCATTGCTCGGGCATGCCCTCTCCAGCCCGCAGGTCAGCCATGGAGGAGAAAACGACGATGCTTGATGTCTATGCTTTCGCGACGCCCAACAGCGCCAAGGTGCCGATCGCGCTCGAGGAGATGGGGCTTCCCTATACGCTGCACAGCGTCAATGTCCGTAAGGGCGAGCAGAAGAGACCAGATTTCCTCAGGATGAATCCCAACGGCAAGGTGCCGGTCCTCGTCGATACGCCCGAAAGCGGCGATCCGTTCGTTCTGACGGAATCGG
Source organism: Ameyamaea chiangmaiensis (assembly GCF_013376175.1). Classification (GTDB taxonomy): domain Bacteria; phylum Pseudomonadota; class Alphaproteobacteria; order Acetobacterales; family Acetobacteraceae; genus Ameyamaea; species Ameyamaea chiangmaiensis. The sequence continues at coordinate 37,334 of NZ_JABXXR010000012.1, forward strand.
CGGCGATCCTCGTTTATCTCGCGGAGAAAACTGGGCGGCTTCTGCCGGCCAGCGGCGAAGAGCGCGCCCGCGTTTTCGAGCAGCTTTTCTTTCACGCTTCCGGTCTGAGTCCTGCTTTCGGCCAGTCCGGCTTCTTCCAGCGCTTCGCCGCCGAGTCTCAGCCCCTTGCCATTGAGCGTTTTGCCACCGAAGCGACACGCACCTTGGGCGTGCTCGACGGCGTGCTGGCGGACCGGCCCTTCGTCGCCGGGGAAGACTTCACCATCGCGGACATCGCCCATTTCGGCTGGCTGTGGCGTCGTGGTTTTCCCAACATCACATTCAGCGACGCACCGCATGTCGCCCGCTGGTACGAAACAGTCGAAGCGCGGCCGGCCGTGCAACGCGGCATCGCCCGCGTCGAAGCGCTCGTCCCGCAAGACTGACATCATCCCCACCGAGGAAAACATCATGTCCATGCTTTTCACGCCTTTCAGGGCAGGCGCGCTGTCGCTCGACCATCGGGTCGTCATGGCGCCGCTCACCCGCATGCGTTCGGAACCCGGCGACAAGGCCGGTGCGCTCATGCGCGAATATTACGCCCAACGCACATCGCATGGCGGGCTCATCGTGTCCGAAGCCACGCCTGTCGCGCGGGAAGGATACGGTTATGCCGGGGCACCGGGCATCTACGACGATGCGCAGATCGATGGCTGGCGCACGGTGACCGACGCCGTGCATGCCGGCGGCGGCAAGATCGTCATGCAGCTCTGGCACGTCGGACGGCAGTCCCACCGCGATCTTCAGCCGGACGGTGGCGCGCCCGTGGCACCCTCCGCCATCCAGGCGGAAGGAGATGCCTACACGCCGAACGGGCCGGCGCCGTTCTCGATGCCACGCGCGCTGGCGCTTCATGAAATTCCCAGCGTGATCGAGCAGTTCCGCCAGGGCGCGGCGCGTGCGAAAGCGGCCGGTTTCGATGGTGTGGAAATCCACGGTGCGAATGGTTACCTGCCCGACCAGTTTTTGCAGGACAGCACCAACCACCGCACCGATGAATATGGCGGCCCGATCGAAAACCGCGCGCGCTTCCTGCTGGAAGTGACGCAGGCGGCCATCGATGTGTGGGGGGCGGATCGTATCGGCGTGCGGCTGAGCCCAAACGGCACTTACGGTTCGATGTCCGACAGCAACCCGCAGGAGACCTTCGGCTATGTTGCGGAGAAGCTGGACGAAATGGGCATCGCCTATCTCCATGTCGTCGAGCCGCGCATCAAGGGCACGGAACTGATCGCCGAGAGCGATGCGGTCGCAGCCCGGCATTTGCGCGGTGCGTTCAGCGGCACGCTCATCGCCGCCGGCGGCTTCGATGGCGCCAGTGCCGAGGCGATCATCCGGGCGGGCGACGCCGATGCCGTCGCTTTCGGGCGGGCGTTCATCAGCAATCCCGATCTGCCGGAGCGTCTGCGGCGCAATCTGCCGCTGAACCCTTATGACCGTTCGACCTTCTACGGCGGCGATGCGCATGGCTACACCGATTATCCGGCGCTTGAATCCGTCGGTTGAAATCCCATTCCGGCCCGGAATGACCGATAGTCGTCCGAGCCGTCATCCCCCATGCAGCAGACCGCTCTATCTCAAGCATGTCGCAACGACTGACAAAGGAAACAACCATGTCACTTCAGGCGAAACTCGATGCCTTCAAGGCTGATTTCGAAGCCGGCAAGCCGCCCTATAACGTGCCGCATGCGGTCATCGAGGTGATGCACCGCGCCACCGCCGAACTGATCGCATCCGGCGCCGCCGGGAAGGCGCTCAAGGCCGGTGACAAGGCCCCGGCTTTCACGCTGAACGATCCGGAAGGCAACCCTGTCTCCTCCGCCGATCTTCTGGCGAACGGGCCGCTGGTCGTCAGCTTCTATCGCGGTGTCTGGTGCCCTTACTGCAACATGGAACTTCAGGCGCTCGAAGCCGCACTGCCGTCGTTCCGTGACCTCGGCGCGAGCCTGATCGCCATTTCGCCGCAGACAGCGGTCAACAGTCGCAAGTCGGTGCGTCAGAACGAGCTCGATTTCCCGATCCTTTCCGATACGCACAACGATGTTGCGGCGAAATTCGGTCTGCGTTTCGCGCTGCCGGATTATCTGGTCGATCTGTACAAGAACCTGAAGAACGACCTGCCGGGCTTCAACGGTGACGAAAGCTGGACCCTACCAATGCCGGGCCGCTTCGTGATCGGCCAGGACGGCGTGATTCTCTATGCCGAGGTCAACCCGGACTATACCCGCCGCCCTGAGCCTGAAGACATGCTGCCGGCCCTGCGCAAGGCGGCGAACGTCACGGCCTGATCAGCACGGTACACTGGGCCGGATCGGCTGCGTGCCGACCTGGCCCCACGATACCGGGCCCCATAATACAAGGCACACCCAGACCATGACACCAAGAGAAAAAGGCAACGCCGCAACGCTCGCCCTGATGGGCCCAGAGCAGTCGGAGCGCCTTGCGAACGCCGCCGCGTCCAACACGTTCGGCTCCGACATCGCCGGATACGCCGTCGATCATGTTTTTGGCGACATCTGGACCCGCGATGGCCTCGATCAGGCGCGCAGAAGCCTCATCACCATGACGGTCATGGTGGCGCTGCGCCAGCAGCACGAATTCGGTCTGCATATGAATTTCGCGCTCGATCACGGCATGCCGCTGCATGAAATCGAGGAGGCGCTGATCCAGATGCTCCCCTATGTCGGATTTCCAGCCATCTCGGGCGTCATGCCGATCGCGACGAAAATCGTCGCCGAGCGCGGCCTCGACAAGAAGAGCGACTACGCGGGCCATCGCGGCCTGCTTTGAACAGGAGGTTCCATGAGCAAGCTTGAGGGAAAAATCGCACTCGTCACGGGCGGTAACAGCGGTCTTGGCCTCGCCACGGCCCGCCGCTTCGTCGACGAAGGCGCTTTCGTCTATATCACCGGACGCCGACAGGCCGAACTCGACAGCGCGGTCGCCTCGCTTGGGGCCAATGCCGAAGGCATCCAGGGCGACGTCCGCGACAACGTCGATCTCGAGCGCCTGTTCGACAAGATCCGACAGGACAAGGGCCGGATCGACGTCCTCGTCGCCAATTCCGGCATCGTCCTGCCTCAGACGCTCGATCACGCGACGGAAGAGAATTTCGACCGAACGTTCGATGTGAACGTGCGCGGTCTCTATTTCACCGTCGAGCGGGCGTTGCCGCTTCTGACGGAAGGAAGTTCGGTCATCATCCTGTCGTCCATCGCGGCGAACAAGGGCGTGCCGGGTTACGGAACCTACAGCGCCAGCAAGGCCGCCGTCCGCAGCTTCGTCAGAACATGGACGGCCGAACTTCTGGGGCGTGGCATCCGGGTGAACGCCATCAGCCCCGGCCCGTTCGATACTCCGATCATGGACGGACAGGCCGATACGCCGGACGGCGCAGACGCCGTGCGCGCGAAATGGGCTTCCGCTGTGCCGATGCAGCGTCTGGGCCGGCCGGAAGAACTCGCCGCGGCAGCGCTGTTCCTCGCGTCCAGCGAAAGCAGCTATATCGCGGGCATTGACCTGATCGTCGACGGCGGCGCTACTGGAGTCTGAGCACTCCGCACCGCCAGTGGGGACGCCGCAGCAAGTGGCATCCCCTCTAAGATACGAGAATTCTCATGATCCGCTTCTATTTTCACCCGACGCCGAACCCCGCCAAGGTCGCCCTGTTTCTCGAAGAGGCCGGGCTGCCCTACGAGGCCATTCCGGTCGATACCCGCAAGGGCGAACAGCATGCGGCGTGGTTTCTGAAAATCAATCCGAACGGCAAGGTCCCCGCCATCGTCGATACGAATGGCCCGGGCGGTCCGGAGACGCGGGTCTTCGATTCCACAGCCATCCTGCTCTACCTGGGCGAAAAGACGGGACAGTTCCTCGGCACCGACGCCGACAGGCCCGAACTCCTCTCGTGGCTGATGCTCGTCGCGACCGGGATCGGTCCGTATTTCGGGCAGGCCGTGCATTTCCAGTATGCCGCCCCGGAAGGCTTAGATTACGCTATCAACCGCTATCGCCGCGAGGCGGAGCGCCATCTTCAAATTCTCGACGACCGCATGAAGGACCGGACGTTCTTCGTCGGCGAGTCCTACACCATCGTCGATATGTCCGCCTGGGGATGGCTCGATCGCGTGCCGCGCGTGCTGAAGGACGACCGCGCCCTCGCGCGCTGGCCGAACCTGACCGCGTTCATGACCCGTATGGCCGGGCGTCCCGCTGTCGGGCGCGTCGGGACGCTCATGACCACACACGACTTCAAAACCGAGATGGACGAACAGGCCCGTCGCGCCCTGTTTCCCTCGAATTTCCCGCTGTAATCGCGAAAGGATCGTCCAATGGCCCCGTCCAGTCCGTATGTGCCGCCGAAAGTCTGGTCCTGGGATGCGCCCAACGGCGGCAAATTTGCCGGAACCAACCGCCCGGTTGCAGGCCCCACGCATGAGAAGGCGCTTCCTGTCGGCCGCCATCCGCTCCAGCTCTATTCGCTGGGGACGCCGAACGGCGTGAAGGTCACGGTCATGCTGGAAGAGCTGCTGGCGGCGGGTCATGCGGGCGCCGAGTATGATGCGTGGCTGATCAAGATCGGGGAGGGCGATCAGTTCGGTTCCGGTTTTACCGACGTCAACCCGAACTCCAAGATCCCGGCACTCGTGGACCATAGTCTGGCCCAGCCGCTGAATATTTTCGAGTCCGGCTCCATCCTGTTGTATCTCGCCGAGAAATTCGATGCGTTCCTGCCGAAGGATATTGCGGGTCGAACGGCGTGTCTCAACTGGCTGTTCTGGCAGGTCGGAAGCGGCCCCTATATCGGTGGCGGCTTCGGGCACTTCTATGCCTATGCGCCGGAAAAAATCGAATACGCGATCAACCGCTTCACCATGGAGGCCAAGCGTCAACTCGACGTTCTCAATCGGCGACTTGCCGAAAGCCCGTTCATCGCGGGCGACGACTACACGATTGCCGACATGGCGATCTTCCCGTGGTATGGCGGCCTCGTGGAGGGCTGGATGTATAACGATGCCGCCACGTTCCTGAACGTACAGGACTATCCGCATGTCCGGGCCTGGGCGGACCGGCTGCTCGAACGCCCGGCCGTCCGGCGTGGTCGAATGGTCAACCGTATGGTCGGCGAGCCGTCAAGCCAGCTGCACGAACGCCATGATGCGTCCGACTTCGAGACGAAAACGCAGGATCGGCTCGCCCAGGGCTGATGTTTCGTGGACCGGTCCCGCTGAAAACCGGCCCTCGGCCGCCATCCGGACCAGGATGGCGGTGTTGTTCACCCTACCAGCGGGTCAGTGGCGGCAGGATCAGACGTGTCACGAGTGTCACGACGCTGCAGGCCGCCGAATACCAGACGGCGACATAAAGCGGGTCATCGAACGGACAGGCCAGCGCGAAGGCCAGCGCGCCAAAGGCCGCGGCGGCGATCCCCACTGCCCAGGCCGTGCCGCGCGCATCCACCGGGGCG
>NZ_JABXXR010000013.1 GCF_013376175.1 Ameyamaea chiangmaiensis
CCGGCCGATCCGCGCCAGAACGCGGCGGCAGTGCCCATGTCCGGCGAGCCCCCCAAGGCCACCGTCACGACGCCCGCCAGCAGGGCGCCGGTCAAGCCCGGTCATATCGTGTTGCCGCGGCATTCGGAAACACCGAAGGGTGATCCGCAAACCCGGGCGCTTCAACTCGGTCTTTTGGCCGCGGGCGTGTATCATGGAACGGTGACGGGCAAGGACAATCTGGCAACGGCGAACGCCGTAAGGCTTTATCAAAAAAAACTGGGGCATCCGACGACCGGTCAACTGACGCCGGACGAACAGAAGGCTCTGACGGGCGGATGAGAAAATGACGCTTCGCGGGAAAATCTATGCGGCGACGGGTGCCGCAACCCTGATCGCTTTTCTGGCCATGTGGGGGCTTATCCACCACGAGGGCAGGGCGGCCCGGGTCTCCGCCGCGGAAGCGTCGGCGCGGCTTATGGTCGCCCAGGCGGACGTGACCGATCGCTATACGCGCGAGCAGGTGGCACCGCTTCTCGATCGCGTGGCGGGGGCAAAGGTCGTCTTCATTCCGCAAAGTACCGGTTTTTTCACGATCGAGAGCGAGGCCCGGCTTCTGGGCGATGCGCTGCCGGGCTATGGACTCCGGCGTGTGGTGCTGGATTCAACCGGCGTGACGGATGGACCCGATAGCTGGGAGCGCGATGCCATCATGCGTCTGCGCGGCGAGAAAAAGGGCGAACCCTACAGCGAGATTCGCGCGCCAGGGCGCCTGTCCTACGTCATGCCGCTGACGATGAGCGATGGCGTTTGCGCAACCTGTTACACCTCCAAGGCCAGCGCACCGATTGCCATTCGCGATGCGTTTGGCACGGCACACGGTTTTGACCGCAAGGCCGGCGAAATCGTCGGCGCGACGATCGCCACCGTGCCGGTTCCGCCCGCACCAGCCTCTGAGACAACATGCGTTCTCCTTGCTGCACTGGTGATCGCCGCGCTGGCGGCGGTCTTTTGCGCCGTGGTGGAAGTCGCGCTGCTGCGTCCGCTTTCGAGAATCGCCGCCGTGGCCGAGCATGTTTCTCTTGGAGTGGAAGGTGTGGAAGAGTTCGATACGCGCGAACCCGGCGAGCTGGGCGCGCTGGCACTGTCGTTCAACCGTTTGCGCCGCAGCATGGAGAGCGCGATCGCCCTGGTCGAGTCATGACGGCGATGGATATTCCCGCGCGCATCGGGCGCTTCCAGATCGAGGCGGTTCTCGGACGCGGCGCGATGGGGGTTGTCTACAAAGGACATGACGAGCATATCGATCGTCCGGTCGCCATCAAGCTTATCCGGGCGGACCTGCTGGACGGTGAAGAGCGCGAGAGTTATTTCCGCCGCTTCCAGAACGAGGCGAAGATCGCCGGACGCTGCGTGCACGCCAACATTGTCGGGCTATACGATTTTTCGTTTCACGAGGGTAATCCCTATCTTGTCATGGAGTATGTGAACGGGATCGGCCTTCAGCAGGCCCTGCCGCGCGGCTCCCTGCGCAGCGAGGGAGAGGTTCTGCCGATTGCCTTGCAGGTGCTGGACGCCCTCCACTACGCGCATGAACGCGGAATCGTGCATCGTGACATCAAGCCGGCCAATATCCTGATTTCGGCTGATGCGAAGCTCAAGATTACCGACTTTGGCATCTCCCGGCTCCTGAGCACGGAACTGACCATGACGCCGCTGCTGATCGGCACGCCCAGCTATATGTCGCCCGAACAGTGCATGGGCGCGCCGCTTGACGGTCGTTCGGATCTGTTTTCGCTCGGCTGCGTGTTGTATGAGCTTCTGGCCGGTCAGCGTCCGTTCAAGGGGGCCAATTACACGGACACGATCCTTGGCATCATCAGTCGCTCCCACGTGCCCTTGCAGGACATTCGTGACGATCTGTCGCCGCAACTGATTGCGGCCATCGACACCGCTCTGGCCAAGAAGCCTGAAGATCGTTTTCCGGATGCCGACACGTTCGGTCGTACCCTGGAACAGGTCATCGGCGGCTCTTTCAGGGTGCCCGCGTTGCCGCCGATTTTCGCCGAAGCGGTGGCAATGTCGCGGGGACGGCGTACCCCGGAGCACGCGCCTCGTTCGGACGAGTGGAACGACGCCTTCCCGATGGCCGCTGTGGGTGACGATGCCGACACGGTGGTCGTGAACCGGGCCGCGAGCAAGCTGGAGATGCCGGCTCCCGCTCTCGACCGTTCTTCTGCGGACCGGTCCGGACCGCAGGTGTCGGATGTCTCGGACGACACGCTGGTGTGTCCGACATCCACGGTGCCGGAGCGGCCCGAACCAGACCACATGAACGTCGCGGAGGCCGTTGGGACGGTCTCGCCACCGGAGGCGGGCGTCGACGCAACGCCTGATGTCTGGCGGCCCGGGCATGCTGTCGCCCAGCCTGACGCACCTGCGAGCGTCACGGCCACAGGCGACGCGACCGTGGAGGAGACTTCGGACGGCACGCCACTGACCGACGATGGCGTGCCGGAGTCGCCCCCCCCGTTCACAGCCGTTCCCGATGCGGCCGAGGACGCGCCGCGCGATTGCGTCGATCCTCCGCCCCCCGATACGGCGCAGACGGCTGTCGTGGCACGATCGGCGTCGGACGATCCAGCTGACCCGACATGTGGAACGTCGATTGGGGTGCCGTTGCCGCATCCTGCCGGGGAGCCTGTGGCAGAGCCAGTCGTGGGCCACGCCGCCGTGGACGCGGTGGCCGCGACGAGAGGCCCTGTGCCCGTTCAGGCTGTGGCAGAGGTACGTGCCAACGGGGTGGCGGACGCCGACGACCGGCACGCGTGGCAGGAATGGACGACCATGTGCCTGGTGCGTGTCATCGGCCCGATCGGCCCACTCGTCGTCTCCCGGCTGGGACGCGACACCGACGCGGAGACTCTTGTCGAACAGTGCTCCTTGTTCATTCGCAATGCGGACGAGCGGGCATCGTTTCTGAGCCTCGTCGCCGAAGGACCGAACCGGACCGGGAGGCCAGGGCCATGATCACGCGTGCTGGCCCGACGCCTGAGGAATGGATGCTTGTGCACGTTGAGCCGTCCGCGCCGCGCCGGTGTTTGCCCAGCGGCCGTTCCGGCCGATGCGGCGGCCGGTGCCGTTCGGATCGGAGAGGGTTGAGCGGCACGGAACGGCGCGGGGCACCCTGCGCGCCAGCGGGCTGGTCGCGGACCAGTGTTCCATGTTCGGCATGAGAAAGGCTCGAGACCTCTCGATGACGAATTTGCAGGAATACAGCTATTACGCGACCCACAAGGGGCCGTTCCGGACCGAGAACCAGGACGCGCTGGTCTGTCGTCCGGATCTGGGCGTCTACGCGGTCGCCGATGGCGCCGGCGGTCACAAGGGAGGCCGTTACGCGGCCACGACGATTATCGACGCGATCGCAACGATCCCGCCGGATGTGCCCCCCGGAGACAGGCTTGGAACCGTCCGGCGCGCCGTCAACGCGGCGCACCAGCACCTGCGGGAGCACACGGCGGTCACCGGGGACGATGCCGTCTCGACACTGGTCGTCCTGTTGCTGGCTGGCGATTACTTCGTCGTTCTCTGGGCCGGGGATTCGCGCGTTTACCTCCGTCGTGACGGCGAAATGATCCAGTTGACCCATGACCATAGCCTTGCGCAGCAGATGGTCGATTCCGGCTCGCTGTCCCTGATCGAAAGCCGTCACCATCCGAATGCCAACATCATCACGCGCGCGGTTGGCGGTGCGGAGGCGGAGCTCAAGCTCGACAAGCGTACGGGCGTCGTTCTGCCGCAGGATCGCTTCCTGTTGTGCAGTGATGGCCTGTTGAAGACGATGGACGAGGACGAAATCAGCTATTTCCTCGGACAGGACGGCGACGTTGCGGAGCGTATGCTCGCTACGGCCCTGCGGCGGCGTGCGCGCGACAACGTGTCCGCCGTGGTGGTCGTGCGTCCATGACGGAGGTGGAGCTGTCCTCCGGGGCCGGCACTCTTCCCAGGACGGACGGGTTGTCGGTTGTCCTGATCGACGACGATCACGAATTCCGTTCGGCGATCGGCAATTATCTGGCGATGAACGGGATAGAGGTGTGGTCGTCCAGTGGCCCCGAAGGTCTGCACGACGCGGCACCGGACTGGTCCCGGACCGTTATCGTCCTCGACCTTCAGCTGGGCGGCCTGGACGGGATTGATGTCATGCGCTCCCTGCGGGCCGCGACGGACGCGCCGATCATTCTGGTGACGGGCCATCGAATTTCGGAGATGGACCGTGTCATCGGGCTCGAGCTGGGAGCTGACGATTACCTTGTCAAGCCGTTCGGGCCCCGGGAACTGCTTGCCCGGATCCGTGTTCAGGCGCGCCGGTATCAGGAATTTTGCTCTGTCCGGGACGGACAGGGCACGCGCGCGGAGCCGGAGGACCTCAAGAGTGCGGGCGGCCGACGCATCTATGCCTTCAGTGGTTGGGAACTCGACCGGCGTCTTCGGATTCTCAAGGATCCGTCCGGCCATGTCGTCAAACTGACAAAAGGCGATTTCGCGCTTCTGCTGGCGTTTCTCGACGCCCCCGGCCGGCCGCTATCGCGCGAATATCTGCTGAACGCCACGCGGGTGCATGAAGACGTGTTCGACCGCAGCGTCGACGTCCAGATCCTCCGTCTCCGGCGACGCTTCGACAAGGGCGGGGGCGCCGGAGGACGGAGCGGGCGCGAGATCATCCGGACTGATCGCGGCTCGGGCTACGTCTTTACGCTTTCGGTCGATGTGGAGTCCGGCGACGGTTCGTGATTTTGGTAATGGGCGGTGCGTCACGCGGACGCGTTGACCACCGGATGCCTATAACGCTTCCGCGGCGAGAGGTGTCCTCCCATAGGTGGCCGGTATCCTGACAGCCGCCACGCTGCTTTCAGGCCCACTCACGGAATCAACACGGCGGCGCCGTCGAAGCGGCCGTATCGAAGATCATCCAGCGCCTGGTTGGCGTCTTTCAGGGCGTAAGGCGTGTTCGTGACCCGGATCCCGATGTCCGGCGCGATCCTGAGGAAGTCCAGACCGTCCTGTCGGGTGAGGTTGGCGACGGAGACGATTTCGCGCTCCTCCCACAGCGCGTCGTAGGAAAACGCCGGGATATCGCTCATGTGAATCCCGCCGCAGACGACCTTTCCCCCCTTGCGGACGGCCTTGAGGCCAGCGGGCACCAGAGCGCCGACGGGTGCGAACAAAATGACGGCGTCGAGCGGGTCAGGCGGTTCCTCGTCCGAGCCCCCGGCCCAGACGGCCCCGAGCGAACGGGCGAAGGCCTGCTTTTGGGTGTCCCCCGGCGACGTGAAGGCGTACACGTCGCGTCCCTGCCAGCGGAGAACCTGCGTGATGATGTGGGCGGCGGCGCCAAAGCCGTACAGGCCGACTTTCTGTCCGGAGCCGGCCTTGTTGAGGCAGCGCCAGCCGATCAGCCCGGCGCAGAGCAGGGGGGCCAGATCCCTGTCGTCGCCCTTGTCGCCCATCGGAAACGCATAGCGCGCATCGGCGACCGTCATCGTGGCGTAGCCGCCATTGCGGGTGAAACCGGTGAAGAGGGGATGATCGCACAGATTTTCCATCCCGTGCGTGCAGTAATGGCAGCGCCCGCAGGTATGACCGAGCCACGGCACACCGACCCTCTCGCCCACGGACAGGCCGGTGACGTCCTGGCCGATCCGGTCGATCCGGCCGACGATCTCATGACCCGGGATGACGGGCAGCATTGCATGGGCCAGCTCGCCGTCCGTGACATGCAGGTCCGTCCGGCACACGCCGCACGCGCCGATGCGGATGCGGATCTCATTCGGCCCGGGCTCCGGGTCCGGAAGCTCGACCCACTCGAGCGGCGTGTGATGGGCTTTCAACTGCATGGCAAACATGGGTAGTGACTCCCTGTGCTTTCACGGCGGCACGTCGGGCCGTCCTGTGCCGCGATCACGTCCGGCCGCACGTGTCCCACGCCAACGTGGACGGCAATGCGGCCCATCGTCGACGACAACTCTGACCCCGACCGGTCCGGGGGACGTCGTGCCGAAGCCGGTTACACGCGTGGCCTCTGGGGGCAAAGGCCGTTCTTGGCACGCCCATGTCGCAGGCCTTACGACGACGTCGCGAGGCCCTTGACCGTCTCGACCATTTTGGACAGCACGGCCTGCGCGTCCCCGAAGACCATAGCGCAATTGTCCTGAAAGAAGAGCGGGTTCTGAACGGCGGAATAGCCCATGCCCATGCCGCGTTTGATGACGAACAGCTGACGGGCCTTGTCGGCGTTGAGAATTGGCATGCCATAGATCGGAGACGACTTATCCGTCCGCGCGGACGGGTTGACCACGTCGTTCGCCCCGATGATGAGGGCGACATCGGTGTCGCCGAAACTGTCGTTGATGTCCTCCATGTCGTAGATCATGTCGTACGGCACACCGGCTTCGGCAAGCAGCACGTTCATGTGGCCGGGCATACGGCCCGCGACCGGATGGATGGCGAATTTCACGTCGACGCCGGCCGCCTGGAGCAGCTTGACGAATTCGTACAGCTTGCCCTGGGCCTGCGCGACCGCCAGCCCGTACCCTGGCACGATGATGACCGTGGAGGCATAGCGCATCGTGGTCGCGGCGTCGCCGGGGCTGACCGACTTGGCGTCCTTCTGCGGACCCGCGGCCGCGGTCGCCGCGACCTCGCCGAAATTGCTGAACAGAACATTGGAGATGGACCGGTTCATGCCCCTGGCCATCATGACCGTTAGCAGCGTGCCCGCCGAGCCCACGACCATGCCCGCGATCATCAGGGCCGGCTCGGCCATGACATACCCCTCGAGTCCGACCGCAAGACCGGTGAAGGCGTTATACAGCGAGATCACGACCGGCATGTCCGCGCCACCGATCGGAAGGGTCATGCAGATGCCGCACAGCAGCGCGCCGGCGAAGAACAGCAGGGCCATCAGGCCGCCCCCGGGCTGGTGATACTGCGCGACCGCGAGGACGCCCAGTACGAGGGTCAGCACGAACACGACCGCATTGACGATGCGCTGGCCACCAAAGCGCAGGGGCCTGTTCATCCGGCCATCGAGCTTGGCCCACGCGATCAGCGACCCGGAGAGGGACATACTGCCGATCAGGCCACCCGCGACCGTGACCAGAAGCTGGCCGATGCCCGTGTCCGTCGGGCCGGTCAGCGCGATGACCGACACGGCCGCCGCCGCACCGCCGCCCATGCCGTTGAACAGGGCGACCATCTGCGGCATCGCCGTCATGGCGACGCTGCGGCCTTTCCAGCCGGCCCAGCCCCCACCGATGACCAGCGCGAGGATGGCCAGGAAGACGTTCACCACGATGTGCGGGCGCGCGGCGTCGGACACGCCGAAAATCTGCAGAAAGCTCGCCGCGACGACGAACAGCATTCCCCACCCGGCCGTCACGATCCCCGATACGGCCGTGACCGGGGACGACATGCGCTTGAGCCCGTAGACAAGCAGCCCCGAGGCGATCAGGCCGCTGAGCGCGACACAGTAGGCAAGGACGATCATGATCTGGCTCCCGTCACCGGCATACCCTGCGCAGGAGCGGCAGGTTTGGTGCTGGGCTTGAACATCGCGAGCATCCGGTCGGTGACGACATACCCGCCGACCACGTTGCCGGCGCCGAGCATGACGCCCAGAAAGCCGATGACTTGTTCCAGAACGGATGACGCGTTGAACAGGGCGCCCAGCGCGCCGACCACCACGATGCCATGGACGAAGTTCGAACCGGACATGAGGGGCGTGTGCAGGATCGACGGCACGCGGCTGATGACCTCGTAACCCGTGAAGGCCGCGAGCATGAAGATATAGAGGGCGATGACAAAGGTCATGGCGGTGATCATCGGACGGTCTCCTTCCCGGTATGGCCGGTGTCAGGCGTCACGGCAGGGGCGGGGGCAGGCGGGGCGACGGGGGGCGGAGCGGGCGACGTCGGGTCGATCGCGGCGCGGACGCCGTCATTGGTGATGTAGCCGTCATGCGTCAGGGCGGTGCCGGCGATGACCTCGTCGGTGAAATCGGGGGCTAGACCATGCTCTTTGGTGATGAGCTGCTGAAGCAGATGCATGATGTTCTTGGCGTAGAGTTCACTGGCCTGTTCGGCGAGCATGGACGCCACGTTGACGGGTCCCACGATGGTCGCCGGGCCGACGCGCACGGTCTGCCCCGCCACGGTGCCTTCGCAGTTGCCGCCGCCTTCCGCGCCGAGATCGATGATAACGGCACCGGGTTTCATGGCGCTTATCTGCTCCGCGTCGATCAGGCGGGGCGCGCGTTTGCCGGGAACGGCGGCGGTCGTGACGATCAGGTCCGAGCGGGCGATGTGCTCGCTGAGAATCGTGCGGACCTTGTGTTTTTCGTCGTCGGTCAGTTCCCGGGCATAGCCGCCCTGGCCTGTGGCGTCGACGCCGGTATCGACGAACTTCGCACCCAGCGACTGGGCCTCCTCCCGGGTTTCGGGGCGAACGTCATAGCCTTCCGTGACGGCTCCGAGCCGCTTGGCGGTCGCCAGGGCCTGAAGCCCGGCCACGCCGAGGCCCATGACCAGCACCTGTGCAGCGCGCAGCGAGCCCACGGCGGTGGTCATCATGGGCAGAATCTTGGGCATGTGCACCGCGCCCATCAGCACGGCGTAATACCCGGCCAGTGTGGCCTGACTGGACAGGGCGTCCATGGCCTGCGCGCGGGAGATGCGGGGCACCAGTTCCATGGCGAAGCCGGTGATTTTGCCGTCCCGCAGGGCTTTCACCAGATCGGGATTGTTGCGTCCGTAGACGAAGGACACAAGGACGGAGCCCGGCTTCATGGCCCTGACGGTGTCAAGGGATGGCGGCTGCACGGCCAATACGATATCCGCGTCCGCCAGCAGCGCGTTCCGGTCCGGTGATACGGAGACACCGGTGTAGGCATTGTCGGGATAGGACGATGCCAGGCCGGCACCGGTCTCCATCGAAAAGGCGATTCCGAGCGGCGCCAGCTTTTCGACGACTTGCGGGATGAGCGCCACGCGACGTTCGCCGCCTTCGTCGCGTTCCTTGAGGACGGAAATCTTGACAGTCATTGGCTATGATCCTGGGTCTGTCGTCATGGCGCGGTGTTGCCGGAGAGTGGCACAACATCGAGGTTGCGCCTTGCTTGGTACGACGATGCCATGGCCCCGGGTCCGAGGGCATTGATGGAGGTCAAGGCTGTGACGCCTCCGGGCACGGGCACCGTTTGACGTCGGTGTCGCGATGACGCGACTTTACTGTCCGGCCGCCGACCGTCCATGCCGCGTGACGTGCCCGATCCCGCATGCACCTGATCGACACGCGGCGAACAGGCCACCAGTTGAAACGGTGTGCCGGAACGAGGGCGGACGGAGGCGCTGCTCCCCCATACGATAGAAGCGGATGTGGCTCGACTGGCTTTTTACAGGGGCTCGCCGCACGGGGTGTCCTGCCTCAGCACTCCGGAAAATTGACGGCCAGACCACCGAGCGAGGTTTCCTTGTAGCGGTGGTTCATGTCGCGTCCGGTCTCGGCCATGGTGCGGATGACCTGGTCGAGGGAGACATGGTGCGTGCCGTCGCCATGCATGGCGAGCGAGGCGGCGTTGATGGCCTTGACCGCTCCGAAGGCGTTGCGTTCGATGCAGGGGATCTGCACCAGGCCGGCCACGGGGTCGCAGGTCATGCCCAGATGGTGTTCCATGCCGATCTCGGCGGCGTTTTCCACGTGCAGCGGGTCGGCGCCCAGTGCGGCGGCGAGCCCGGCGGCGGCCATGGAGGACGCGACCCCGACTTCGCCCTGACACCCGACCTCGGCGCCGGAAATCGAGGCATTGAGCTTGAAAAGGCCGCCGATAGCGGCCGCCGTCAGCAGGAAGTCCCGCATGCCCTGACGGGCCGCAACGGGCGAAGCCTGGGGGCAAAAATCCCGATAGTAGCGCAGGACGGCGGGAATGATGCCCGCCGCGCCATTGGTGGGGGCGGTGACCACGCGTCCGCCCGCCGCGTTCTCCTCGTTCACGGCGATCGCGAACAGGCTGATCCAGTCCATGATCCCGTGGGGTGATTGGGCGTTGACGGACTCCTGCGCGCGCAGTCGCTGGTGCAGCGCGGCAGCGCGGCGCCGCACTTTCAACCGGCCCGGCAAGGTACCGCCATGGCTCAGTCCGCGTTCGATGCACGCCATCATCACGTCGATAATCTGGTCGAGATAGGCTTCGGTCTCAGCGCGCGGGCGTAAGGCGCTCTCATTGGCCATGACGATGTCGGCAATGCTCAATCCGCTGCGCTTGGTCTGGTCCAGGAGTTGCGCCCCGCTGACGAAATCGAACGGCACGTCGGGCTGCACGTAGCCCGCGCTCTCGGTCGCATCTTCATGGACGATGAAACCACCCCCGACGGAGCAGAATCGGGCGTGCTCCAGAAGGTGGCCTGCGCTGTCGAGGGCCTCGAACTGCAACGTATTGGGATGGACAGGCGGTGTCGTCTCGCGGTCGAGAACCAGATCCACCGCCGGGTCGAAAGCAATGCCGTGCCCGTGAATGCTGATATAGCGGCAAGCGTGCACGTCCGTCACGATGGCGTCGGCCGCGTCCGGATCGACCGTCTGCGGACTTTCGCCGCACAGCCCCAGAATAATAGCCTTGTCCGTAGCGTGCCCCTGCGCGGTCCAGGCGAGGGAACCATACAGCGTGACCCGTAGCCGGGCGACCCTGTCGGCCTGTGTCAGCGACGCGGCAAAGCGCTGTGCGGCGCGCATGGGCCCGACCGTGTGGGACGACGACGGACCGATACCGACTTTGAAGAGGTCGAACAGACTGATCATGCTTCTCTCGGCAAATGGCGCTTGGGAACCTTAGCGCCGAAAGTACAAAGCGCGAAGCGGTCACCGCATGCCCTAACCTTGGCCCGCGTATGATTTTCGTTGGTGGCGGCCATGCGGCGGATGTCAGTGATGCTCCGATCTCGCTGGCACCCACGCCGCCGGTGTTCAGGCCGGGCCGCCGGACGTGACGGACAGTCAGGCATCGTTCCGCTGTTCGCGTTACGCCGCGTGGCCTTACCGTGTTGTGTGACGGGTCGGGCACAGCGGCATGCGCTCGGGTCAGGAGCGGCTTGCGGCGGTGTATACGGCGAGAGAGCACCGCGTCCCGTGTGTCCGCCATGGCGTCATGCCGGCGATTATCGTTGGACATAAGGGCCGCCGGCTCGACCTGCGATCGGTGGCCCCAATCCAGGCAGGGATTCGAGTGCTTTTGCGCAAGGACGCACACCGCACGTCGCGGCTGTGTCCAGCGCGAGACTCGGTCGTCGGTGTATCGGGCCGTTTTGCCGGTCCGACACACCTGGAGGTCATGAGGGCTGAGCCCTGTTGCCGGGGACGGTGCGTTTTAGAAGCGGTACGAAATGTTCATGTAATAGAATCCGCCGTTGAAGCCGATCTGTTGTCCATAGCGGTCATATTTGGCCTGCCCATAATAGGTGGCGGCATAGGGCACGCGTGTGGGATACGTGTTGAACAGGTTGTTTGCGCCGGCCGTGACGGTCCAGCGGTCGGCGGGGCTGTATGAGACGGCAAGGTTCGTGATGAAACGGGCATGCGCCGTGTAGGGCGCGAACACACTGGTCGAGTAGGCGTTGGCACCCTGCTGGATCGTCATCTGGTCGAAGATATGACCGTAGCGCATCTCATGCAGGTTGATGTTCCAGCGTCCCTTCGTCCAGTTGCCGCCGAAAATCAGCACGTTACGCGGTGCATCGGTGGTCAGGTACGCAATCTGCTGAAGGTTCAGCAAGGAGCGGCCCAACGCGTTGGTTCCGGTATGGCGAATGCTGGTCTCATTCAGGTTCAGGGCAACGTCGAGGGCAAGCCGGCCGTTTTGTCCGAGGTCGATGCGATAATTGCCCGTGATGTCCACACCGCGTGTGCGGGTGCTCGCCGCGTTGGTCAGATACGAGGCCGAAATACCGGAGAGGGATACGTTGGTAGGCAGGGAACGACCGTTCGCCTCGAAGGCTGCGACGGCCATCGCGCCGCTATACGTCCCCCCATCCATGATGCGGTCACGGATGTCGAGCTGGTAGGCATCGACGGCAATATCAAGATTGTGCAGCGGGTGCAGGACGAACCCGGCGGTGACGTTCGTCGAACGTTCGGGTTTCAGATCATTGGCGCCGAGTAGTTTTGCCCCGGGTGAGCTGGGTGCGAGTTCACCCGTGGCACCTGTGGTCGTGACCGTCGCTGACGTATGGTACTCTTCCGCAAGCGTCGGTGCACGGATCGAGTTGTTGATGGTGCCGCGAATGCCGAACCATTTCGTGATGTCGTAGCGTGCCGCGACCTTGCCGGCCTCGGTATTGCCGAAGTCCGTGTAGTGTTCGAAGCGGCCGGCCATATCAACCTGCAACTGTCTGGTCAGGTGCGTCGAGACGTCGCCATAGACGCCGTACACCACGCGCGAATGTGTTCCCGCACTTTGCGGCTGCACGCCTGGCACGGCCTGCGAACCACCCAGAGTATAGGACTGGTAGCTTCCGCTGCCGATCGAATAGGTTTCGAATCTCTGTTCCGCGCCCAGCGCTACGTTGACCGGGAAAGCCCAGAACGAAGGCCTGAAGCTGCGCTTGAGGTCGAAATCGTTTGTCAGCTGCGTGGAGGCGGAGTCCGTGAGGTGAAAGCTGGTGTCGGTGGCGCCGGTTGCCGCGTAGATACCGGTATTCGCCGACTGCTGCATGCCGATATTGGTGCGATCGCCGCCGTAGGTGCTGCTCAGGTCCCAGTTCCAGCCTAGAAAGTTTCCGCCTCGCAAGCCCAGGGTTGCCGCATAGTCGTTTTCGGTGATGCCAAGGATGGGAGAGAAGCCGTTTGGATAGACTGTGGGCAGCGTGGACGGCAGACGATAGATCTGGAACGTGCTGGCGTTGCGGTGTGCGTAGGTCAGCGTCGTATACGCCTCGATCCCCGAGGTGACGTGGTAGCCCGCATTGATCGCGGCGGAAATCCGGTCGCTGAGGGGATCGCCGATCCAGTGGCTGTCCAGCAGGCCCGTGCGTGTGTCCACACCCGTGCGATCGGTACGCTCACGATGCTGATAGCTCAGTCCGGCATGCAACCAGCCCCGGCTTCCTAGCGCGAAGCCGTGGTCGATGTTCAGGTTCTCGGTAAAGCCGTCACCGGCACTGTACGCTCCGGCCTCGTTCGACAGGGTGCCGCCATGATCGTCGCTTTTCAGGATGATGTTGACGACGCCCGCCACCGCATCCGAGCCGTACTGCGCTGATGCGCCGTCGCGCAGCACTTCGATATGGTCGATCATCGACATCGGGATCATATCGATGTCGACCGGCGTCGACCCGCGGAAGGGGCCTGCATCGGTCTGGATGTTGGTGGTGGTGTGACGGCGCTTGCCGTTCACCAGGATCAGCGTCTGGTTCGGGCTTAGTCCACGCAGGTTGATCGAATCCGTCAGCGCGCCGACGGTCGTGCCCTGCGTCTGATGATTGACGGACGGCAGCAACTGCATCAGGGCGTCGCGCACGTTCGTCTGCCCGGTGCGGGCCAGTTCCCGGGCGGAAATGACATCAATGGGGTTAAGGCTTTCGCGCGCCTTTTTCCCGGTCTCGCGGGTGCCGGTCACGATCACGGCTTCGCCGGCGCTGTTCTCATAGGCCGTTTTCGCGACCGACTGCGTACTTTGCGCGTGTACCGTTGCGGCAGGAAGGACGCAGAGGGCGGTAAACGCCAGGAGGACGAAACGTTTGGATGCCGTAATCATGACGAAATAACTACCCTACCAGGTAAAATATGTCTCGTGAGATATCAGAAAGAATACCATTAAAAATATCAATTAGTTCGATGCCGCAACGCTGCCCTCGAATCTGCCCGACCATGTCGGGAATGATCAATTATATCCTTGCATTTCATGTACTTAGAGATGAATGTGATAAATATGATACAGGCCGACGTTTTTTATCGGTCGGGATCATGCACCCTTTCAGATGCGCATCAGGAGTTCCGTCGCGGCCTGCGCGATCGATGCCATGACCGGGTCGATCACGGGCATGCCCAGTTCGGCCTGCAACGGCAGGCGATAGCGCCCGAGCCCCGCGCAACCCAGGATGACGACCTCGGCACCGTCGACGTCGCGCAACATGCGACCAACCGAGACCAGTCGGTCCAGCACGCCACCGCCCGCGAGCTCCGCGACGCCAAGGTCCAGCGGCCTGTCGCCCGCCATAAATGACGCGATCCCGAGCTGATGCAGATGAGTGCGATGACGCACGACGGAGGCTTCGACGATCGACAGGACGCCGAAGCGACGGGTCTGCGTCATGGCGTATCGATAGGCGGCCTCCGCGATGCCAATGATCGGCCGGCCTTGGGTCTCGCGCAAGGATGACACGCCGGGATCGGAAAAACATCCAATGACGAAAGCATCGGCGACCGCGTGCCCGACAATGTCACTCATCTGGGAGGCAACCGCGTGCACGTGGGCGTCCGTCTCGATACCCGGCGGCCCACCCTGATTGGTGATCCAGTCAAGGGTATAGGGAAGCGCGCGCGCCATTGCCGATACGCTCTCCCGCATCGAGGCCGTGACGTCGGCGGACGAGTTCGGATTGATGACAACTATCTTGGGCATGTCACTCACAACGTACTCCGGCGCAAAGCCTGTTTCGCATGCGGGCGGTATACGCATGAACGGCATTGATATACCAGTGGGAATATCTTATGATACGTTTCTGCTGCAGGATAACGGTTCTATAGTCCAGGGACCGTATCCTGATGAAAGGCTGGACGTTGACCAAGATCGCTTTAAGCCCGTTGCCCCGCATAGGGCCACGCCGCGAGCCCTCGCTTACGGATCAGGCCTACGCAACGTTGCGCCGGGAAATCATCACCTGTCAGCTTCCGCCGGACAGCGACGTGTCCGAACTGGAACTCGCCGAACGGCTGGGTACCAGCAAGACCCCTATTCGGGAGGCCCTCGCACGGCTGTCCATGGACGGGTTTCTGGATATCTTTCCGCGGCGCGGGTATCGCATCCGTCCGGTCACGATCAAGGACATCAACGATCTCTTCGCCGTTCGATCGGTTCTGGAGCAGACGGCGGCATCGCTGGCCGCGCGGAACATGACCGAAGAGGACCTCGATCTTCTGGGTCAACTGGCCCGGGCGTCCTACAGTGTGACTGAAGAAAACAGCATCGATTATTTCATTGACGCCAATCGCCGGTTTCATATCGCGATTGCCCATGGCTCCAGAAATCCACGGTTGAGTGCGTTGATCGTCAGCCATCTGGAGGAAAGCGAGCGCTTTTTCTATATCGGCGCGCGCCAACGCGACATCAATATGGAAACCAATCAGGAGCATGTGCAGATCGTGGACATCCTGCGCGGTCGCGATCCCGATGTCGCCGGAAAGACCATGGCCCGACATATCGAGAGCACCCGAGCCGGCCTGACGGCGTCCATTCTCAACGACCATTCCTCATCCGTGACACTCTGACTGTAGTCTGGGACCGCCATGCCTGCCGATCGCCGTGAAGACGTTCTGATTTCTGCCTCTGCGCTGGCTGGGCTGCTGGCATCGGACCAGGCGCCGTCCGTACTGGCGATCAGGTCGCCCGATACCGTCTGTCCGCGCCCGTTTCAGGCAGCCCCCCGTATCCCCGGCGCGCAGGATGCCGAAATGACGGTGGATTTCGCCAGCCCAAGCCATCCCCGCGATGGCGCGCGCCCATTGCCGGACGTTGCAGCACTGCAGGAGACGGTGCGCCGGCTCGGGTTGCGGAAAAATCGTGCTATCGTCGTCTACGATCATGACGGCAACCTGATGGCCGCGCGTGCGTGGTGGGTGCTGCGCTGGGCGGGTTTCACGCGTGTCGTGATGCTGGATGGTGGCTTTGAGGCCTGGGCGTCTGCGGGCTGTGCTGTGGTCACGGAGGCGTCCCCGCCACCGGTTCCAAGCGATGTCGCCATACAGCCGGGCGGGATGCCCGAACTCGACGCGGACTCGGCGGCACGGCTGGCGCGGAGCGGGGTGTTGCTGGACACGCGCATCGCCCCGAACTATCGCGGCGGCGATGTGCCGCCGGGGACGCCAGCGCGCGGTCATATTCCTGGTGCGATCAACGTCCCGGCCCCTGATACTCTGACGCCGGACGGCCATTTCGCCGATCTCGCGACCCTTCGATCGCTCTATGCCGCGACCGGTGCGGATGGCAACCGACCGGTGGGCGTCTACTGCGGGGCTGGCGTGTCGGCAGCCCACACGGTCGCGGCGCTGATGATGCTGGGGATCGACGCGCCCATGTATCCCGGATCGTGGTCGGCCTGGAGCGCCGACCCGTCGCGCCCGGTGGCCACCGGCCCCGAGCCCGGCTGACGGGTCGCGAGTCATCATGATCTTACCAGCCTGAAACGGAAAAAACGTTATGGATCGCATTATCCTGGGGCGCATCGTAACGCCGTCGGACATTATAGAAAATGGTTGGATCGGGATCCGCGATGGGGTGATCGCCGCCATCGGGCAGGGGCCGGCCCCTTCGGCGCTTGATGTCGTCGATGCCACCGGCAGCTATGTCATGCCCGGTGTCGTGGACGGGCAGACACATGCCGGCAGCTATGCTGGGCTGGCGGGTCTTGAATCAACGACGCGTTCGGCCATCGCGGGCGGCGTCACCACTATTGTCGACATGCCCTATGACAATCCGGAGCCCCTGAGCACGGTCGAGCGCCTGCGGGAGAAAGTGGCGGCGATTGAGACGCTGGCACATTGCGATGTGGCATTGTACGGCACGGTCATGCCGGGACAGGGGACGGCCGACATGGCGCCCCTGATCGACGGTGGCGTGGTTGCGTTCAAGATTTCGTCTTTTGAAAGCAGCCCTACGCGTTTTCCGCGCATTGCCGCTGACCAGACGAGCGACATTCTGGCAGCACTTGCCGAAACCGACATTCCGCTCGGCCTGCACAACGAAGATCAGGAGATGGTTCGGTCGGGGATCGCCGCGGCGCGGGCTGCGGGTCGGGACGGGATAGAGGCCCATTCGGACAGCCGCCCGATCGCCGCTGAGATGACTGCATCGGCTGCTTTTTTCGAACTTGGGGCAGCACACGGCGCGCACGCGCACATCGTGCATTTTACGACAGCACGAGGCATGGAGTTGGCGGATCAGTATCAGGCGCTCGGCTATCGCGCGACGGGTGAGACCTGCGTTCACTATCTGGTTCTCGATCCGCAGGAGCACGGACCGGCGCTGGGCGCGCGCATGAAGGTGAACCCGCCCATTCGTCCCGGGGCTCGAGATGGTCTGTGGAATGAAATCCTGCACGAGCGCGTGGCCTTCGTCAGTTCCGATCATTCGAGTTGGCCGATCGACAACAAGTTCACGCCCTCGATCTTCGACGCCGGCGCGGGCGTTCCCGGACTCGAAACACTGCTGCCCGCGTTTTTTACCGAGGCCGAGCGACGCGGTTATGACGCGCCCGCGCTGACGGCGGCGCAGTTGAGCGAGCGTCCGGCGAAGTTTTTCGGTCTGTGGCCGCAAAAAGGTGGTTTGTGCGTCGGGGCGGACGCCGATATCGCGATCTTTACGCCGGGCGAGCACGTCTGGGACAGCGCGGCGGCGCATGACGACCTGAAATGGAGCCCGTTCGATGGGCACCGTTTCACCGGGCGTGTCTCGCGCACGTATTTGCGCGGAGAAACGGCATGGGACGGCAGCGACGTCGTTAACAGGCCGGGGGCAGGTGAATACGTCCGGCGCGGCCTGTGGCACTGGTTCGCCTGAAGACGAAACGGAGGGCGAACCCGATGACATTCGATTTCGACGCGACCATCGATCGCCGTGGGACCGGCAGCAACAAATGGACGCGCTATCCCGCTGATATCCTGCCCATGTGGGTGGCGGATACCGATTTCGCCGTCGCGCCAGCGATTGTCGATGCCGTCCGCAGACGCGCCGAACACCCGGTTTTCGGCTACGCCGTCGCGCAGGACAGTCTGCGCGCGCAGATCGTCACGGAACTGCGCGCCCGTTTCGACTGGGTGATCAGTCCGGCCGATATCGTTCTGCTGCCGGGGGTGGAACCGGGCTTCAACATGGCGATGAAGGCGTTTCTACGCCCGGGCGATTCGATCGCGGTCCAGACGCCGATATACCGCCCGATCCTGCGCGCGCCGGGCCACTGGGGGCTTACGCGGCGTGATATTCGCCTCGATCCGGGTGCGTCGGGGGACTGGGCACTCGATCTTGCGCAGTTCGAGACGCAGATGGCCGGTGCGGGGGCGTTCCTGCTGTGTAATCCGCATAACCCGTCCGGAAAAGTCTATTCCCGGACGGAGCTTCTGGGGATTGCCGACATCTGCGCACGACACGATGCGTTGATCATCTCGGATGAAATCCATGGCGATCTGGTGTTCGACGGCCGAGTTCACACGCCGATCGCCAGCCTGTCCCCCGATATCGCGCGGCGAACCATCACCCTGATGGCGGCGAGCAAGACGTATAATATTGCGGGTCTGAAAACCGCTTTTGCCATCATCACCGATCCTGACATCCGTGTACGGTTCGAGGCGCATCGCCTTGGCATGGTCGACAGCGTCAACCTGTTCGGCCTGGTGGCGACCGAAGCGGCGTTGGCGGGCGGCGCCGAGTGGCGCGACGCGCAGCTTGCCTATCTGCAGGCCAATCGCGACGTTCTGGTCGAGACGATCCGCGCGACCATGCCCGGCATCACGCTGCATGCGCCGCAGGCGACATTCCTCGCATGGCTCGACTGTTCCGCACTTGAACTGGGCGAGGAGCCGCACGCCTTTTTTCTGCGCCATGCCAAGGTCGCACTCAGCGCCGGGAACGAATTTCATGAGACTGAAACGAAGGATTTCGTCCGCCTGAATTTCGGCTGCACGCGGGCGACCCTGCTTGAGGGGCTGGACCGCATGCGGCAAAGCCTCCAGCGCCGCTGATGCAGCCGCATCCGCCTGCCGGCACTAACGCATCGGTCCTGGATGTGGCCGCACTGACGGTCGCGACGCGGGACAACGCCGTCGTGATCGTGAACGACCTTACGTTGCACGTGCGGGCGGGGGAAATGCTGGCACTGCTGGGGGAGTCGGGTTGCGGCAAAAGCATGACGTCGCTGGCGTTGATGCGGTTGGCGGACGGGCTGAACACCAGCGGCCGTATTACGCTGCTGGGTCGGGATATCGCGACCTTGCCGGAGAAAGCGATGTCGCCGATCCGTGGGCGCGAGATCGCGATGATCTTTCAGAACCCGATGTCGGCCCTCAATCCGGTGCGCAGCGTGGGCCAGCAGATTTCGGAAACGATCCGCCGTCATAAGGGCCTGTCGCGCAAGGCCGCCCGACAGCGGGCGATCGCGTTGCTTGGCGAGGTGGGATTGGCCGACCCGGTGCGCTGTTACGATGCCTATGCGCACGAATTGTCGGGCGGCATGTGCCAGCGCGTGATGATCGCAATGGCCATTTCCTGTGATCCGGCGCTCCTGATTGCCGACGAACCGACCACGGCGCTGGATGTGACGATCCAGAAGCAGATCATGGACCTTCTCCATGCCTTGAAGATCCGCCGTGGCATGGGGATTCTCATGATTACGCACGATCTGGGCGTTGTCGCGGCCTATGCCGATCGGGTGGCCGTAATGTATGCCGGGCGCGTGGTCGAACAGGGCGATGTGCACGCCCTGTTTTCGGCCCCACACCATCCTTACACGCGTGGGTTGATGGATTCGATGCCGGATCTGGCGGATACGTCCGATCGCTTCCATGCCATTCCCGGCATGGTCCCGGAGTTGCGGGCCCTCCCGCCGGGATGCAGTTTCGCACCGCGCTGCACCCGCGCCGACGTGCAGTGCACACACGTTTTCCCTGGGCACACGATGGTCGACCGGAATGGGTTCGTGCGCTGCTTTCACCCCCTGCAGGTGGCGGCGTGACGGCCCTCCTGCGGTTCGACGCGGTGACGAAGTCCTACGGCCGCCCCTCGCGCTTTCCCTGGCGAGGGCCGGCCGCGACCCCGGTCCTGCACGGTATTTCGCTGACGGTCGCGCGCGGCGAGACCGTTGGGATCGTGGGTGAAAGCGGCAGTGGAAAATCCACACTCGGCCGCATGGCGCTGCGGCTTGTCTCACCGACGCGGGGGCGTGTGCTTTTTGACGGGCACGATATCACCGCGATGTCCGAACGCGAGTTTCGGCCGTTTCGGTCGCGGGTGCAGATGATTTTCCAGGATCCGCATAACGCGCTCGATCCTGCCATCAGCGTTGGCGATTCGGTCTCCGAGGCGCTGGAGGCCACGCAACCCGCTCTGTCGCGCTCTGAACGGGGTGAGCGCGTGGCAGCACTTTTGCAGCAGGTGGGGCTGAACCCGCTGTCCGCCGGGCGTCGACCGCACGCGTTTTCGGGCGGCCAAAAGCAGCGCATCGGCATCGCGCGGGCACTGGCGACGAGGCCGGAGCTGATCGTCGCGGACGAATCGGTCTCGGCGCTCGACGTCTCGGTGCAGGCGCATATTCTTAATCTCATGCACGATCTTCGCGAACAGCTGGGCCTTGCCTATCTGTTCATCGCGCATGACCTTGCCGTCGTGCGGCGTGTCAGTCACCGGGTCGCCGTTCTTTATCGCGGGCGCATCGTGGAGGCAGGCGGCCGAGACGCGCTGTTCGACACGCCGCTGCATCCCTATACGCGGATGCTGCTGCGTTCTGTCCCGCGCACGCACCCCTTGTCGGAGGCGCCGGCGCCGGGCGCTCCCGCCGAGCCGCAGGAGCCCGTCGCCGGGTGTCCATTTTACACACGCTGCGCAGAGCGCATGGACATATGTCGCCACGTCGATCCGCCGGCCCGCACCGTCGTCGCCGGGCACGACGTCGCGTGCCACGCGGCATGACCGTCATGACAGACGCTTCAATTTTGCCAAAACCTGCTCTGACGTACGTGTGTGTCGATACGACGCGTGAACAGGGCGCGTCTTGCCACAAGGATCGGATCGCGCCGCGATGACCATTGACCTCGCACTGGCCCGACACCTGTTTGCCCGTCTTCACGAGATCGGGTTCGACGGTCGCGGCATGACGCGCGCATCGTACGATACCGGCGAAAATCAGGCCCATTCGCTGCTGGCGGCCACCGCCCGCGAGATCGGTCTGGAGGTCCACACGGACTGGGCCGCCAATCTGTTCATCACGTTGCCCGGCGAAGACCGGACGGCGCCGGTCGTGATGACGGGCTCGCACGTCGACACCGTGCCGCTGGGCGGCAATTTTGACGGCGCGGCCGGGGTGTTGGCCGGACTGGCCACGCTGTCTGGATGGCGGAACGAGGGGTATCGGCCGCGTTGCGATGTGACGGTCGTGGTCATCCGTGCCGAGGAGAGCGCCTGGTTTCCGGTGTCGTATATCGGCAGCAAGGCAGCGTTCGGTGTGTTGGACGTGGCGTCGCTCCATGTTCGACAGCGGGGCAGCGGACGCACATTGTTCGAGCATATGCGCCAGTCCGGCGGACAGCCCGATCAGATGGGACAAGCGCGGGTGCTGCACGCGGCGCAGATCGCGTGCTTCGTCGAACTGCATATAGAACAGGGGCCGGTCCTGATCGGCACCGATACCACTTTGGGTATCGTCAGCGGGATATGCGGCAGCCTGCGCTATCGCACCATCACGATCGAGGGCGACTATGCCCATTCGGGTGCCACACCGCGCGCGTTTCGTCGCGACGCGGTATTGGCGATGTCGGCGTTCATCACCCAACTTCAGCAGTGCTGGCTGGCCATCGAGGCCGAGGGCGGTGACATGACGTTGACGTTTGGCGTCTGCCATACCGATGCGGACCAGGCAGATTTCAGTACCGTCGCCGGCAAGGTTACCCTGTCGCTCGATGTTCGGTCGCGCGATACCGCATTGCTGACACAGATGGACGGTCACATTCAGGCGGCGCGCGCCACAGTGGAGGCGGAGTACGGCGTGCGGGTGACGCTGGGGGCGGTCACCGGCAGCCAGCCGGCCAACATGGACACGGCGCTTCAGTCGGAGCTCACGCAGGCGGCGCATAGGCATGGTGTTGCGGTGCGTTCGATGCCCAGCGGTGCCGGTCATGACGCCGCGATATTTTCGAATCAGGGCGTTCCTACCGCCATGTTATTCGTGCGCAACGCGAACGGCAGCCATAACCCGGACGAAGCCATGGACGAGGCCGATTTTGCCGTCGGCGCGGAGGTTCTCGCGACGGTGCTCGAAGCCCGTTCACGCTGAACCCACGCCGCCATTTTCACCCCAGCACGGGAGACCTCCCATGAAGATCTGCCTGACCGGCGATAGCATTCTCTTTCGACGCCTGAACAGCCTGACCGACCCCAAGATAGCGCCTCTGTTCGACAAGATCAGATCATGCGACGTTTCCTTCACAAATCTCGAGCTAGTGCCGAACGACTTCGAAGGTGATCCGGCACTCGATATGGGGGGGACGCATTTCGGAGCATCCTCGTGGGTCGTGGACGAACTGGCGGAAGCAGGCTTCGACCTGTTTGCTGCCGCGACAAATCACAGCCTCGATTACAGTATTTCCGGGTTGCGCAAGACGATGGAAGTTCTCGATCAGCGCGAGATTCTTTATTCCGGTATTGGAAAAAATCTCGAAGAGGCCCGTCGGCCGGCCTATGCGACGCATCCGCGTGGTACGGTCTCCATGCTGTCGTGCGTCTCCACCTTTGCGCGCGGACAGGAAGCTGCGGATCAGACGCAGGCGATGCAGGGCCGTCCCGGCATCAACCCGCTGCGCTATTCCACGCTGCATCATGTATCGGCCGAGGAGTATGAGAGGCTCGGCGCACTCTACGCCCGGCTGGGATTGCAGCAGGTCCGCGACGACAAGATCCAGCTCGGTTTCGCGTTTCCGACGCCACCGGGCATACTGGCGTTCGAGAACCTGAGCTTCACGATCGGAGACCGGACCGAAGTCCGCACCGCCCCCCATCCGGGCGACGTCGCGGCGATCGCCCGCTGGATCGGCGAGGCGCGTATGGTGTCCGACACGGTGATCGTCAGCGTTCATGCCCATGAAAGCGGATATAACGAGTCCGGCGTCATCGATGTGGAAACGCCGGCCGAATTCCTTGTGGCGTTTGCCCGTCGGGCCATCGACGAGGGGGCCGATATCGTGGCCGCACACGGTCCGCATCTGTTGCGCGGCATGGAAATCTACAGAGGCAAGCCGATTTTCTACAGTCTGGGCAATTTTATCGGGCAGAACGAACTGGTCGAGCGTCTGCCGGTCGAATCCTATGCCGTCAATCGCGTCAGTACCGATCTGACGCCGCATCGTGTCTACAAGGCGCGGAGCAACAACGATGCGAAGGGCTTTCCCGCTGAAACCCGTTTTTGGGAAACGGTCATGCCAATCTGCACGTATGACAAGGGTGTGCTGACGGGAATCGAAATTCACCCGATCACCCTGAACCTGGGCCCGGCGGCCCACGTGAGAGGTGTCCCGTCTCTGGCGGGTAAGGAGGAAGGGCCGCGCATTCTGGAGAATTTCGCCCGTCTGTCGGCCCCCTTTGGCACGCGTTTCGAAGCGGGTGGCAGCGAAGGCGCGCCAACCCTGAGCTGCACTCTTTCGGGGGCCTGACCGAATGGCGGACTGCTTCGTCGTGCAGCCGATCCATCCGGCGGGCGTCGACCTGTTGCGTGCCGCGGGCCACGACGTGCGGTTCGCGTCGTCGCCGGACATGGCCGTGGTGGCGCGCGAAATCGGCGATGCCCGCGCCGTCATCACGCGCGACGCCGGGATGGATGCGCGCGCCATCGGGGCGGCGCGTGATCTGGGTCACATCGCAAGCCATGGCGTCGGCGTTAATCGCGTCGATCTGATCGCCGCGCGTGCTCGCCAGATAATGGTGACGAACACCCCGCAGACCAACGTGCGGTCAGTGGCCGAGCACACCATCGGCCTGATGTTCGCACTGGCGCGACGGACGCTTGACGCCGATGCGGCCGTGCGTGCGGGCGACTGGGGGTTTCGCTACCAGCCCGGCCTGCACGAACTGCACGGCAAGACGCTGGGCCTCGTCGGCTTCGGCACGATTGCGCGGGCCGTGGCATCGATGGCGCGCCATGGGCTGGGCATGACGGTCCTGGCATGGTCGCCACGCACGCCGGAGGCGGTTTTCGAAGCAGACGGCGTAGCGCGCGTGCCGGATCTGCCGGATCTGCTTCAGCGGTCTGATGTGGTGTCCCTTCACCGACCGTTACGTGCCGACACGATCACCATGATCGACGATGCCGCGCTGCGCGTCCTGCGGCCCGGTGCGTTGTTGATCAACACGGGGCGCGGTGGCCTGATCGATGTGTCCGCGCTGGGCCGTGCGCTGGCCGATGGGCGGGTGGGGGCGGCGGCACTCGATGTGTTCACGACCGAACCACCGGCACCGGACGATCCGGTCCTGTCGCTGCCGCGCACTATATTGACACCCCATATCGGCGGCACGACAGAGGAGGCCATGCGCGCGACGTCATGCCTGTGTGCCCGGCAGGTGATTGACCGGCTGGCGGGCCGCACGCCCGACCACGTCGTTGCGTAAGCCCACAACGTCAAAATGGGCGTCGCGAAATTGACCTGGAGCGGCATACTAATATATTACCTAGAATATTAGCTGACCCCTGTCCTCTCGCAGACGGAGCCTCGATGTCCACGGCCGCCCCGCTTCGTCCCTGCCGCCGCGCGGTTCTGGCCTCGGGTCTCGGCATGGGGGCGGCCACCGTTCTGGACGTGGTGCCCGCAGGCGCAAGGCCTTCGCACGATGATATTCTCGTCGTAGCCATCGGCTCCGATCCTGTCGGGCTGGAGCCTGCGGACAATCGGGCGGAGCCGATCGGAAGCGAAATCATTCTGAACGTGTTCGACC
The DNA here is from genome assembly GCF_013376175.1 of Ameyamaea chiangmaiensis. Classification (GTDB taxonomy): domain Bacteria; phylum Pseudomonadota; class Alphaproteobacteria; order Acetobacterales; family Acetobacteraceae; genus Ameyamaea; species Ameyamaea chiangmaiensis. The sequence goes on from NZ_JABXXR010000013.1 coordinate 24,935, forward strand.
CGCTGGTGGCGTGGGCGTCTGATACGGACGCCGAGCCCGAAGGTCGACTGGCCGAGCGCTGGCGCGTTTCCGCCGACGGAACCCGTTACAGCTTCGTCGTGCGCGAGGGAGTGACGTTTCATGATGGCACGCCGCTGGACGCGGAGGCCGTGCGGTTTTCGCTCGAACGTACACGGCGACTGAACCCCTACATGCGGGCGAGCCTGGATGCGCTGCAGTCGATCACGGTGACCGGCCCGCTGACGCTGGATTTCGAATTGTCCCGGCCGGTTCCGTTCTTTTTGTCGCTGCTGGCCCAGCCCCAAAGCGGGATCGTCAGTCCCACGGCGGTTCGGACGCTGGGGCGGGATTTTTCCACGCGACCGGTGGGGACGGGTGCCTTTCGTGTGGATCGCTACGTGCCGGACGTCGGACTGACGCTGTCGCGCAATCCGTCCTATTTTCGTGGAGCGTCGCGGCTGTCCTACCTCGTGTATCGTGTGATCGCCGATGCCTCCACCCGCAGGCTGGAGCTCGAGCGCGGCGAGATCGACGTCTGCCAGCAGAACGCGCAGTTATCGTCGCTGCCGATGGCTGACATACTTTCCTTCCGCCGCAACCCCGATATTCAGGTGATCGAGGTGCCCAGCCAGATCATGCGGCAGCTGGACTTCAACAATCGGGCCACCGGTCGGCCCGTCGCCGATCTGCGCGTGCGGCAGGCGGTCGCGCATGCGATCGATTATGACGCGCTCATCGATGGGGTTCTGGCCGGAACCGTTGATCGCGCCTTCGGTCCGTTGCCCGGCAGCAACTGGGCGTTCGACCCCTCGATGCGTGATCTAGCGCCCTGCTTCGATCCGGCCCAGGCCGTTGCGTTGCTGTCCGAAGCCGGGTTCGGACCCGGTGCGCTGCACCTGACCCTGTATACGTTCGAAGGGACATTCTGGGCCACGGTGGCGACGTTCCTGCAGTCCTGTCTGGCGGCCGTCGGGATCAGGACCACCATCGAACAGATGGAGTTTCCCTCCCTGCGCGCCCTTCACGTTTCCGGCCGCTTCGATACGGCGCTGGACGGCCGGGAGCCCTGGTATAACGATCCGGACGCCCACCTCACGATCGGTTATCTGTCCACACTTGCCGAAACCGCCATGACATTCCGCATGCCACCCGATCCCGCCATGGACGGCCTGATCCTTCAGGCACAGGTCGAGACTGATCCGTCACGGCGCAAGGCGCTGTATGCGACGCTTCAGGCGCGGCTTCTGGCACGCCTGCCCGCCGTGTACCTGTTTACCAACAAGGTGATCGTGTTCGCGCGTCGCAATGTGCGGGGACTGGTGGTCAAATCCACGCCACCGCTGAGCGAATACTGGGGCGTGTTCAAGGAGGCGCGGTCGGGATGAGCGCGTATATGGCACGCCGGATCATGGCCATGATCCCTGTTCTGGGGCTGGTGTTGCTGATCGTCTTCGGCCTGACGCGGATGATTCCGGGCGATCCGGCGGTGACCCTGCTGGGCCCGGGTGCCACGAACGCCCAGATCAGTGCGTTGCGCCACGAACTGCGTCTCGATCGGCCGGCTGCGTTGCAATTCGTCGACTATGTTGCGGGGCTGGCCCGCGGTGATCTCGGCACGTCCATCCGGACCGGGCGTCCGGTGACGGACGCGTTGGCCACCCGTCTGCCCGCAACGATGGAGCTGGCGGTGATGGCCTTCGTGCTGGCGCTGACGGTCGGCGTGCCCGCCGGTGTTCTGGCCGCGCGGCGCCCGGGCGGCGGTGTGGATTGTGCGTTGCAGTTCTGTTCGCTGTGCGGAGTGTCGATCCCGGCCTTTCTGCTGGCGTTCGGCTTGCAATATGTGTTCAGCGCGTGGCTGGGGTGGCTGCCCGTCGCGGGCCGCACCAGCGCGTTCATGATCGATGACGGGCGTGGCGGCTTCCTGCTGCTGGACAGTCTTCTGCGATGCGATGTCGCAACCTTTGCCGACCTGCTCGCGCATATCATTCTGCCGGCCATGGTGCTGGCGGCGTTTCTCACCGCCATGCTCGGCCGTTTTCTGCGCAATGTGATGATCGAGACCCTGTCGGAGGATTATATCCGAACGGCGCGGGCCAAAGGCATGAAAGAGGGGCAGATCCTGCTTGCGCATGCGCTTCCGAACGCGGCCGGACCGGCCATCATGATTCTTGGCGTGCAGTTCGGTGATATGCTGGGGGGCGCGATCCTGACCGAGACCGTGTTTTCCTGGCCGGGAATCGGGCGCTACATGTTCGAAGCCATTCGCGATCGCGATTATCCTGTCATTCAAAGCACGACGCTGGTCTTTGCGATCATCTTCATGACCGTATCCCTCGGCGCGGACGTCCTGAGCGCCCGGATCGATCCCCGTTTGCGGCGCGAGCGTGCGCGATGACGCGCTGTCTTCGCCATATGCTCGCCCATCGCGGTGGACGGGCGGGAGTGGTCATTCTGGGCATCATGATTGCCCTGATTGCAATCGCGCCGCTGGTGACACCGGGCATGCCCGACCATATGGACGTGACCCGGATGTTGCAGGCGCCGAGCCGGACGCATCCTCTCGGCACGGATCTGTTCGGGCGTGACGTGCTGACACGCACCCTGTATGGCGGTCGTCATACGCTGGCGATCGGGCTGGGTGTGGTGGCGATTGCCTTTGCCGTCGGGGTGGGTGTGGGGACTGTCGCCGGTTTCCGGGGTGGACTGTTCGATGCCGTGGCGATGCGTATCGTCGACGCGGTCCTCAGTTTTCCCGCGCTTGTTCTGGCGATCGCGCTGGCCGCTGCCCTTGGGCCGGGACTGCTGGACGCGATGCTGGCGATCGCCATCACGATGACACCCCAGTTCGCCCGTCTGGCACGGCGTCAGGCGCAGCATATTTCGGGCATGCTCTATGTCGAGGCTGCGCGCGTGCTGGGGGTCGGGAGCCTGCGGATCATGGCGCGCCATGTGCTGCGCAACGGTATCGCGCCGATGGTGACACTGGCATCGTTGTCGGTGGGATCGGCGATTCTTCAGGTGTCCAGCCTGGGGTTTCTGGGGCTGGGGGCGCAGCCGCCGTCGGCCGAATGGGGTGCGGATATTGCGGCCAATCTGGATTTCGTTCGCGTCGCCCCGTGGGTGTTGATGAGTGCGGGTGCGGCGATCATGCTGACGGTCCTGTCGTTCAATCTGATCGCTGATGCGATGTCTGATTACCTCAACCCGAAGGTATGAGCGGTGGACGCCCGAATGACCAACACACGCCCTGATGACGTGCATATCGTGCAGGAAAAGGTGGACTTTCTGCCACCCGACCGGGTGACGGACGACCGCAGTATCCTCACGCTCAAATCCCTTGTGATGGAACCGCTGTGCGCATGGACCGACGGGCGTGTCGAGGCCGGCCTGTTCGACCGGTGGGAGGTGGACGAGACCGGCTGTGTCTGGACGTTTCATCTCCGCCCGGATCCGGTTTTTCATGATGGGCACCGCTGCACGGCTCGGGACGTCGTCGATTTCGTGGACGCGATCAGCGCATCCGTTGATACGTTTGGCATGAAGTGGTCATATGCGCGCTACTTCGCACATGCACGGTTCGTGGCGGCATCGGAATCGACAATGCGCGTGACGACCGCGCGTCCCATGGGCGATCTGCCGGAAATTTTCACCGAATTCTATCTGTCCCGTACCGATCCGGAGGGAAACGCGACCATCGGCACCGGCCCCTTTCGTGTGGACGCTTTCACGCGCGCCACATCGGTCCGGTTGAGCGATGCCCAGGGACGCAGAATGAGGATCGACGCCCTGCCGAACGCGGAGGCGCGTCTGGCGGAGGTCGTGGCCGGGCGTGCGGACATCGCGTGCCAGCTCGATTGTCTGGAGAGGCTGCCCCGCCGGGAGGGGCCGTTGCAGTGGATTCACGCCACGCACTGCCTGTCGGTGATGGCGTATCTGAATTGCGCGCGCGGGTTGTTCGCGTCCGACGTGGCGCGGCGGGCCGTGAACCTGGCGATCGACAGGCAGTCCCTGTGCCGGCAGGTTTATCACGGCCTGGCGCGCCCTGCGGCGACGATCGTCAGCCCATGGCACTGTGGTGCTTCGCAGGCCGGGCTTCATCCGATCGACTACGATCCCGACACGGCGCGCGCGATGCTTCGAACGCTCGACTTTCGCGAGGAACTGGTGCTGCGGACTCCGACATATATGCCTGAACATGCCGTCGGGATCGCGCATGTCATCAAGGACGCACTTCAGCATGTCGGCCTGGAAGTACGCATCGATGTGGCGGACGACAGGCCGGGCTATGCGCGCGCGATAGGACGCAAGGACATGGGCGATATCGCCATATTCGATTCGTCGCCGCATAGCACATTCCGTGTCCTGAACGACAAGATCAGCAGTTCCAGCCGGGGCGTCTGGTGGCAGGGCTTTGACGACCCCGCGCTTGAGGGCCTGATCACCACGGCGAACGAGACCATCGATCCGCAGCGTCGGGCCGTAGCCTATGGTCGGTGTCTGTCGGCGCTGCAGACCAATCCTCCTTGGCTATACCTGGTTCATCCCGAGACACTGGCGGCCGCGCGGGCCGGACTGGGCGGACTGTCCGTGGATCATAAAGGTATCATGCATTTCACGAAGGAAGCGTTCTCATGAAGCAAGACTATACCATCACGTTTTTTTATTACGAGAACATGGCGTCCGTCATTCCGTTTTACGAAGAGGTGTTGGGATTCGAGCTGGTGCTGGATCAGGGCATGGCGCGCATATACCGTGTCGGGGAAGGAAGTTACTTCGGCATGGTTGACGGCAATCGCGGTCATTTGCGGCATCAGCCACACAGTGCGGTGCTGCTGACCATCGTTGCCCAGGATGTCGAGGGCTGGCATGCCCGCATGGTGGCCGCGGGGGTGCCGAACGTAAGCACTCTTCAAAAAGGACGCTTCTGCGAGCACTTCTTTTTTGAAGATCCCGCCGGCTATGCGATCGAAATCCAGCGCTTTCACAACCCCTCGGTCGCCGCGCTGTTCCGGGGGTGACGTCTATGACCACTCTGTATGTCCGGGGGCGGGACCTGATCCGCCGCTTCGGGGATGCCCCTCTCGTCTGGGGAGCGGGCGGGGACTCTCTCGCCGTGCATCAGGCGTATATTCCGCTGCTGGTCAGCTACACGCAGGAGGATATGGAGGCCAAGGGTCTTCGCAAGCTGGACGATCCGACCGCGCCTCGTCCGCCCGTGCATTTCACGGCGCTGGACATGGTAAGCCGGGAACGCGGTTGTCTTCTGTCCGGAGACACCGGTTCCGGGAAAACGAGTTTTTCACTCGACCTGGCTCTCAATCTCGCCGGGGAACTGGTCGGGGACCGCCGCTATGGTCTGAAGGCTCTCACGCGGATGGTGGCGCGTAACGGGGCGGGCACGCGCCGGCAGGAAAGCTGGAGTGGGCCGGTCCCCGAGCCGGTCCTGTACAGGGTCGAAGACGGTGACGACTGGGATCATGTTATCCGGACGTTGACCGATGAAGGTCTTCTGGAGGCAAACACGCTCCTGATTATTGACGGGCTGGAAAAATGTCCTGACCCTGAATCTATCCTTCGTAACGCGGCGGCTTTGCTGGAGGCGCATTCCGCGCTGCGGGTCGTCGTGTTGGCGGATGGCTATTTCTGCCGGGGTCTGGCCGTGCCGGACGCATTTGCCCCGTTCTCCCTGATCGCCCTGAACGACGCACAGAAGGCCGATGCACTGGCAAGGCGTGCGTGTCGGGCGGATGCGGACGGCATGCCTGCACGACCGGACCTGTTCGTCGCCGCGATGGCCGTCGGCGGGGCGGCCGGTGCCGACCCGGTCGCGGTCGCCGACGCGTGGCTGCACGCACAGTCGGACGAACGTCGGGCGGCACTTGCCACCGCCGCCGTGGCCGACGGCCAGCCGGTAGGCGCTGACAGGCTGATCACGTCGGATTTCGCCCGAACGATACTGTATCCCGTGTTGGCTGCACGTGCGTTTTCCATGCTGCCTGCGCACGATGTTCTGGTCCGTGTCGCGCAGTCCCCGCTCCGCTGGCGTTCCACGATCCCCCTTCTTGCGATGGTCCTGCGCGAACGTGGTCAGGGGACGACGGCACTGGCGCGGGGGCTGCTCGAGCTTTCCGACCGCTGGGCGATCGGGCTCTTGTCAGCCGCCGCACTCTGCGTGACATCGACGGACGACGACGATCTGCTGCGGGCCGCGCGGCGCGCCCTGACCACGATGATCGCGCAAGGCGGGGCGACGCTTGCGCTGCGCGACCAGGCGGCGCGATACCTCGCCCTCGTTGGTGACCCGCGTGCGCTGGATACGCTGATCGACGTGCCGCCCGGGCGCAGTGTCATCGGGTCGGACACGCATCCGAATTCGCAGCCGGTGCACGCCGTTAGGCTGGCGGGCTATCGCATCGGCCGGTACCCCGTCACGGTGGCGGCCTACGGCGCCTTCGTGCGCGAGACGGGCCGCGCGTGGACATCGCCCGATGCTGCGAGAGCCGAGCGCGCGAACGCACCCGCCACGGACGTGACGTGGTATGACGCCTGTGCCTATTGTGCGTGGCTGACGCAACGCTGGCGTGCTGAAGGTCGAATTGCGGCCGACGAGGTGGTGCGGCTTCCCACCGAAATGGAATGGGAACGCGCGGCGCGGGGGGATCACCCCGACGAGTCCGGCGCCGTCGTGTATCCCTGGGTAGGAGCGTGGAGGGCGGGATGGTCGAATTCCGCCGAACTGGGCCTGAACACTCCGGTTGCCGTGGGGCTGTGTGCCTACGGGCGCTCTCCCTACGGCGCGGATGACATGGCGGGTAACATCTGGGAGTGGACGACGACGCTATGGGGCCCGGACATGGCGACCCCCGATTTCGCCTATCCGTACCGCGACGATGGGCGCGAGGCCCCTGATGCGGATGTCTCGATCCGGCGGGTCCTCCGTGGCGGGTGCTTTTCCAGCAATCGCCTGAAAGCGTGTTGCACCTATCGCGGCAGTCTGGAGCCGAACGGCTTCTGGCGCGGGAACGGCTTCCGTGTCGTCGTATCGTCAGCGGATCCGCGAGCCTAAACAGGAGGTCGAATATGAAAAGCGTTTTTCATCTTGCCTATAACGTCGATAATCTTGACGAGGCACGAGATTTCTACGGACAAACACTGGGCTGCGCGGAAGGACGGAGCGCGCCGACATGGGTGGATTTCAACTTTTTCGGTCATGAAATTTCGCTGCATCTCGGAACACCTTTCGTGGCCCAGAACACGGGGCGTGTGGGCGAACATCTCGTACCGATGCCGCATCTGGGCGTGATTTTGCCGCTCGACGACTGGCGGGTTCTGGCGGATCGGCTTGTCGCGTTGCACGTCGATTTTGTGTTGCCGCCGACGGTGCGCTTCAAAGGGGAGCCCGGCGAGCAATGGACGATGTTCTTTCGTGATCCGTCAGGAAATCCGATAGAAATAAAGGGTTTTGCGTCGATGGATGCGGTGTTCGCGAAATAGACAGTCTAGTTCGTGATGGTTCGTCTATCGCATGAGGTTCTGTTGGCAGAAAGTCTTCTCAGACTGGCTTGGACGTGATTCAAAGCTGGTCTTTACGGAGACCGTTGAATGCGTGGCGACCTGACCGACGAAGAATGAGCGATTATTGGCAATCTTCTGCCGCCTGAACGTGGTCTTTCGTCCCGACTATCGCAGGATAATCCTCTATTTTTCAACGGAATGCTTTATGTCCTGCATGTCGGTTGTCCATGGCGGCACATGCATGAGCGCTACGGAAAATGGAACGCGGTGTATGTGCGGTTCCGTCGATGGGCAGAGCAAGGACAGCACGGTCGTTCGGGCTCACAGCCAGGCGGTTGGCGCAAAAGGGGGACTCAGAAGGACGGCTTTGGTCGAAGCCGCGGCGGCTTTGCGAGCAAGGTCCACGCCCGTGCTGACGGTCAGGGACGCCCTCTTGGCTTTGACCTGACGGGTGGTGAAGTTTCTGCTTATTCCGGCGCTGATGCCCTGATGGACCTGCCGGTCGTGACACCGCGCCGACTTCTGGCCGACAAGGGGTATGATAGTGACAGGATACGGGAGACCCTGCTTTTTCGAGGTGTTCTTCCCGTCATCCCGCCACGTTCGAACCGGCCACCGGACATTCCCTGCGATTTCCGCCGATACCGTGACTGAAATCGTTTCGAAAGGATGTTCAACACGCTCAAGAAGTTCTGCCGTATCGCCACCTGCTATGACAAAACGAGGAAATCCTTCGTCGCCTTTCTCAATCTCGCTACCGTCACGTTGTGGCTACCATCTTTTGTCAAAGGAGCCTGCCCGCTATCTGGTCGTCTCTTTGTCGAAGGGTATGAAAAACCTCTTATGAGCACGAGATCCTTCGCGAGCATCTCGGACTGCCGGTTCCTGACAATCGCTGGTCGGTCGAACGATCGCGCGCAGCGGAGGCACGGACACCGGCGGCGTCCAGGCGTGTGGAGCGTCCTGTCATGCACGCCAACAGCCGTCCTCTGGTTGCCACCAGACAGCGTCGGTCGAGGTGAGGCACGGTAAGTGGAGATTATAAAATACCCCTCTCTGATCGCCAGACATCATGTCTCACCTGGTCGGGCGATCAGAGGATTCCATCCCGGCTATCGCTGAGGCCGCCGCGCACCACATCGGCAATGATGGTCAGGGCACGGGACAATTCGCTACGGCTGTGCGTCGCGCCCAGACACACGCGCAGCCCCGTATCGGCGTCGCCGGACACCACCGATGCGTCCGGCGGCGTGATCTCGACACCGGCGCGCAGCAGGCGCCCCGTGACACGTTCGGCGTCCAGCGCGCCCATCGGCATCCACGCATGGGGCGAATGGTCCGCCCCGCATGGTGCGATCAGGTCGCCTAGAGTGGCGCGCGCCAACGCCCAGCGCGCGGCGGCCTCGGACTGGACGGACTGGGCGATGGCGTCGATCCGGCCATCGGCGACCCACTCGTTGAACACAAGGGCGCCCAGCGCAGGCGGGCAATAGCCCAGCGCCCGCACGCCGCGCAGGAGGCGTTCATGTGGGACGGTCGGCGGAACAGTCAGGAACGCAAGGCGAAAACCGGCGCACACGCCCTTGGACAGGCTGGCGAGATAGAGGGTGCGCTCGGGCGCGTATGACGCGATCTGACGCGGCCGGCCGGAATAGGCGTAATACGCGTCATCTTCCAGAATCAGCAGGTCCTGCGCGCGGGCGACGTCGGCGATGGCCTGTCGACGCCGGTCGGACATCGTGCGCGTGGTCGGGTTGTGCAGGGTCGGCAGGGTAAACAGAAGGCGGCTGCCGGTCTCCACCGCCGCCCGCGCCACGGCTTCGGGCAGGATACCTTCCTCATCCATTGGCAGGCCGTGAAGGGTGAGGCCGAAATGCTCGGCGGCCGCGCGCGCACCATAAAAGGTGGAAGACTCGCACAGGATGGTACTGCCCGGCGCGCAGAGCGATGAAAACACCAAGGCGATCCCGTGCTGGCCGCCATTGCACTGGATCAGGGCGTCGGGGTCGACGTCCAGGCCATACTGCGCCGCAAGCCAGCGGGCCCCGGCGGCGCGAACCTGCGGCAGGCCCGCGCCGGGTATGTAGTGAACCGCCGGTTCCAGCGCGTCGCGTGCCATCAGCGTCGCCAGCGCGGTCCTGAGATCGTCCATCAGCGGCACCGGTGGCGGCGTGTTGCGGCGCAGGTCGATGGGCGCCTGGAGCGCGGACTCCGCACCGTCATGGCGCACAGGTGTCGGTATGTCCGGGGCGGAGGACAGGCGGCCGCGCACGAACGAGCCCCGGCCGACGTGGGCGGACAAAAGCCCCCGGCGCTCGGCCTCGGCATAGGCGCGCGTTACGCTGCCAACACTAACGCCCAGACGGAACGCAAGATCGCGTTGTGGCGGCAGGCGGCTGCCCGGCGGCAGTTCGCCCGTCCGGATATCGCGGGCCATTGCGACGACCAGTCGCTCATAGAGCGGCTGGCGGCCGGACTCCAGTTCGGGCTGCCACATCGCGCACCTCTTCGCCTGTAATTGAAATAGGACAATATAGAGATTGAACTCTTTTTCTGGTTTGTCAAATTAGAGCAATCGATTCGATTTGTTCAATTGTCCTATGACAATAAGGAGGATGTTATGGCGCACTGCATTGCGCAGAGCCTCTCTGCGCATATGCCGGTCAGGTCGCCCAGTCTGATCCGGTGCTGGGGCCCCGTCGCGGGCTTTGCCGGGGCAATCCTCGGGGGACTGATGGTGCTGATGGCGCTTCATGCGCCCGTTCCGGCACAGGAGACCGACAATCAGACAGACCAGGTCATGGTGTCCTATGCCCGTGACGACCTTGCCGATCCCGTGCGGGCGCGCCGACTGCTGGGTCGCATGAACGCGGCGGCCCTGAGGGCCTGCGGCCTTGTGACCGGCGTGTCGATCCCGATGCGCGAGCGTATCGAGGCCTCCCGATGTCATCGTGATGCGCTTCAGGGCGCGGTGGCATCGGCGCACGCACCGCTTTTGACGGCCATGGCGGATGGTGAATCCCGTCCGACCGACGCGTTCGCGGGGGAGCCCTGAGCATGGAGCTTTCGTTCCGTCAGGTCGACGTGTTCGCCGCCGCGGCCTTTCAGGGTAATCCGCTTGCCGTCGTGCTTGGCGCCGACGACCTGACCGACGCACAGATGGCGCGCATCGCGAACTGGACCAATCTCAGCGAAACGACCTTTCTGCTGCGCCCTCGTCATCCCGACGCCGACTATCGGGTGCGGATTTTCACGCCGGACAGCGAACTGCCGTTCGCCGGTCATCCGACCCTGGGAAGCGCCTTCGTCTGGGAGTCGGCGGGGGGCGTGCCGAGGGCAGACGCCATCGTGCAGGAATGCGGCGCGGGTCTTGTGCGCATACGTCGTGATGCTGATCGCCTGTCGTTCGCCGCACCGCCCCGGCTGCGTTCAGGTCCGGTTGATGCCCATGACCTCGGACCGGTTCTCAGCGGCCTGCGTCTCGCCCGCACGGACGTTCTCGATGCGGAGTGGGCGGACAACGGTCCCGGTTGGATGGTTCTCCGCCTGAGCGGGCGGCAGGCGGTGCTTGGCATTCGTCCGGACTGGGGTGCGCTGAAGGGGCACAAGGTCGGCGTGGTCGGGGCGTGGGATCCCGTCCATGACGGGCCGGACGCGCAGTTCGAGGTGCGTGCCTTCATCGGGAGCGGGCAGGGTTATGAGGACCCGGTCACCGGCAGCCTGAACGCGGGCATCGCCCAGTGGCTGGTGGGTGATGGCATCGCGCCGCCCCGTTACGTGGCCAGCCAGGGTACGGCGCTCGGCCGCGCGGGACGTGTGTTTGTCGAGCGGGCGGACGACGCGCTCTGGATCGGGGGAGCCGTGGTCACGCGCATTGCCGGTCGTCTGGTCGTCACGGACGACTGAGGGACCGGCCGGGGCATCACCGCGTCCGTCACAGCGACGCGGTAATGCCGCCGTCGACATACAGGATGTGGCCGTTGACGAAGCTCGCCGCGTCCGAGGCCAGAAAGACCGCCGCACCCCCGAGCTCGGCCACGTTGCCCCAGCGCCCGGCGGGCGTACGGTTGGCGAGCCACGCGCTGAACGCTTCGTCCCGCACCAGCGCGTCGGTGAGTTCGGTCTTGAAATACCCCGGCGCCAGTCCGTTAACCTGAATGTTGTGTTTGCCCCAGTCCGTCGCCATTCCCTTGGTCAGCATCTTCACCGCGCCTTTGCTGGCGGTGTAGGGGGCGATGTTGGGACGGGCCAGTTCGCTCTGCACGGAGCACACATTGATGATGCGCCCCGCCTTGCGAGCGATCATGTGACGGGCGACCGCCTGCGCGACCAGAAAGACGCTGTCCACATTGGTGGACATGATCGTCTTCCAGTCCGCGACGGGGAAATCCTCCAGCGGCGCGCGGCGCTGCAGCCCCGCATTGTTCACCAGAACCGCGATGGGGCCGACGTCGCGCTCGATGCCGTCCACCGCCGTGCGCACCGCATCCGGGTCGGTCACGTCGAAACGCGCCGTGTGCGTGGTGAACCCCTCGGCCGACAGGGTGTCTCGCGCCGTGCCGAGCGCGCCTTCGTCGCGCCCGTTGAGCACCAGTGTCGCCCCGGCTTCGCCCAGTGCCCGGGCCAGGGCCAGGCCGATCCCACGCGACGAACCGGTGACGAGGGCGATCCGCCCCTTCAGACTGAACAGTTGCATGCTAACCCCTCCGCTGCAGGTCGCGTATCAAACGATGGCGCAGTCTGGCCCATGCGCGCCCCGACGCCGAGGCGGCGGGGGATCACGTATCTGTCAGCGCACCGGGAACGCGCAGCCCGGCGCCGCCCGTCAGAAACGGAAGACGACGTTGTTCTGGTAGTAGCTTCCGCTTGATCCGCCGGCACGAGTGAGGCTGTCGGACGTGAAGAAACGTGCCGCGTATTGTGTCCAGGTCAGATGACGGTTGAGCTGGATCGACAGTGAAATCTGCGGCACCACGCCGACATAGCCGCCGCTGAAGGCGTGACGGAACACGTAACGACCCGATGGGCCATAGATCGGGTCGTTGGTGCTGTCACGCCACAGGAACGGCGCCTTGAATTGAACGGTCAGATTGTTGCGCGGGGTCAGGCGGATCACGGGCGACAGGGCGATCAGGTTCGAGGGCGAGATATAGGTCGTGGTGTCGAGGTAGTTGGTCTGCGGGCTGTAGGGGGCGATGTAGGTGCCGACCGTGCCATTCGTGCGCCGTGCGTCGCCACCGGAATAGAGATCGGCCTGCACCCCCAGAAACGGATGGACGGGCGACGGCGTGTGGCGGTAGCCGATGATGGTGTTGATGGCATAGGCACTGACCGGGCGTGGCAGGTTGGTCCGGGCATAGTTGAACGTGCCGCCCTGCCACAGCGCGCCCACGGAAAATTCAAAGGACGGCGCGGAGCCGTACCACCGCATCCCGAAATTGTTGCGCGTGGTCGCGCCCGAGGCGGTGGCGGTCCGGGTGGCGATGGCGGCCGACGACCCGGTCAGCTTGTAGCCGATATAGAACATATCCAGAAACGAACGGACTTTTTCCAGACCCAGATGAAACTGGCCGGGCGCCAGGGTCGCGTTAACGCCGTACAGGCGCGTGGCGTAGTTTTCGGTGTCGTGAAACATGGCGGCGGGCGTGATGTTCGTCTGGACGAAATCGTACGCGTCAAAGCGTATGCGGTGTCCGACGGAGTAGAGGCGGAACCCGTTCCACGACAGCGGCACGTTGGGCGTTTCGCGATTGTAGAGAATGTAGGACGGCGCATCGAGAAACTGTTGTCGCCCGAAGATGAAGCCTGTCTGGGTACCGAGCACCGGCTGCCGCCATTCCACGAACGCCTGCTGCACGTCGAGCCGCGTCCGGTAGTTTGCGGTGTATCCATACCCGCCCCAGCCCCCGGCATCGGCGTTGATCAACTGGCCGAAGAAACGCAGATGCGGGCCGATATGCAGATCGGCGCCATACAGGTTGCGCACGCCGAAGCGGCCGGAGTCATTGGGCTTCTGGGTGCCGAGATTGGGTCGTTGTTCCCACCAGTTGCGCAGGCGCGTCTCGCCCGAAAAGCTCAACCACACCGAGCCGTCATTGTTCAGGGGGATGAATTTCAGCACGTCGAACGGGTCGTGGTCCGGTTTCCCGTTGCGCAGGCCGCTCCAGTCCTCCGCCCACGGTGCGACGGCATACAGCCCGATCGGGCCGAATCCCGCCGGCTCGCCGTTTCCGTAATTGAACACGCCCCACGGACCGTGGGTGCTGAATCCCGGGGCGCCGGAGGTGCCCGGGATGCGGCGCGGCTGGCTGACGGGGCCGGCATGCGGATAGGTCTGGATGGACGGGAAGGTCGCCGCGCCGGCCCCGCGTGAGGGGGGCGAGTGCTGCACGCTGCGTACCTGTGCCGGGGTGGCCGTCTGAAGGGACGACACGGCGGATCGGGCGACGCCGGGGGCAAGGGCCACCATGGCCAGCACCGACAGACCGCTGCGACGAAGAACGGGGCTGGAACGGCGAAGCCGCACGATGGTGTCTCCCATGATGCGAGCATCTAGGGAGAAACGGATTAATTACGCAACAGGATTTGTTTTATGAATAAAACACGTATTTTTATAGTTGTTTAAAGCGGACCGCCGGTAGATGCGCGCGATTGTAGGTCAGCTGCCCGGGTGAGAGCTGGAAACCGATGTCCATGCCGTAGCTGTCGGGGTCCTCGCGCGCGGCGTCGGGCAGATCGATGATCAGCACGCGCGACGTGACATCGGTCTCCGACAGCGCCGTCGTGAAGGTCACGGTCTGGCTGAAGATCTTCTTGTCGATGATCTTGCCGTTATGCGTGACGGCCACGAAGAACGGGATCTCGGCCGTACCGGTGTGATTGGCCGGTCCACGCGTGACGTGCATGCGGACCGTCATGCGGCTGCGGACGGAGCCCTTGCCGGTCGGGCCATCCTCGCAATCGCCGGTGAGCCCGCTGAGCGAGGCATGGACCAGCAGGGTCCGCAGATCGGTGCTGGTGCCGCTGTAGTCGAAATAATCGGCGGCCTCGGAGGGAATATCGGAGCGGGGACAACCCGGAGCAAAGGCTGTCGCGTCGTCATTGCAGCCCCCCAGTCCGAGCAGGCTTGCCATGACGGCGGTGCCGAGGGCCGCGCGGTGCGCGAAGCGGGGAAAGGTCGGGGTCGTCATCGTAGGATTCGAAGGCTCCGAGAGGCTGGGACGGCGCCTTCCGGCGACCCGGTCGGGGCGTCGGAAACGGGCGCGCCGCGGAATATGGCTTGCGCGTCTGTCGTACTTTGCGTAGGGGCGGACCAGACCACAAGTATGGGTGGACAGGCCCCACGGCCGGAGACAACCTGCTTCCTATACCGCCCGTTGCATGTTTGGGGAACACCATGCCCGACCAGATGACCACGACCGCCGATTCCGCGACGACCGACACCGCAGTGCGGTCCATGCGCGTCCTCCTGGCAGGGCCGCGCGGCTTCTGCGCCGGCGTCGACCGCGCCATCCGCGTGGTGGAGGAGGCGATCCGCCGGTACGGCGCGCCCGTCTATGTCCGTCACGAGATCGTGCATAACCGCACGGTGGTCGAGACGCTCGAGGAGCAGGGCGCTATCTTCGTCGAGGAACTCGACGAGGTGCCGGCCGACGGCCATGTCGTCTTTTCGGCCCATGGCGTTCCCAAGACCGTTCCCGCCGAGGCCGAGCGCCGAAACCTGCTTTATCTGGATGCGACGTGCCCTCTTGTGTCCAAGGTGCACCGCGAGGCCGAGCGGCATTATGCCGACGGTGGTCCGGACAGCCGTCATATCCTGATGATCGGCCATGCCGGCCATCCGGAGGTGGTGGGCACGATGGGACAGCTTCCCGCGGGCGCCGTCACGCTGATCAACGATGCGGACGAGGCCCGCTCCGTCCAGCCGGCCGACCCGTCCCGGCTGGCGTTCATCACCCAGACCACGCTGTCCGTCGACGACACGGCGGAGATCGTCTCGATCCTGCGCGAGCGCTTCCCGCAGATCGAAGGGCCCAAGCGCGAGGATATCTGCTACGCGACGACCAACCGTCAGGAAGCGGTGAAGGCGATCGCGCCGGAGAGCGACCTTGTGATCGTCATCGGCTCGCCCAATTCATCGAACTCGCAGCGCTTGCGCGAGGTCGCCGAGCGTTCGGGCGCCAAGCGCGCGCTGCTGGTGCCGCGCCTGAACGCGCTGGACTGGGCGGTGCTGGAAGGTGTCGATACGCTGGGCATTACCGCCGGTGCGTCGGCGCCCGAGTCTTTGGTCCAGGAGATGGTGGTCGCGCTGTCCAAGCGTTTCGACCTTCAGATCGAGGAGCGGACGGTTAAGGAAGAGAACGTGACCTTCCGTCTGCCCGCCCCTTTGGGCTGAGTCGTGGCGGTCTATACCGACGTCTCCGACGAGGCCCTGTCGGCGTTTCTTGAAGAGTATGAGATCGGCGGCCTTGTCGCATTTCGCGGCATCGCCGAAGGCGTCGAGAACAGTAATTTCGTTCTCCGCACCACGCAGGGCGACTTTATCCTGACCCTGTATGAAAAGCGCGTGAACCGCGACGATCTGCCGTGGTTCCTGGGCTTCATGCGTCATCTCTCGGCCCATGGCCTGTCCTGCCCGACTCCCGTCGTGGGGCGGAACGGCGAGGCACTGCGTGAACTCGCCGGGCGTCCGGCGGCCATTACGACGTTCCTGCCCGGTGTGTGGCCCCGTCGTGTGCATCTCTATCACTGTCGTGCACTGGGCGAGGCGATGGCACATCTGCATCGTGCCGGAGAGGCCTACGTGCCTGTGCGACGCAACGGACTCGGGGCCGAGTCGTGGGGGCCTCTGCTGGAGGCCTGCCGGGCGCAGGGTGACCGCGTGCACCCCGGTCTGGTGGCCGAAGTGTCGGCGGCACTCGATGGTGTGCTGCGGAACTGGCCGGCCGAGGGCGCGCTGCCGGTCGGGCATATCCATGCGGACCTGTTTCCCGACAACGTGTTCTTTCTCGACCGCGCCGTGTCGGGCGTGATCGACTTCTATTTCGCCTGCACCGACATGCTGGCCTATGACATTGCGATCTGCCTGAACGCCTGGTGTTTCGAGATGGACGGCTCTTTCAATGTCACGCGCGCGCGGCTTCTTGTGGCGGGGTATGAGTCGGTGCGTCCGCTGACGGCGGCGGAGCGCGCGAGCCTGCCGGTTCTGGCGCGTGGGGCGGCGCTGCGCTTTCTGCTGACCCGGCTGTATGACTGGATCAACACGCCGCCGGACGCCATGGTGACGCGCAAGGATCCGCGCGACTACCTGCATCGGCTGCGCTTCCATCTGCAGGCCGATGGTCCGGGCGCCTATGGACTCTGATCTCGAAGCGGCGCAGGTGGACGCTGGCGAAGGTGCGCGTCCCACGGTCGCGATCTGGACCGATGGCGGGTGCAAGCCCAACCCCGGACCGGGCGGCTGGGGCGCGCTGCTGCGCTTTGGCGTGCATGAGCGCGAACTGAGCGGCTACGCGGCCGAGACCACGAACAACCGCATGGAACTGACGGCAGCGGCCGAGGCGCTGGAGGCTCTGACCCGTTCCTGCATCGTGACGCTTCACACCGACAGCGAATATGTGCGCAATGGCATTACGCGCTGGTCCACGGGGTGGGTAAGACGCAACTGGCGCAATGCGGCAGGGGATCCGGTCGCGAATATGGATCTTTGGCGTCGGCTTCTCGATGTCAGTAAGCGGCACGAGATCACATGGCTCTGGGTACGTGGCCATTCGGGTGACGAAAACAACGAACGCGTGGATCGTCTGGCCACCGCTGCGCGCAACGCCGGGGGTGACGCCGGATAGATCGGGGAGGGTCGGATGAACCGCGAGAGCGCGCACACGGTCAAGAGTTACGAACAGGAACTGGGGCAACTCCGTGCGATCATGGCGCGGATGGGCGGTCTTGTGGAGAGCCAGACG
>NZ_JABXXR010000014.1 GCF_013376175.1 Ameyamaea chiangmaiensis
GGACCCGATCTTCCCTTGCCGGGAGACGCTGCCGCCAGCGCGCTGGGCGGCCGCCAGCGCCTGGGCGATGAAGGGCCGCGCCCGCTGCGCGCTGGTCGAGCGGATGCGGCCTGGCCGGATGCGGAATTCGTGCTCGTCGGTCATGCTCGAGGCTCCGCACATCGCGTCAACGCGATGATTTTCCTTGAGAATGCGCCGATGCTCAGGCTGCGCTGATCAGGCGCACCTCGCGAAATCGCGGCATAACCCCTTGAAAAAGCACAACCGAACCGAAGCGCACATCGCGCCCCTTTATCCTGCCATCGTGCGGTTGTGTTTGCGGCTCTTCCTCCCAACGCCGTCCAATCTGCGCTGGAGTTCGCCATGCTGCGATGGAGGGGTGAGGCGGTCATCGCGGGCCTGCAGGCTCCCGGCGGGAGACGAACAGGCCGCCGGTTGGGTTCGCATCGGCCGCCGTATCACGCGGTGGAGCCGCAGTGTCGCCGTCACGCGCCTGAGCATCGGACTGCACCGGACCTGCGCCCGGGCCGCGATCAGGGGCGCCGATGAAGAGGGGCGCGCGCGTCCAGGCCAGCGGGTCGGCGGCTGCAACGGTGACGATGGCCGGAGACGCTTCGCCGCCGACAAGGGGCGCGAGCTGGGCGACATAGGCGCGCGTTTCTGCCGGCAACGCGCGGCCGTTCGCGAGGTACTCGTCGTACCACCCAGGCCCCGCATTGTAGGCCGCGAGAAAGCCGGGCGCGCCGTAGCGATCGTAGAGTTCGCGCATATAGGCCGTGCCAGCGATGATATTGTCACGAGGATTGAACGGATCGCTGCCGAGGCGATAGCGCGCGCGCAGATAGACCCAGGTGTCGGGCATGATCTGCATCAGGCCCATCGCACCCTTGGCCGAGACGGCGCGCACGTCGTTGGCGCTTTCGACACGCATGAGCGCGCGAATCCAGGCGACCGGAATGCCGAACCGCTGCGAGGCCTCGGTCACGAAGGCGGCGACCTGGGTGCTCGCCTTGGCTGGAACCGGCTCCACGGTCTGAGCCTGCGCCGGCGATATCGGCGACGCGGCGATCGGCAGGCCGGGAAGGAGAAGGAGGAGCAGCCGGAAGGCGGCACGGGACTTGTCCGTGCCGTTCCGATGATGCTGCGGTCGATGCGGGCCGCGCACCGCTCAGTCCTCGCTGTCGCGCGTGTTGGTGCGCGGCTTGGCGGGCCGTGACCAGTGCAGACCCCAGGTGCCGTTGTCGTCGCCGGCGCGGAAGAGATTGGCGCGCAGCGGACGCGGGAACAGCGGGCTGTCGAGCTGCACAGAGACATAGTCGCCGGCACGTTCGCCGACATGTTTCCAGCCGGCGCCGATCTCGATGCCGTCGTCCCCGCCGAGCAGGACACGGTACTCCGGAGCGTTCTCGGCCTCCGACGCCTCGGTCGGAATGAAGGCGAGTTCAGCGTCGATGCCGAGCGCGGTGAGCCGCCCGGAATAGCCGGACTTGGTGCGGGTGAATTGGCCGATCTGGGTCATGGTCGTCTCCTTGGGTTGGGGGTGGAAGCGGCAGTTCAGCGGGTCGGCGCGCGCCAGATGTAGCGGCCGTCGCCATGCTCATCGGTCCAGAGCGGCGTCGCCCGGCCGATCACGTCGGTGGTCGGCAAGGGCCCGAAATAGCGACCGTCCAGGCTGTCGCGGACCGACCAGTTCATCAGGAAAAGTTCGCCCTCGGCGATGCGGCGGCAGCCCTGCCAGACGGGCAGCGAGCGGCCGAGATGGTCGCGTTCGAGCGCATCGCCCATCGACACGCCGTCCACGGTGATGGCGTGATCGCGGCGGCAGACCTCTTGGCCGGCAACGCCCGCGACCCGCTTCATCAGGGGCACGCCGCGGCCGATATAGCCGCGCTCGATCATGAAGGCGGCGAGCGGTTCGGGGGGGCGCACGGCGACGAGATCCGTGACCTCGAAACGGTCGGCCGGCGCGATGCTGTAGAGCCCGATCGGCGTGCTGGCCGACGCGTTCCAGATGACCTTTGTCGGCAAATCGACGAAGGCGGCAGTCGCCATGCCCATGGTCAGGGTGTAGGTGACCACGACGTAGCCGAAGCGGCTCATGATCCGGCCCTCCGACGCAGGAGGAAGGCCTTGTGGTGCTGGGCCGTGTAGGTTCGCGGCTTTTCGTCGGCGGCCATCCGGTTGTGGACATGCCGCCAATGATCGGGCGAGACTTCGCCCGGATCGATGCCGATCGCCTCGATCGCATCGATCATTTGCAGCACGCGCTCGACCTTCGGCCAGCCTTCGACCTTGAGCAGAATGTCGGCCCCGGGACGCACGAAGGGCACTGTCTGCTGGGGCTCGCCGGCGCGGACCGTGCGCAGCACGTCGAGATGCGAGGCGACGGTCCCGTAGTCGTTGGCGGCCCAGCGCACGAAGCCGAAGACGCTGTCCGGCGCAAAGCGCAGCACGCGACGACGGCGGTCGAGGATCTGTTCGCCGACATTGCGGCCGAACCTGATCCAGTTCTCGGTGCGCTTCTCGATCCAGGTGAGTTCGACTTCGGTCAGGTCCGGGGGTGGCGGAGCGGCCGACGTCGGCTCGCCGCGCGCATGGATGGCGGCGGCGCCGGTCATCTCGCGTCTCCAGTGCTCTCAGGGAATTCGCGCGCGAGCAGCTCGCGCAGCATGTCGGCCACGGTGACGCCGCGCTGGAAGGCGGCGATCTTGATCCGGGCGCGCTGGTCTGGCGTGACGTCGATCGTCAGCCGCGCCGAATAGACGGCAGGGTCGACAGCCCGCGCCGAGGCCGCGTCGGCGGCCTTGATCCAGGTCTCGGGATCGCCCGGCCGCGTGGCGAAGCCGCGTTTCGGAGGCGTCGCGGTCATGGCGCGATCCTCCCGATCTCGCTGACCAGTGCGGCGATCTCGCGGGCGGCGGCACTGTCGCTGTCGAGTTCGCCGACAAGCCGGCCGGTCTGCGCGGTATCGGCGAAGGCGACGCGCTGGCCGATCGTGGCGGAGAGCAGCGGCGGGTCATGATCGGCGAGCGTCTCGGCCGTCTCGCGGGCGATGACGGTGCGCGCGGCGCAGCGATTGAGGACGAACCGCGCGGCGAGCTGCGGCCGGTACATGCGCGCCTCGCCGAGCAGCGACAGCATCTCGGCTGACGCCCAGCCGTCGAAGGGCGAGGGCTGCACCGGGATCAGCACCAGGTCGGCGGCAAGCAGCGCCGAGCGCATGAGCCCGGCGACGCGCGGTGGCCCGTCGATAACGACATGATCGACGTCGCGGGCGATCTCCGGCGCCTCGCGATGGAGAGTATCGCGTGCCAGGCCGACGACGCCGAAAAGTCGCGGGAGGCTTTCGCGCGACCGATGCTGCGACCAATCGAGAGCTGAGCCTTGCGGGTCGGCGTCGATAAGCGTGACGCGCTGGCCGCGCTTCGCCCATTCGCCGGCGAGATGGAGCGCGATCGTCGTCTTGCCGACGCCGCCCTTCTGGTTGAGCAGCGCGACGATCATGACGGTCTCCCGGCGATCGGGGACTCGTCCACACGCGGCGAAAAGGCGGTTCGCGTTAGAAAGATTCCGAAGGAATCTAAGTTAGAGAAGTTACGGGGCTTGTAAGTTGCTGATTCAGCGAGCGGATTCGACGATTCCGGTCCCCGATAGCACGAGGATCGGGTCCTCGATGGCACGATGGGTCCGGTCCCTGATAGCACGAGGTGATTCACAGCTTATCCCCAGGGCGGTAGGTCGAGCGGCGGCGCTGGCGAGGGATGCCGAGCGCGTTCGGGTCGATCGGTTTGAAGGAGAGGATCTCGGGGCCGCCGAGGCATTGCTCGATGGTCAGGCGATACCCTGGCAGCGGCTGCCGGCGGACGATGTCGCGCAGGTCGTAGGCGAAATGCTTGAGCGGCGAGAGGCTGCCGGACTTGGCGTGGAGATGCGGGAAATCGAAGCTCCAGCCGAATTCCTGCTTGCCGCCGTGCTTGCGCACGAGGCGATAGAGCCAGCGCTCCAGACCGCCGGTCAGGCCGAAATAATCGCGGTCGATCGTCAGCACGAGCGCGTCGTCGAGCACCGCGGCGTAGAACCAGTCGGGCACGATCAGCTCAAGCCCGAGCGGCCGCCCGCGTGCGTCGGCGCGCTCCTTCCACTCGTTGATCCAGGAGAAGCGATGCAGCCGCCGCTCGGTCGGCTGGCGGATCGATGTCGCCACCGTCGTCGACTGGAGCCGGTCGAGCGCGGCCTTCAATCGGTCGTAGTCGCGCAAGCTGACGCCGCGGCCTATGAACTGCAGAATCTCGTAGGGCGTGGTCGCTATAAGGCGCGACGGGCGCAGTCCGTGGTCACGCGCCTCGACGATCTGAGACGCGGCCCAGATCAGCACGTCGGCGTCCCAGATGGTGGCCATGCCGTGCTCAGGGACGGCCTCCACACGGATGACGACGGAGCCGGCCTTGAAGTTGATCGGCGCCAGTCGCTTCGACTTGCCGAGGGCGAAGAAGGGGTACGCCATCAGGTCTTGAGCGTCGCGGGGTGCGAGATCACCGGGCAGAGCCCGAAAGAGATCGAGTTGCTCGCGTTCGCTGTGGTGATGGCGCGCCGACATCGTGAGGAACTCAGCGCGGGAAGCGGCCAGCAGCGGTGGGAGCGGCCGCCTGGCGCTTTGCCGGAAGGACGGTCCCGCCGCGCGGATCGGACGTCGAAGTAACGAGACCGCGATCCGCCCAGGCCTGGAGGTCGTCGACCGAATAGACGACACGGCCGCCGAGCTTCCGATAGGTCGGACCCGTGCCGTAGGTGCGATGCTTTTCGAGCGTGCGTTCAGAAAGGCCGAGGAAGCGGGCCGCCTCCTGCGTTCTTAGGTATCGTGGCGGTAGATAGGCGGCTTTTTCGGCCATGATCGAACCTCCGTGGTCTCGCGGGCGGCCGCTTCGGATGAGAGGCGGGTTGCGAGCACGGTGGCGCGAAGACGGCGCCTCGGACGATGTCGAAGTAAGGAAGCTAAATTCGACACCCGGGTGGGTGTCAGCGTTCGCGTCGGGGACGGCGCAGCAGCGCCCGGTATCCGCCGTGAACGAGCTTCATGCCGTCGCGGGCGAGACGAATGGTGGTTTCGCGGATGGCGCTGCCAACCCACGACGTCGCGTCGTTCTCATATTGGGGGAAAAGAAACCGGGCAATGGCCCGGTAGGTGGCGCCCGTCTCGCGGGCGTCGACCGCGCGTAGCATCTGTCGCGCCCGTTGAAGCCGCTGGGGCGTCATGCGCGGGTCCGCCGGCACCGCTCGGCCTGTCGCGGCCGACCAGAATCGGGCCAACGCCGTCAGGCGGTCCGGTGTCATCTCGTCGAGCGGGATCACCGCGGCGAGCGAGTCGCCTTCCATCGAACCGGAAAGGCTGACATCGAATCGCTCGCCGTGGAGGTTCAACCGCAGAAGCGCTGCTTCGCGGTCTCGGACAGCGTGAGCCCGAAGATCGTCAACGGTAAGATGAGAACCTTCGGACAGGGCGGGCCCGCTTTGGAGGATGATCGCCGCCGGATCGGTTTGCAGGGTCCAGAAGATCGGCTGCGCGCGGCCCGTGATGCGTGGGTCTGCTGCGAAAACATAACCCCCATTGCTGAGCAAACGCCGTCGCTGTTTCGTCGCTCAATCGCCCGGAAGACAATAATTCCTGAAAGGACCTCCTGTAATCCGGGTTTCGCCGTAGGAATTCCCAGGCAAGTTCGCTTGTCGTAAGCTGATCGATATAGTCATAGGCGGCCTCAGACCGCCAATTTTCTTCCTCGGACATCCTCCGCCGCCTCCGCGCAAATGTTACGCAACGCGAGTTGTGAAGCGATGACGATCCCAAGTTGAGTCATTGCTGGGAAGAACGAAGTCGGATCAACGTGATGCAAGTCCTGCATCACCTCAGTGGAGGCGGGGCCCCAGGAGTTCGCTGTAGCCGCTTCGGGTCATCCATTTGGCGCGGGAGAGATGAGCGGTGTGGACGCGCGCAGCGCGCTCTGGATCGGTTTTGGCACAGATTCCGAAGAGCGCTTCGACGACTTCTTTCCAGTCCGCACCGTCAGCGTCAGCATCGAGAAGGCGCAGGTAAAGCTTCAGATGCGCCTGGTCATAGGCGGTGAGCGCTGCGCCGTCGGGCGGCTGGTCCAGAAAGTCTTCTTTGGTCACGGTATCCCCCGTTCATAGATGTATCCATTTTGAAGGGGATTGTTAACGCTGTTTTGAGAACAGAGGCCATCGCCAGACCGTGTACACGGCGGAGGAGCAGCGCGATCGCCCGCCGACGCGTCAGTCGTCTCTCTTCCTGTTGACAAGCATCACTCCCACACCCTGGTCGGAGTTCAGGAAGACGATCCCGCCACCCTCGAAGGCGCGCCGGACTTCATCGCGCGTGCTCTCATAGACCTCGAGGTCGCTTTCGGACTCGAGGCGCTTCAGCGCGGTCAAAGATACCCGGGCCCGGTCAGCGAGCGTCTCCTGTGTCCAACCCAGCAACGCGCGTGCGGCCCGCGATTGTCGGGCGGTGATCATGCATGATCACCTCCCACTCGGACCTACGCGCACGCCAGAACTACGACTATAATAGTCGTTCTAAGGCGCCAAGGCCAGCTTTAACGCCCCCGGCGATCTCCACTTGTATCCATGCGGCGCGAACTGATTCGGTCGCCTTGGAAGCCGAAGGCCCCGGCCTTCCGGCCGGGGCCTTGCGGGGGCCTCAGTCGCCGCGCCGCCCGTTGGGGCGGGACCAAATCAGCGAGAAGGTGTCTTCGCCTTCGTCGTCGAAGAGGTTGGCGTAGATCGGGGCGTTGAAGCTCGGATCGTCGAGCTTGAGGCCCAGATAGTCCCGGCCCTCGTTGGAGCGCTTGGACCAGGCGGCGCCGATCTCGGCGCGGCCGACCAGGACCCGGTGGCTAGGGGCGTTCTCGCCGGTGGCGCGCTGGTCGGGGACGATGCGCACGTTCTTGGCCTGGACGCTGAGGGTGACGATGTCGCCGGTGAACTCGTTCGAGCCGGTCTTCTTGAAGGTGCCGATGGTCGCCATTGTAAGTCTCCGTTTTCCGTTCCCGAGCCCGCACCATTGCGGCCTCGATGGCGATCGGCAGGCCGGAGGCGATCGACGGCGCACCCCGAAGGGGCCTGACAGCTAAGGAGGGCTTTCTTGTCTCGCGAGGAATGACGGCGCAGCCGGCAGGGGAAGAAAGTTTGACGCGGCTGTTGCGGCATAGGCGATCGAGGCGAAGCCGGCCTTCGGCCAGATCAGGCCATTGAAGAGGCCGTTTGGAGCGGTCGAGGCACGGTCAGATAACGGAGAAGATGGCGGCCGTCCCGCAACGGCAAACGGCGCCACGGCATGCTCACCGACTTCGTCTCCTCCCGACAGGCCGACGCTGCAGCATCCTGGCTTTCCACCGCCGCCACCGAGATCGCCCTGCCGACGTCCGGTGCCCGCCAAGACACGGCTCTGCTCCCGCAGCGCTCCAAGGAGGACCGCCTTTTCCGGACCAGCGTCGATCCGCGTCGCACACGCCCATCGTACCAGCATCAGACGACGGGAGCGACCACGGCCACGGCTGCCCTGATCCTCCTGACGGCGATGACGAAGATCAGGCCCGTGCAAGGTCCCGGCCGGACGGGGCAGGAGCCGTCGCCATTCCAGCGACCCGCACGAAGGCGGTGATGCCGACCGCGACCGCGCCGATGACGGAGAAGGTGATCTGCCACGAGTCGGACGGCATAAGGTGCTGCACGATGCCATGGGTGGCATGGAAGCCGGCGATCGCCGCAGGCGCGACGAAGGCTGCGGCCACGATCAGCTTCAACCACATCGGCCGGACGAAGGTGATGAGCAGATGGCCGGCGGCGAGCGTGATCGCCGCCGCGACGGCGCCGACCAGGATGGCGCCCGGGATGCCGGCGCCCGTATCGTGCGCCCAAGTGCCCGCGGTCACGCCGACGAACGCCGGCAGCGCGAAGACGGCCAGCGTGAACAGCAGCCAGCAAAGCAGGCCTATCGCTGCGACGGATGCAAGTATTGCGAGGATGATCATGGCGGTGGTCTCCGTTTGGACAAGGTCTGACGGTCGCGCCTTCCACCACCACCACGGCGCGGCTCAAGTATAGCGCAAGAGCGCGTGTGCCGGGAGCGGAAATCAGCGGCGATTTCCGCTCCTGCGACCGGGTCGCCCCGGTCAAGGAGCGAAGGGGTCGATCTCATGGACGATGGCGGCGATGTCGCCGTCATATTCGCTGGCGGGCGTGACCGACAGGGTTCCGTCGCCAGCCTGGAAGATGATGATGGCGGCCATTAGCGTGGTGGCGAGGCTGAAGGCGAAGGCGTGGGCGTCGTTGAGGGACATCGATCCGGCTCCTGTTCGAGCGGAGGACCATCCCCCGCTGACAGGCGCCCGATGTGTCGGGCTGAGCGCTGCAATCACCGCGCAGGCGAAGCCGCAGCGGCGGCATGCTCGCATAGCCGACCCTTCACGGGTTGATGGCGTCAAGCGATCAGTCTGACCAAGGATCAGCGCAGAAAAGCGGGGGTGGTGCTCGGCGGCGAGAGCCGTTCAAGTTCCGATCAGGCAAGGAGAGCCGAACTGCGCCCAACCGGAGCGTTGGCGATGAAATCCCTGTAGGCGTAGTTGATGAGGTCGCGGACCAGTTCGAGCAGACCGCCGACCGGCAGACCGTCGAACGGATCGCCATGGGCCATGCCGTTGCGACGCTGGCTCAGGCTGGGCGTCGACGCGCCGGTGACAAAGCCGATCGCGGTGCCGCCGGTGCGGACGATCATCGGGATGTGCGCGTCGTCGAGGCCGTCGACATCGACCATATGCTCCAGCAGCGCGGCGAAGGAGCGCTTCTTCTTCGAAATCTTGTCGCCGTATCGATCCATCACCGTGAGCTCCAGGGCGATGAGCGCGGCGAGCTCGCCGGCCTTCAGCACGTCGAGATCGATCCAGCCGAGAAGATAGAGCGCCTGCGCTCGCCGGAATTTGAGCTGGATGATGTCGGGTATGCGCGCGTCGATGCCGAGGCCGACGATGAACCGTCGCCATTCGTCGGGCTCGTTGAACTGGATCATTCCGCCAGGCAACCCGGGCGATGGCCATGCGATGATCAGCGGCGCGTCACGCGCGGCGAGTTGAATGTGGTCAAGGTCCAGATGCGCCTCCTGTCGGCAAATGCTTAGTGTTTCTACCGACAATACCAGATCGCGGTCAGTCGTTTGAAGTCGTGCGGCGCTCACGCGCCGCCGAACTTCCAGACTGGGATGCCGAGCTTCTTGGCCTTGTCGGCGAGGTTGTCGTGGATGCCGGTGCCCGGGAAGTGCATCACGCCCTTCGGCACGATCTCCAGGATCTCGTCGTTGCGCTTGAAGGGTGCTGCCCGGCCGTGCTTCGTCCAGTCGGGCGCGAAGCCGATCTGCGGGATGTTGCGATTCTTTGCCCAGAGCGAGGCGATCTTCTCGGCGCCCTTCGGCGATTTGCCGTGGATCAGCACCATGTCGGGGTGCTTCTCGCGGACCTGATCGAGCTTGGCCCAGATCAGCCGGTGGTCATCGAAGTCGAGCCCACCGGTGACGACGATCTTCGGGCCAGGCGGCAGGAGTACCTCCTGGTCTGCGCGCTTCTTCGCCATCAGGAAGTCGCGGCTGTCGATCATCGCCGAGGTGAGATTGCGATGGTTGACCTTCGATCCGCTGCGTGGAAGCCAAGTCTTTCCGACGTGGCGCTCGTAGTGTTCCGCGGCTTGGTCGCGCATTAGCTCGAAGGCGTTCTGGCGCTCGATCAGCGTCATGCCCTCGGCGATCAAGCGCTCCAGTTCGACGGATTTGACCTCGCTGCCGTCCTGTTCGCGCTGCCCCCGCTTCTGGGCCTGCTCGTTGTCGTCCAGTTCCCGGCCGATCCGGTCGGTGGCGCGGTGGAAGACGTTGACGGTCGACCAGAGGAGATCGTCGAGGTCGGGTTCGAGGCGCGTGTCCTCCAGGGTGCCGATCAGGGCGTCGAAGATGTCGGCGACAGCGCCCGCGACCTGGTTGCCGTCGGGCAGTAGCCGCTGGTCGGGCTCGTCGGTGAAGGGTCGGTAGCCGTGGAGCTGGAGTTCGTTGAGGACATGGTCGGTGGGTGAGGATTCGTGGTGCGGTTCGTAGTCGTCGTGATCGCGCATGGGATGCTCCGTCGGTTGGACCGCGACCGTCGCGGCCTTCATGGCGACGAAGCCCACGGGCCGGACGGCCGGGCACCCGGAGCGCGAGCGCAGGGCTCGATGGCTAAGGCCGGCTATTTTGCCTCGCGATGGAAAGCGGCCGTCAGGCCGCGCCGGAAAATAGTCGGCCGCCGCCATTGCCCGGCTGGCCGGCTTGTGGGCCGATCGCCCACTCGAAGGCCGAGGCGCGGTCCCCCTCCGACGGATTGACGCATCCTCCGGGCACGGCGCCGAACCGCAGGCCCGTTCTCCTGCCGGCTATGCCGCCAACGCCATGAAGCGCGCGACGTCCTGCGGTGCGACCTGCAACCGGGCTTCCATGCGCAGTGCGTCCAGGCCGAGGGTGCACAGATCCTCGTTGAAGTCGCCCAGCTCCGGCGAGATGACAATCGCCTCGATCCCGGCCGCTTTCGCCCGTTTGATCAAGCTATCGCGCGCCCCGTCGCCGGCCGGATCGTTGTCGCGGACGATGTAGAGCCGCCGCAGCGTGTCGGGGAACAGGATGGCGGCGAGATGCGCCGCTGAGAGCGCCGCCAGCATCGGCATGTCGGGAAGGACCTGACGGAGCGACAGGACGGTCTCGATGCCTTCGCCGGCCGCCATCACCTCGCCGCCGATGCCGAAGCGCACAGCGTTGCCGAGAAGATCGCCCATTGCCCGCCTCGGCGTGTCGATCGGCGCCTTGTCGTGGCGGCGGGGATCGAGCCAGGTGCGATGCGCCCCGGTGATCCTCCCGTCGAGGTCGGTGACTTCAGCGATCATCGCCGGCCAGGTCTCGGTTGGCGAATGCTCGTCGGATCGATAGTAGCAACGCGGGTGGAAATGCAGGCTTCCGGTTCCGCGTAAATCCGTAATGCCGCGTTCCCGTAAATACGCCTGTACGAGCGTGCCGTAGATCGGCTGCGACATGCGAACCAGCCGGCGCGCCGCTTCGGGCGAGCCATGCGGCGCCGGGCTTTGCCGCTGGCGCTCGCGAGGTTCCGGCTCCGGTGGCGGCATGCTGAGGAACGTCCGGGCCTCGTCGGCGACGTCCTTGAAGTCGATGAGGCCGCAGCTTTCGCGGATGACGTCGAGGAGATCGCCATGCTCGCCGGTCGCCGCGTCGGTCCATTTGCCGGCTAGGCCCTTTGGCGAGTCCTTCAGCCGGATATACATCGAGCGGCCCGGAGTGTTGCGGACGTCGCCCACCAGCCAGTAGCCGCCTTCGCGACGACCGCTGGAGAGATAGTGCCGGCACACCGCCTCGGCACGATCGGCGAGACGGCGTGCAAGATCATGCGGATTTTGCGCCATGGTCGTTTCCCATGCGAAAAGGCCCGCCGTCGCCGGCGGGCCAGTCTCGCAAGTCGTTGACGGTTATTCGGCCGCGACCGCGTGGGCAATGTCGTCGGCCACTCCATTCTCTGCGAACGGCTCGTTTTCGGCCATGGCCGTTTCGCCGCCGATTGCCGTCGATTGTTCGATCGCCTCGACAGACTCGGCGGTCACAACGGATTCGACATTCGACGCGCTCCGATCGGCGGTGCGAAGCGGTTCAGGCAACCAGCCGGTATCGTCGAGCAGCGTCTGTGCTTCCGCTGCCATGTCGCCCTTCTTCAGATGCTCGATCCGATCGGCGGCGCGTTGGCCCTTCGCCTGGGAAACCGCCTGAAGGATGCGGGCCTTCGTCACCCGGCCGAGGAAGTTGTCCACGGTCGGCTTCCACCCGGCTGCCGCCATGTCGAGGTCGACCGCCTGCGCCAGCCGGTCGGCATGGGCGGCCGCACGGGGTCGCCGGTTCCAGGGCTCGTACACCGCGTTGACCGAAAGGCTGACGATGTGGGCGAACAGGCCTGCCTGGCTGTCGCCGTCCCATTCCTGCAGCGCATCCCAGAGATCGGCCGATTCCTTGGGAAGCGCCTTCGACCAGCTTTCGTGCCGCACGCGGATCGCCTCGGCCGACACGCTGTCGTTGAGCCCCGGCGCCTGCGTCCCGAAGCTGACGCTCTTCAGGTCCAGCTCGAGGCAGCTATCCGAGCCGTAGTGGTAGAAGGTCTTCAGCGTCAGAACGTGCAGGGCCGCGACGAAGGCGACGTCCGGTCGCTCGCCGAGGGCGTTGCGCAGGCCGAGCGTCAGATGCGAGGTCAGCTCGGTCATCAGGCGGTCGGACATGGGGGAGAGACCCTCGTCCTCCTCCGGCTCGGCGTCTGGCTCCGCCGTCATGACGGCCTCGTCGCCCTCATAGCTGGCGGCCATCGCGCGTTCATCGTCGCCGTCCGCGTCCGGCTCGGACGTAGGCTGGGCCGCCAATTCGTCTTCCGGTCGGACATAGCCCCGCTCGATGCGAAGCTGGCCATCAGCGCCGATGCTGATGAAGGTGCCGGCACGCACGATCTCGGTGGCGTCGAACACGACGGGTCGGTCGTCAAAGCCCTCGATCAGCGTCTCCAGCTCCGACAGGCGCTCATCCACCTCGTCCGGCAGTTCGTCGGCGTCCTGGTATTCCTCGGACAGCCGGTCGAACTCGGCCTGGAGCGCATCGCGGCTCGCTTCCTCCTCGGCCGACAGTGGAACGGCCTCGCCGCGAAGCTGGCGCAGGCCGAAGGCGTGCCCGTAAGCAAAGTCGGGCGCGACCTCGATCCACTTCCAGCCTTCGGCGGCGATCGCTTCGGCGTCCGCCTTCAGCTTGTCGGCCACCATCTGGTCGACCAGCGGGACATCCTGCAGCCAGCCACCATCGTCGCCCTGGAACAGGTCGCGCAGCACCGTGCCGCCCGCCGCGACATAGGCGTCGACGCCGATGAACTGCGCACGTTTGTCCGATGCGCGGACCGCGCCTTCGGTCAGCATCCGGCGGATGACATAGGGCTGCTTGTCGTACGAGACCTTCAGGCGCTCGAAGACCTGCTCCTGGCGCTCATGGTCGCCCGAGACGGTGAAGGCCATGAGCTGGTCGAGCGTCATGCCGTCTTCGGCATAAACGTCGAGCAACGCCGGGGAGACCGAGGCCAGCTTCAGGCGCTGCTTCACCACGTTGACCGAGACGAAGAACGCGGCAGCGATCTCTTCCTCGGACTGCCCCTTCTCGCGTAGAGCCAGGAAGGCCCGGAACTGGTCGAGAGGGTGCAACGGCGCGCGCTGGACATTCTCGGCGAGCGAGTCCTCCTCGGCGATGCCGCTGTCGCGGACGATGCACGGCACCGGCGCGGTCTTGGCGAGACGCTTCTGCTTCACGAGCAGCTCCAGCGCCCGGAACCGGCGGCCACCAGCCGGAATCTCGAACATGCCGGTCTCGACGCCGGCCTGATCGACGACCGCGCGCACGCTGAGGCCCTGCAACAGGCCGCGGCGGGCGATGTCGTCGGCCAGCTCCTCGATCGAGACGCCGGCCTTCACCCGCCGGACGTTCGACTGGGAGAGCAAGAGCTTGTTGAAGGGAATGTCGCGCGAGGGCGAGAGGGTGATCTTCTGAACAGTGGTAGCCATCGGGATGTACTCCGCGACGAGCGCCGAAAGCCTCTCTCTCGGCATCAACTCGTCACGAAGCGCAGCGCCGCCCTCTCACTCTGGAGGGCAGCGCCGCAGAACCGACGATCAGGAAAGACGGAAAGGCACCAAGCCGGAGACACGCCCTTCCGTATCTGCGGCTTTCCGGGAGTCAGGCCGCCCGCTCGAGCAGCTTCTTGGCGCGCGCCTCGAGATCGAGTCGCGCGTCCTGCTGGGTCTTGTCGCGCGCGACCGCGGTGATGCCCTGGACGAAGTCGAACACGCTCTCGGGCTTGCGGCCTTCTTCGGCCAGCACCGTCTCGATGATCTTCGCCGTCTCGGTCTTCGAGAACCCACGCTTGCGCAGGAAGTCGCTGCGATCCTCGTCGCTACGCGCCACGATCTTCTCGCGCGCCGCCTTGATGCCGTTGACGAAGGGGAGCGGCGAGGAGTTGGCAAAGCGGGTCAGCGCTGGCGCGGCCTCATGTGCAAAACGCGAGGCGGCGTATTTCGAGTGGCGGATGATGATCTCCTCGAAATCCTCGACGCCCCAGAGATTTCGGTTCTGGCAAACGGCGCGGAGATAGAAGCTCGCCATGCCGAGCGTCTTAGCGCCCACCTCGGAATTCCAGCAGTAGAAGCCGCGGAAGTAGAGGTCGGGCGAACCGTCGGGCAGCCGGCCGGCCTCGATGGGGTTAAGGTCGTCGACCAGGAATAGGAAGACATCGCGGTCAGACGCGTAGAGCGTGGTCGTGTCCTGGGTGATATCGACGCGCGGGTTGTAGATGCCGGTCGACCAGTCGAGCACGCCCGGCACCTTCCAGCGGGTGTCGCCCGTGCCGTTGCCGGCGATGCGCTGCACGGCCGCGACCAGCTCATGGTCGAAGATGCGGCCGTAGTCGGGTCCGGTGACGGCGCGCAGCTCGACGCGACCGTCTTCGATCTCGAGCGTCTTCACCTGCTCGGCGCGATGGGAGGTCAGCCCATATTGCAGGTTGATCCCGGCCAGTGGCGCCGGAAGCTGCCGGAGGTAAGCGGCCGGTGCGCCGACCAAACCAGCGAGCTGTCCGAAGCTCCAATGCGTCGGCGCGATCGGCGTGTCAGACCCGGGCAGCATTAGTGCCAGGCGTTCGGCATCGTCGCGGCTCGCCTCGACCCGGATTGCCGCGCTTTCGACAGTTCGGGTACGGCTCCGCTCGGTCCGGCCATGGACGGCGGCATAGAGGTCCGACAGGGACAGGTAACGCTCGTCCGCCGGTCGCGAGAACCATTCCGACGATACCCGGCTGATCCGCTCGCCGCGGCTCAGATCCACCTTATAGCCGCTAGCGCGGTCGCGAGCGGCATCCAGAATCTCCACATGGGTCATGGCTAGTCTCCATGACGGGCGTCGGAGGCCTCTCCTCCAACCTTCAACCCGTCACGGAAAATCGGTCCGCGCTCTCACTCTCGGGGCGTTGCGGGGTCTCCCCGCAGAAGGGGTCGGTCGAGACCTAGGGCTCGGCCGCAGGAAAAGGCTTTCCCCTTATCGATCCAATCTGACTCGCAGTCGGCGAGCACGCTCCCGGAAGGCTTCCTCGCCTCCTTCCAAGATGTCGCAGACCGCCTTGCGGATCTCAGCGTTCTCCAGCCCGCCAGCCCTATAGGTGATCGGCGGAAGCCCGCCCGTTAGATGAGGTCCGGCGTCGGCAACGATGATCTGATCCGCGTCGGTGTTGATGACTAGGTTGGCGTTGTGGGTGACCATGATCACCTGGCGCTTGGCCTTGGCGGCGATGAACAGACCCACCAGCTCCTCGAACACCGATTTGGGGTCCAAATTTTCCTCGGGCTGATCGATGATCAGAGGCCGGTCATCCGCGTCGTCGAGAGCCAGATAGAGCAGGAGAAGCACGATGCCGCGCGTTCCCGGCGACAACTTGCGGATGTCGATTCCGTCGTAGACAATTTCATAGCGCACCGAGATGTGGTCGGTGTCGAAAAGCCAGTGAGCGAACTGTTTCAACCAGGCCCTGAACTCCACCTGCTGGTTTTGAGCATAGGGCGCATGGCCAATCAGGTCTCTCATATATTGGGCGATGAAACTGGCCATCGCTGCCTGGACATCGGCGGCTGATCCTGTCTCCCAGGCCGGCCGCAGGGTAGTTTCGGCGAGGCCGATCAGCGCTCCGCGGCCTTGAAACGGCCCGGCTTTGCGGCGATCGAGCAGGTTTTCCTCGGCCACCGTTCCCCAAGCGGCGACATCGACGACGCGGCGGACGGAAAAGCCGAGCTTGCGCAGCGTGCCGGTCGATGCCGTCAGGCGAGCCATCAAGGGGGCATAGAGGTCCGCGAGCGCGGCCTGCTCGCTGATGATCGCTTGAAACACCCGGCCGTAGGCGGCATCGCGCTCGGCCTGAAGCAGCCGTCGGCGCTCGGCGGCGCCTTGGGCGTCGGTCAGTCTTGTCTGAAGGTTTTGCAGCGCGGCGTTCTCCAACGCAATGCGCTGTGAGAGCACCGCATATTGGCTTCGGACGACATTGTCAGCGCTGACCAACGCCTCCAGTCGGGTCATTTCGGCAAGAAGAGTGTTGAGTGGAAGTTTGGACAGGTCGGCATTGTCCGGAAAGTACGGCGTGTTCGGAGGCGGCGGAGGGAGCGGCACGCCCGTGAGCGCCGCGATTTGCTGGTCGGCCCAGGCAACGTAGCCGGCGAGACTCGTGTCGACCGGGCCTTTGTAGATAAGCAGGAATTCATCCCATTGCTGCGGGCTCAGGCCGCTGTGCTGGTGCCGCTCGATGGCCTGCCGCAAAAGTTCGGGCGCCTTGGTTACGCGCGTGCTGGCGACCTCGTCCTGCAGGGCGAGGAAGGTGCGGCGTTGATTGCCGTAGGCCTGAATCGTAGCGCGAATCGCCTGGACGGCCTGACTGATCTGGGTATGCCGTTGCGCTTGCGCTTCGGTCCCCTTGAGGACCAGCTTGGCCAGATCCTGGTTGTAGCTCTTGATCTGGCCGTCCTTTTGCGTGACCTGTAAGGACAGACCCGCCACCGCCGCCTCTTTCTCGATCTCGGTGGCGATGCGCTCGGATATGTCGGCGATCGCGTCTGCTTCCCGTTCGCGGGCCTGCTGGAAACGGGCGGTCCGAAATCCGCGCAATTCGGCGAAATCAATGGCTCCGTCGCGGCCATCCTGCGGATGGGCCTCGAAGATCACGCGTTCGATTTCGGAGATCAGGCCGTCGGACACGCCAGAGGAGGAACAAAGCTCCTCGACGAACTGCTGAGAGAGGTAACGCGCACGGGGGAAGGCGAGATGGCCGTTGGCGTCACGGCCGTCCAGGAAACGCGTGACCGAAGCGCCGCCGCCCCAAGCCAGCGTCGTGGTCGCGTTGCCGAGAAGCTTGCGGGCTCGCACCAGAAAAGAGGGGCTGATGTTCTCGTTGGCTCTCCAGGCCGCCGGCGTGATCGCGTCGCAGCCGGCGGCGATGACGTCGGCCAGCGCGGTCTTGCCGGAGCCGCGCGCGCCGATGATCGCAACGAGGCCGGCATTGAGGGGAATCGCAGGTGTCGCCGCCCAGCCAGCATCGGCGATCGCCACATGCGAGATGACCTGCGAAGGCATCGCGGTGCGCGGCGGCTCAGCGCCGACATAGGCGCGACCTTCCGGGTCGATGCACGCCTGACGCAGCGCGTCGAATTCGAGGCCGCCCTTGATCCACGAGTAGCGATCCTCGACCGGCTGTCCGACGGTCTGCTGGTCATGGGCATCGCTGCCGTGAAGGCAAGGTTTGCAGCCGTCGTAGCGCTCCCGAAGCTGATCGAGTGTCACGCCGCGGCGCCCGCACCAGAATTCACGCTGCGCCACGCTGCTCGAAAAGATGATGTGCGCGAACTTCTCGATTTCCTGGCGCATGGTCGCATCGGCGGCCTGGCGCAGGCCAGACGTTCCGTCGCCGGCCGCACCCGCGACCGCGACGAGGATGTTCGCCTTCGCCCAGTCGCTCTCGCGCATCACACGTCGAAGCTGGTCGAAATTGACCTTGAACTGCGTCGCGCCATGCGCGAGCGCCGCCCGATCGTCGATAATGCTGGGGTCGGCCTTCTTGCCGAGCGAGATCAGATCCTGGCGGGTGCAGTTGAAGGTATCGCCGTGCGCTTGGAACTGCAGGCGCTGAAGGATGCGATGCAGCTCGTCGACGTGCCTGGGGTCTTCGGGGCTGACAAGAAGATGGACGTTGACGAAGCCGGTTTTCGCGGCGACGTCGAGGCGCAGTTCGACGTTGGGAAAGATGAGCTGAACATTGGGCAGGCGACCCGCCGCCTTATATCCCAGGATGGTCTGATAGGTATCCGTCAAATAATAGTCCGTCACCGCGATCGCCTCGACCTTCGGCGTGACGGCTTCGAGCGTGTCGAGGTAGGTTTCCCAGGGCGAGCCGCCGCCGAACTGATTGTTCAAGACGGTGCCAGGCGCGTGAATATGCGGTTCCCAGCGCCGCCACTCAGATCCACGACCGATCATATTCCCTCCGCTGATGCCGGTCGTTCTTCGCCGTAACGGCGTTGCCCCGGGCAATGTATTCGACTGCAATATTGAAGTGTTTAACCGTTACATGAGCGACCAGCGCAGAGAAACGTCGAGCATTAGCGGCTCACGCGAAACGCCCATCCAAGCTCGTTACGCTGGTCGTTGAGGCCGTCCGAATAATCATGAAGAACCGACTCGATTTGGTGCTCGCTCAAGGTGCAGGGGTTCTCCAGCGCCGTCTGATCCCACCCGATATTCCAGATCGTCAGCAATTCGGGTTTGTCGCTCCAGCGCGGCAGGAAGAAGGTGATCGCCATCAGCGTCGGGAACTGCCGCAGGATACCGATCTGGGTCTGATGGCCCGCAAGATTGCTCTTTCCATCAAACTCCGGGAGCGAGAGGATCTGTTCTCCGGGGGAGCCGAGCGCGATCTGCCACAGCTCTCCGCTCACGCAGCTTTCAGCGGGTGGGCCGGCGTGGAAGAACACCGGCAGCAAGCCGGACGGACCCTGCGCGACGCCGCTGAGGCGCCCAAGATCGACCACGAGCACCGTAGGGCCGTATTCGATCTGCCCGGCCTTGATGTTGTTGCTGATCTTCTGGATCGTGTCGTCGATCCGCGTGACGGAGTCGGCGTCGGGCAAGTGCCCTGAAATCTCGTGCGGCTTTCCGAAATGGATGCCGGGTTGCCGTGCGCGGCCATCCAGCTTGGCCGCGATCTCAAGCGCTTCGTGACCGATTTCCTTGTGACGTCGAAGCGGTTCGGCGATTTCGAGCGCCTTGACTTCGAAATAGAGGTGTCCGTCGGGATGCGGGTAGCGGAAGTCCGGCCGCTTCGCCTGATGTCCTCCGGTCCCCGGCGTGCGTTCGAGCACGACGCCGCGGTCTTTCATCGCCAGGTAGAAGGATGCTTCCGAATAGGCCTCATAGGCCTGTGCCATCTGGACATGGTCTTCGGGCCCGGTCACCGCCTTGAGCTTGGCGCGCAACTCGCGGTCCAGCGCCGCCAGCGTGGCGTCGCTGGCGGCGTCCAGATTGATCCGTTCGACCTGTTCGCGCGTCATCATCATGATGGGAACGGAGACGGTCAGACCGGACAGCAACTGCGACACGCGAACGAATTCGTCGATGGATGTAGTCGCCATCATCGGCCTCACGCGCGGCGCAGCATCCGCTCGACGCGGACGCGCTGATAACCATTGGCATGCACCTGCTGGCGCAGTTGGCCGAGGTCACGAACCCCGAACGCCACGGCGGCTTTGATGGGACTGGCGAAGGTGGCGTAGTAGGTCCAGCGCACACCGACCGGGAGGGACGCGTTCTGACGGCGATCGGTGATGGCGATGTCGCGCGGATCACTCGTGTTGCGGAAGGCATGGAAGGTGAACCAGTCCGGCCGCCGGTAACGCGCGGCCTTCATGAAGGGCACCGACTGCACCTTGACGTCGCCCTGGTCGAGCACCCAACCGCGCTGCTCCAGAATCTGCCGCACCATATGGCCGATCATCTGCTTGACGCGGTCCGCCAGCACGTCTTCGCGGAACGCCTCTAGAAGCTGCTCTTCGATACCTTCGACGGCCGGCTTGCTGAGCTCCGACGCCGTCTCGAGGCGGGCGACGTTCTCAGGCAGTGTCAGGAAGGTCCAGATCTGCTGGCCGAGTTCCGACGCGTACAGCGACGCAAACTTTTCAGGGTTGTAGATGAACATGGCGGGCCTCCATTTCAGGCAAATATGCCCGGTCATTAAGGTCCGGTCAAGGTGACCTCAACCATAATGTGGAGCGCCTTGAAGACTGTCAGAAAACTGCGTATATTTCTGACAGGAGATAGCGATGCAGCGACTGACCGAACAGATTCTTGCTTACGCGGAGGGTTTGCCCGAGGGCGCGCCCGTTTCCGCAAAGGGTCTCCTGCACCTTGGCAACAGGGCTGCCATAGACCAGGCATTGTCGCGCCTTGTCGAACGGGGCCAGCTGATGAGGGCGGGTCGAGGTGTTTATCTGCGTCCGATCTCCAGTCGGTTCGGCATCAGGTCGCCTTCGGTCCAGCAGGCGGTCGAGGCGCTCGCCAGTCAGCGTGGCGAGGTCATCGTGTCGAGCGGCGCAGCGGCGGCGAATACGCTCGGGCTCACGACGCAGGTGCCGGTGAGGTCGGTCTATCTGACCTCTGGCCGCAGCCGGACGATGAGCCTGGGTAAGCAAGTGGTCGAGCTTCGGCACGCGCCACGTTGGCAGCTCGCCCTGGCCAATAGGCCCGCCGGCGAGGCGGTTCGCGCGCTCGCCTGGCTGGGGCCTGAGAAGGCCGAAGCCGCGTTAAAGGCCCTGAAGCGCAAGCTTCCTTCGACCACGTTCCAGGAGCTGGTGGCGGTGGCGCCGCAGCTTCCGACCTGGCTGGCGCGTAGCGTCGGGAAAGCCGCGCATGGCTGACGTGTTCCACGCTCTGTCGGCTTCGGACCGTAGCGATGTCCTGGGCATCGCAGCCGATAAATCCGGTCGCCCCGCGCATCTTCTCGAAAAGGATGCATGGGTGGTCTGGGCGCTGTCGGCGCTCTACGGCTCGGCGCTGGGCGAACATCTGGTCTTCAAGGGCGGTACGTCGCTGTCCAAGGCCTACGGAGTGATCCGGCGCTTCTCCGAGGATGTCGACC
Organism: Ameyamaea chiangmaiensis; assembly: GCF_013376175.1. GTDB lineage: Bacteria > Pseudomonadota > Alphaproteobacteria > Acetobacterales > Acetobacteraceae > Ameyamaea > Ameyamaea chiangmaiensis. The sequence goes on from NZ_JABXXR010000014.1 coordinate 20,823, forward strand.
TGACCTATGATATTCGCGCAATTGCCCCCGATCTCGTCGGCGAGAACGGCGAGGCTCTGCCGCGTTCACGCAGCGAGGAGAAGCGCTGGTCGAGCGAAGTACGAAAGCGCCTTCCGGAATGGGTGGCCGGAAAGGTCCACCCGACGATCGCCGAGGCGTTAGCGCGCGAGAACCTCGCCGCGGCGATTCGCGCCGACGGCGAGAAACTGTTCATCGACTATGAGGCGACGGCCACCGGGACGGGCTATGTCGCGCCAAGCGTGATGCTCGAATTCGGCGCGCGCTCGACTGGCGAGCCGGCGAGCCTGCGCGATGTCGTCTGCGATGCTGACGGGCTGGTCGAGAATGTCGTCTTTCCAACCGCCCGGCCTCGGGTGATGCATGCGGAGCGAACCTTCTGGGAGAAGGCGACCGCGATCCATGTCTTCTGCCTGCAGGAACGACTGCGCGGCGAACGCTTCGCCCGTCACTGGCATGACGTGGTGCGATTGGACGAGGCAGGCCTGGCAGACGCCGCGTTCGCGGATCGGGATCTGGCGGGCGCCGTCGCGCGCCACAAGTCGATGTTCTTCGTCGAGAAGGGGGCCGATCGCGAACCGATCGATTACGCCGCTGCGGTCAACGGGGGTCTGCGTCTCGTACCGGCCGGGGAAGCGCTGAAAGCGCTCGGCGATGACTATGCGCACATGGTCGATGACGGCCTGCTGCTCGATGACGCCGAATCTTTTGAAGCGTTGATGGCGCGCTGCGCCGACATTGCCGAGCGCGCCAACCGCGGCAATCAAACATAGGAAGCAGGGGGCAACAGTGTGCGGATATCACGGGTAAAAATAAGCAATTTTGCCAACTTCTCGGACATCGACGTCGAGACGGGCGAGAGCATCGTCATTGTCGGCGAGAACAAGGTCGGCAAGAGCAACTTCATCCGCGCCCTGCAATTGATCCTCGATCCCGGGCTGTCGGAGCGTGACCGCCAGCTCGGGCTCGAACATTTCTGGGACGGCCTGGGCGAGAACAAGCTCGGCGAGACGATTGAGATCTCTGTCGATCTGACGGATTTCACCGGCGACCCGCGCCTGATGGCGCACCTCAACGATTGCGTGGTGGACCCAGGCCCTCCCATGGTCGCGCGCCTCACGTACCGCTTCCAGCCAAAGGCAAATCTCGGCCGCGATCCTGAAAGTCTGGCCGACTACGAGTACGTCATTTTCGGCGGCGACGATCCAGATATGGCGATCGGATCGTCCTTGCGCCGGATGCTGCCGCTCGATGTCCAGATCGCGCTCCGCGATGCCGAGAAGGACCTGTCGAGCTGGCGAAACTCGCCGCTGAGGCCCCTGATCGAGCAGTTGGCCGCCTCGCTCGACGAAGACGCTCGTGACGAAATCCAGGAACAGGTCAATGAGGCTCAGGCCGAGTTAGCCGGCCATGCCGAGGTGGTTGCTACCGCGCAACGGATTAGCGACCGCCTGATCGCCATTGCGGGTGAGCAGCACGCCGTTCCGCTCACGCTCGGCCTCGCTCCAACGCGGGTCGATGCGCTGCTGCGCAGCCTGCGCTTGCTGATCGACAATGGCGCGCGCGGCATTGGCGACGCCAGCCTGGGCACCGCCAACCTGATCTTCTTGGCGTTGAAGAGCCTCGAGCTCGATCGTTTGGTGACTGACGGCGAGCGAGACCACACTTTCTTCGTAGTCGAAGAGCCCGAGGCGCATCTTCATCCGCATGTCCAGCGGCTGGTCTATCGCTACTTCCTCGGCGGCGCAGCGGATGATCAGGAAGACGCGCGGCCGCTCACCACCATCCTCACGACGCACTCGCCGCATATCGCGAGCGTCACTCCGATCCGCTCGATCGTCCTCCTCCGCCACGACGCCGGCGAAGACGCGACGACCGCAGTCTCCACGGCGACAGCTCCGCTGACCGAGCGCGATGAGGCCGACCTCCAGCGCTATATCGACGTCAGCCGCGGCGAGATCTTCTTTGCGCGCGGCGTCATCCTCGTCGAAGGCGACGCCGAGCGGTTTCTCATTCCCGCATTCGCCGAGGCGCTGGGCATACCGCTCGACATGTTGGGCATCACGGTCTGCTCGGTGAGCGGCACCAATTTCACGCCCTATGTGAAGCTGCTGGGGCCGCAGGGCCTGAACATTCCGCACGTCATCCTAACCGATCGCGATCCGAACGGCGCGAACCCGCCGCTGGTGCGCCGCCGCCTCATCAATGTGCTGCGCCTGATCGAGAACGGCGTGAACTATACGCCGCTGGACGCCGACGCCGTGATCGCTCGTGCCGAGCCACTCGGCTATTTCGTAAACAGCAACACGCTTGAGCCGGAGCTGTTCTGTGACGGCCTGGCGGAAGCGATGCAGCAGGTCATCGAGGAGGAACTGTCGATCAACCAGGCGACCCGCGACCTGATTCAAGGCTGGGTCGACGACACTGACACGCTCGATGAGGAACGCCTGATCAAGCTCATCGAACGGATCGGCAAGGGGCGCTTCGCGCAGGCGCTGGCGCCCCACGTCGATGAGGATACGTGCCCGGACTATATCCGGAGGGCGTTGGAGCACATTCGCGATGCCCTTGCGTAGTGTCAGCGCCGCATATCTCGCCCAAGCAGCGGACTTGGCCAGTAACCCGGGCCAGCAAGCCGCCTATGACTCGACTGGCCATTGTGTCGTGCTCGCGGGTCCCGGCAGCGGCAAGACCAAGACGCTGGTGCTCAAGCTTGCCCGGATCATGGCTGAAGATGTACGCGCGCCACGTGGCGCGGCATGCATCACCTACAGCCAGGAGTGCGCACGAGAGCTGACGCGCCGGTTGGAACGGCTCGGCCTGCGAGAGGCGCCGAACCTTTTCATCGGCACGGTCCATGGCTTTTGCCTGCGGCATCTCTTGATGCCCTATGGCCGGCTTGCCGATCTGCCGGTCCCGTTTCCGCTCGCGGTCGCCACGCAACGTCAGAGCGACCAGGCGATGAAGCGGATCGGCGACAGGCTCTTTGGCGTGGGTCATCCGAACAAGCCAATGGACCTCGGACGTCATCGGCGGTCAATCCTCGACCGGACCTCGGAAGACTGGACCAGCGAGGAGGAGCTTGCGGCCTGGGCTGAGGGCTACGAAGCCGAGTTGCGGCGGACAGGCCTCGTCGATTTTGATGACCTCGTGATTTTCGGTCAGCGGCTGGTCTCAGAGCACGATTGGGTGCTCCCGTTGCTCCAGGCGAAATTTCCGGTGCTCGCGGTCGATGAATATCAGGATCTCGGCGTCGCGTTGCACCGCATCGTCAAGCGCGTGGCCTTCGACGGCGGCGTCCGCCTCTTTGCGGTGGGAGACCCTGATCAATCCATCTACGGATTCACGGGTGCGGATGGCGCTTTGCTGCAGGAGTTGGCCGAGCGCGACGACGTCGAACGCGTCCAGCTCCAATTGAACTACCGCTCGGCCTCGCGCATCGTCAGCGCGTCGGAAATGGCGCTCGGCGAAGCGCGGGGCTATCAATCGAACGATCCCGATCGCCAGGCGGTGATTGCCTTCGTTGAATGCGACGATGGGCTGGAGGGGCAGGCCGCGCACGCGGTTGCCGAAATCATTCCCGCCGCGCTCGCCGCCAAACCGGGACGCGCGCTCGGCGACATCGCCATTCTTTATCGGGACTATCGCGCCGGCGACGTGGTGGCGGAAGCCGTAGCGGCTGCGGGGTTCGACTTCGTGCGCGTCGACACGGCCGCGCCTTATCGGAAGGTCGCGCTTACGAGCTGGATCGAGGATTGCGCGGCATGGTGCGCGGGTGGTTGGCGCGAAGCGCGGCCGCAGTTGCGTGGCTTGCTGGACCGGTGGATCGGCTTTCATCGCGCGCGAATTTCAGATGCGGAGGCCAGCGCGGAATTGCAAAGCCTAACCCGGCTTCTCTGGTCGCTCCGGGTTGAAGAGGGGCTAGCGCGAGACTTCGTCGCGGCGCTGCGGGCAGGAATGCTCGACGCGCTGATGGCGGCCGAGCCAAGTTTGGCGGATCAGTGCGAACAGGTCGATCGCATGTCGACGGCGCTCGCTGTTGGCGGGCCGCTTGCTGATCTCGATCTTGCAAGCCTTGGCGGTCGCGATGGCTCACCGCTCCACCTCAATCTGTTGACGCTGCACTCCGCCAAAGGCTGCGAGTATGACGTGGTGATCATGGTAGGGCTTGATCTGGGCAGCTTGCCTTGGCGCAACGAACTTCCTTCGGCTCGTCGACAAAGCCGCCGCCTGTTTTATGTGGGGCTGACGCGGGCCCGCGATGAAATTCACATGCTGTATTCTGGTTATGTCGATACGGGACGCGGGAGGATGTATTGGGGCCGCTCTCCATTCCTGAACGAGCTTGAAGCACGAATGGACGAGGCCGAGGGCAACTAACGATGCTGTCATTCCGCGAAGCGCAGACCATCCAAGACTTGGCCAATCCTTGGCGCATAGTGATGGCGGCGATCTGACCATGTCTACGGATCTCCGTGCCAAGATCGCCAACTTCTTCCATCCGATGTCTCACGCTGCGCTGGACATAGAGCCGTTCCGCATTGCGGGACTGGAGATTCCACGCGGGGATGGGTTTGCGAAGAGCCAGCGGATTGATGCTGCGCTGGACAACCTCTCGGAAATGGAGATGGCGAAGCTAGCGCTGAAGCTCGCTCAAGGACGAGGTGACGTCGCCCTAGACGAGGCAGGTCGCAAAGTACTCGAAGCCGACGAGCCGCCATTGACCCGTATCACGCGTCGTGATGTTGCGCGCGTGTTCGGAGACGACCTGGCCGGCGAGGCCGACGTAATCGAGTTGGTCGGCCGCTATTTCGTTATTTCCGATCCATTTGAGGAAGTATTTGGCGGTAGCGGCAGAAGCCTCAGGAACAAGATCGAGCGTCATATGGTGCGAAACCCGGGCGACTGCTCGGTGGAGTTCCTCTTCGGAGAGATCGGTGCATTCGATTGTTCGCGGGCGCGGTTCGGCGCTTTGCTTCAGGACACGGTCCACCCATTGGCCCGTTCAGGGGAGGAACAACTTCGGACCGTAACCGCACTCAACAAGGTTCTCGCTCGGGACGGTTACGAGCTCGCGGTGGATGGCGATGAATCGGGACATCCGATCTATGCATTCCGGCCCATAGTGCGGGGTGTAGAGGGGCGTCCTAAGAACCTGATTTTCGCGTCTCGCGGCCCGAAGCCGGAACTTGGCTTTGCCGATGCCATCAACAACGACATCGTTATTCTCTCCGGGGAGGAAAGCTGCCTCGTATACGACCGTCCAATTACAGCCGCGAACGGCTTATTATGGTCAGAGCTAGTGACATGGTGGTCTGAACAAGGATCAGGCGGTGACGCCGTTAGTCTCGGTAAGCGCCTGCAGGAGTCTCTCGCCTCCGATGCTGAAAGAAAGATCTTCGCGACCTATTTCAAAACCTATCGAAACAGCGTGGCCGACGCTCTTCCTGCACTGTTGCCTCAAGTTTATCTGCACTACGATCCGGCTGTCGTAAAAATGCTCCGCCACCGTTTGCCCCTGATACGTCAACGCATGGATTTTCTTCTCTTGCTTCCCGGCCGCCAGCGGGTCGTGATCGAAGTGGATGGGAAGCATCACTTCTCGGAGGGCGAAAAGCCTTCGCTGAAGATCTACAGCGCGATGGTATCGGCCGACCGCGAACTGCGTCTTGCTGGCTACGAGGTTTACCGATTTGGTGCCAATGAACTGGTTGGCACCGGATCCGAAAAGGTAATCCAAGATTTTTTCGACAAGCTATTTCGTCTACACCGAGTGACTAAAGCATAGATTGAAGCCTTGACATTTGGCATCTCCGTACTCGCTAGAATGGATGCTCACCAAACCTAGGATATTTTCGGTCTGCAATCGAGGTCGGAGAAGGCATTCATGGATCGGCTCACTCTCAACTACGTCTGGAAGCAGAAACCAATTCCGGTTGTTCTGCGTCGGACCGGACGCGGTGAGAAGCTTCGGGTTCGACTGCCTTTCGCCGATGACAATCGGCAATGGTTGCAAAACGGTCGGCGGATGACACCAGAGTGGATCAGCGGCGATCACGCGTATTGGGAACTGCCGAAGTCCTGGTTCAACGATTTCGTTGATCGAGCATTGCAGCGCTACGGCCGGGTTTACATCATCCAGCCTTATCGCGAGCAGGAGATCTGTGCGCGCGCCTGTCAGGAAGCACAGGGGCACGAATGTCAGTGCTCCTGCATGGGCGCCAACCACGGCACTGGCAATGACGGAAGCTGGTTCGAGGTCTCCGACACCTTCTCAACCCGCTGGGGCCAGCGCGAGCTCGCCTGTCGTTTGCTCACGCTCCGGTAGGAAAGAGTTCATGGATTTTGTTCATATTGCCATTTCTGCCCGCCTAGCCCACGGCGATCTCGTCGCCGCCGACGCTGCCCTCGAAGCCGGCCCCACCGACGACGGCGTCAGGCTCATTCTGTTGAAACAGCTCCTGGTGTCCTGCGCGAACGTCACCGATCTCGAGCTGATCTGTCGTGCACTCTACAAGGATCATCCGGCGATTTCCGAGATCATCACGCCTCATCGGCGCAACTTCGAATTCGCCAAGTACATCCGGAACATCGCGGTTGGTCACGTCAACCCGGCGCTCAGCCAGAAGACCCTCGAATGGCGGCCCGAGCTCAACGCCGTTCTGACGCAACCTGGCGCGCCGGCCGAGGCGTTTCTGGGCTACGCGGTGTTGGAGAGCGCGATCAACACCTTCGTGGATGGCGAACGGCACCGTATCTTTGACAGCGATACCGACCTGGCTTACCCGCCAGACCTGACGCGATTCCTCAATTTCTTGGGGTCGACCGTGCATGTCGGGATCGCTTACTGCGCTGCGGTGGCCGCCGCGGCGCTCGAGCATGCCCACTTGCCCGACTTTAACCAGAACTGGCTGGAGTTGTCCGCGAAAGCGGGCGCCACTGACTTCGCCTTCATTACGCGCAAGGGTTAGGGATGGCTGACGATTTGGACCACCTCGACGACCTGCCGAAGCGTGATGCAAATCATGTCACGGAGGAGAAGGCGGAAACGGCCTTCCAGGCACGTCTAGCGGCGAGTGGTCGCTTCATCCTCCAACGCGCCGACCGCAAGGACTATGGAACGGACTGTGAGATCGAAGTCGTCGATCAGGAGCAGGCCACCAACGTCAGGGTCCACGTGCAGCTCAAAGGGACCGAACGCCCGCTCAACGCGGATGCCTCTCTCAGCATTGAGGTCAACCGCTCGAATCTGAATTACTTGCTGATGCACCCGCACAGCTTATACGCCGCTTATCACATCCCGACGTCGTCGCTGCGCATCTGCCCAGCGGAGACTGTTCTCCACCAATACGAGCACGCGGGAAAAAATTGGACCCACCAGCAATCGCTCACCGTCAATTTCACTGACGAGCTGACGAACGCGCGGCTGGATCGGCTGGCCACTGTGGCTAGATCTGCTGCGCGGGCGGCGCGCGATCGTCGGATCGAGCAGACCCGGGCGGCGCCTGGCGACATCGCTGGCCTCGTTCGGTGCGGTATTCCGGACATCCATGTCCCGGACGATCCGGCCGTGGCTAGCCAACTCCTTGCGCACCTCTACGATCAGGACGCCGACACGGTGATCAGCGCGGCCTTCGATCGGTTCGCAGAAGTGCTCGGGGTGGGCAACGAACCCATGGGCCCCGCTTACATGGCTGAGGTCAACCTGGGGATGGCGGGGTTAAGTCGGTCGCGCGCCCGGATCGAAGACGCCGTGAAGTTTTTCAGGAATCAGCTCGACCTAGGCCGCTACGAGCGGGGCAGCCTTCACTACACGATCGGCAACGCCTTCTCGGCGCTCGGCCGGGAGGAAGACGCCAAGGCCGCCTATGAGGCGGCTCTCGCCGATCCCGCGTTCGCCAATACGCCGGACCTAGCATCCCAAGGCCATAAGAACCTCGGGACGAGCTTTGAGCGGCTCGGAGATGAGAAGCGAGCAGTCGAGCACTATCGCGAAGCCTTGCGGCTGAACCCGCACCTTCCTGAAGCTCACAATGCCTTGGCCCAATTCTACGTGCGCCACGGCGAGTGGAAGCACGCCCTCGCGCATCTGGATCAGGCCGTCTTCACCGACCCTACGCGCGCCAAGGCGGCGGGCGTTGCAGGGTGGAGAGCCAACGTGCTCTTCAACATGGGAGAGGGGAGCGCGGCGTTCCGTGAGATCAATGGCCTCCTTGTCCAGGCTGACTGCGAGCCATGGATCTGGCCGTTTTTCGCACGGCTGGTGGCGAGCTTCGGTCGGACAACGACGGAGAATGCGCGCCGAGCGCTGGGCTTCTGGCACCGCTACGTCGGCGCCCACCCCGAGACATCTGGAGGCCGTCGCGAGCTGCTGTTGGCGACCTTGTACCTGCGAGCGGAGGGAGAAGATGTTAGCTGGACCTACGCGGAATTCCGCGCCGAGTTCGATCGCCAAATCGAGCACCTCGACGACAAGGATGAAGTCGCCTTTTTATGGGATCGCCTTGGGCACTGGGCGCAAGATGAAGCGGACTGGGCCGAGGCTGAGTTCTGTTTTCGGAAGGCCTACGATCTGACGGGCGGTCACTACGGCTACTGTCTCGGGACCGCCCTCAACTTTCTCGGTCGGTTTGAAGAGAGCCTGCCCATCTTGCGCGAACAGGCCGAGCGCATCCAGCCTGACGCCATGAGCTGGTTTCAGCTCGGCGCGGCCTACGGCGATCTTGGCCAGTCCGCGCAGGCCATCGACGCCTATGAGAAGGCGCTCGCGCTGGATCCCGATTACGACTCGGCGATGTTCAATCTCGGCGGCACTCACTGGAACAGGGGCGAGAAGATTGAGGCTTTGGCAATTTGGACGACGGCCATCGACCGCTTCCCAGATCACGAGCTCGCCGCCAAACTCCGACGTGAAATGCCGGTATTCTTTCCGCCCTATCCCGCCCGATGAAGCCCATCTTCGGACAACACGGTTCTTGATCAGTGAAGGGGGGTCCCGACCGATTACGGCCGATCATCGGCCGCCATAGCTCGCGATGTCAGCTGTTCGTGACGGTACTTTGATGAAGCTGATTAAGCGTTATTGCATTTCGAGATCGAGGGGTTTTGGGCCTGATCGACCTCGATAGATATCGACAGCAGACAAAAAAATTCTGGGGCGATTTTCTCTTTAAAATCAAGAGTATATCTTTTTGACGGCCCGAGCGTCGGCTTCCGGCACTACAAGATAGACAAAAGCAAGCTATATCAAAGACCTAGCTGGTCCTTGAACAATCGAGTGGGAATGACGGCCGCGAGCGAAACATCCTCACTCCGCCTACGATAACCTACTGATTGGGACGTTTCTCGCCGGCGGTTACGCCGTGCGTCCGACGTCCTCGAACCGCTGAAGGAAACGGTCGCCGGCGATGTGAAAGGCCTGGGGGCTGAACCGTTGCAGGACGGCTTCTCGCGCATGGGCGCCCATGGACGCCATGTGGGCTGGGTCGCGAAGAAGCGCGGCCAGCGCCTCGGCCAAGGCATCGGTGTCGTCGGGGGGTACCAGCACGCCGGAGACGTCGTTCTCGATGGTGAAAGCGGGCTCTCCAACGCGGCTTGCGACCACGCACAGTCCTGCTGTCATCGCCTCATGCGCCGCAAGACACAGACCCTCGCGCTGAGAGGGTTGGACATACAGATGCTGGTCGGCCAGAAATCTCTCGGTGTCTTCAACAAAACCTGGAAGCGTCACGCAATCGGACAGTCCGGCCGCGGCTATCTGGGCTGTCAGAGCGTCGTAGGCAGGCCCGTCACCGGCGATCGTCAGCGAAAACGGCGTCAGTCCGGGCTGGGCGCGAAGACGCCCCAAGGCCGCGATCAATCGATCGTAGTTCTTGACCGGATGCAGCCGCCCGACGGAAGCGATGCGCACCGTCTCGCCCGGCTGCCAGCCGCGCGCACGGGGCTGCTGGCGATTGGCGATGAAAAGCGGCCACACCAGACGGCGCTCGGCCGGAATGCCAAGGAACGGCCCGAGGATCGCCTCGACAGACCGGGAGTCCGCCAGCCACAGCCGCGACAGGCCCTGCGTCACGCGCAGCAAGCGACGGTTTGCGGGTTTGAGGGCGGCGGAATGCTGCCAGCTTGCCACCGGCAGTCGATGGCGCAGTCCCATCGCCTGCCCAAGAAGCGTCGCCCGCGTCAGTGACGTCCAGAGATGGGAGGGACGAAGCTCGGACAGGCAGTGGTCGAGCCAGAGGGCGGCCTGGGCATGGTCAGCCGGGCCGGCGGGGCAGATGCGCAAGGCGATCCCGGCGGCCTCGATCGGCGCGATGGCGCGTCCATCCCGGCGGGTAAGGGCAAGGACTGTGACATCATGCCCACATGCCCGCACATGCCGCAGTAGATTGGGAACGGGGAAGGCGGCGCCTCCCCCCTCCGTGGAGTTGATGATGTAGGCGAGTCGCATGGTGCGGCGACCGGAACCGGTAAGCCGTGCCGCGATCAGGGACCGCTGCTGCGCGGAGTCACCCAGCCGTTGCCGGTAGCATCGCCCAACTGGCCACTCCCGAACGGACCGTTCTCCTGATACGCCGAGCCGAAATTGGTCAGATTAGAGCCGGTGACTGCGTCGCGGTGGACGTTGGCGAGATGGTCCGGGTCGGGTCCATGATTGATTTCGTTGGACGGCGCGTCGGAATAACCGGGGGGGATGCTACGCCGACCGTGGACCGTCAGATGTTCGCCCCGGTTCGGCGTCGTCTGGCCCTGCGTCGATTGCGAGATCGCCCGATCGTCGGCGCTACTGCCGTCGGGTGCTGCGGATGCGTAGGGGGCACCGAGGCTCAGGCCGGCCGCCACGGTCAGAGCGGCGGTCAGAGCAGTCGTGTTCAGGGCGGCGAGGGGGCGCAGCGCCATGGTTCATTCCTTCGGGCGGTCTCGAGGCTGTTGCCTACCCGTAGACCATTTCGGCTGGCATCGGCAACGTGCCATCACGATATTGCCGTCATGCGAACAGGGGAGGGCCGGCGATGGACCTGTTGACACCATTGGGCCCGGGACCCCGGCACAGAGAGGGGCTGGAGGACGGAGCGGTACTGCTGCGTGGCTGGCTGGGCGGCCGCGAGGCCGCGATCATGGAGGCGATCGGCGATATTGCCCGGCGCTCGCCATTCCGCATGCTGACGACGCCCGGCGGCCGCACCATGTCCGTCGCTATGACCGGCTGCGGCACTCTGGGGTGGCATTCTGACCGACAGGGCTATCGATACGTGCCCGTTGATCCGACGACCGGCCGGCCTTGGCCCGCCATGCCCGAACTGCTGTCGGATGTAGCCCGGGAAGCCGCTGATGAGGCGGGCTATGCCAGCTTCGCGCCCGACGCGTGCCTGATCAACCGGTATGCGCCGGGCGCGCGCCTGTCCCTGCATCAGGACAGGGACGAGGACGCGTTGTCCGAACCGATCGTGTCGCTGTCCGTCGGGGTCGCGGCTACCTTTTTGTGGGGCGGCCTTGAACGGTCATCGCCGACGCGGCGGATACGGCTGGACAGCGGGGATGTCGTGGTGTGGGGCGGGCCCTCGCGGCTCGTGTATCATGGTGTCGCGGCCCTTGCGCGCGGATGGCACCCGCTGACCGGCGATAAACGGTTCAACGTGACGTTCCGGGCGGTCCGCCGTCCAGCGCCTCGGCCCTGCTGACCGATAACAGAGTCTTTGCTTTCCGGGGTCTTTTTCGACATAAAGCCTGCCCCGGGTCGCGGAACCGCGCCCCGGGCCGTAACCGTCTTTCATTGCTCGCCGCCTGGCGAGAGCGAACAGGAAACCGACCGATGAGTGCTATACTCAACTCTTCCAAGCTTACGCAGACGTCCTGGACGCCGGCGGGCTGGCGGTCGTTTCCAGCCAAGCAGATGCCATCCTATCCGGATATCGATGCCCTGGAGGCCGTTGAAGGGCGCCTGCGGCAGTACCCGCCGCTGGTGTTCGCCGGCGAGGCGCGCCGCCTGAAGGACGGCCTTGCCAAGGCGGCGCGCGGCGAGGCGTTCGTCCTGCAAGGTGGCGCCTGTGCCGAGAGCTTCAGCGAATTCACCGCCGATATCGTGCGCGACACGTTCCGCGTCCTGCTGCAGATGGCCGTGGTGCTGACGTTCGGCGCCAAGGTGCCGGTGGTCAAGCTGGGCCGTATGGCGGGCCAGTATGCCAAGCCGCGTTCGTCGGACATGGAGACGATCGACGGTGTCAGCCTGCCGTCCTATCGCGGTGACATCATCAATGGGCCGGCTTTCACGACCGAGGCGCGCGTGCCCGACCCGGTGCGGATGGAGACCGGCTACTTCCAGTCGGCCGGCGTGCTGAACCTTCTGCGCGCCTTCGCGACGGGCGGGTATGCGAACCTGCATGACGTGCATCGCTGGAACCTGGGCTTCGTCGAGCGGTCTCCGCTGGCCGAGCGTTATCGCGTGCTGGCGACCCGCATCGACGAGACGCTGTCGTTCATGGCCGCATGCGGCATCGATCCGAACTCGCCCAACGTGAACGAGACCGAATTCTATACCTCGCACGAGGCTCTGCTTTTGCCGTACGAGCAGGCCCTGACACGCGTCGATTCGACCAGTGGCGAGTGGTATGACTGCTCGGCGCATTTCGTGTGGATCGGTGACCGGACGCGCCAGCCCGACGGCGCGCATGTCGAGTTCTTGCGCGGCGTGCGCAATCCGATCGGTATCAAGGTCGGACCGACCACGACGGTCGAGGATCTGGAGCGTCTTCTGGACATCCTTAACCCATCCGACGAGGCCGGGCGGATCACGCTGATCTCGCGCATGGGTGCTGAGGGGGTGCAGAAGCATCTGCCGTCGCTTCTGCGCAAGGTGAACGCCACCGGCCGCACCGTAACGTGGCTGTGCGATCCCATGCACGGTAACACGGTAACGGTGGCGAACCGGATCAAGACACGGTCCTTTGACGCGATTCTTGAGGAGGTGCGCGGCTTCTTCGACGTCTTCGCGGCCGAAGGCGGTCGTCCGGGTGGCGTGCATGTGGAGATGACCGGCCAGAACGTGACCGAGTGCATGGGTGGTGCCCAGCGCCTGACCGAGGCCGATCTGGGCGACCGGTATGAGACATTCTGCGATCCGCGCCTGAACGCCGAGCAGTCGCTGGAAATGGCGTTCCTGATCGCGGAGGAGTTGACCACGCGTCTGGGCGATGCCGCGCGTCAGACCCGGGCGGCCTGACCGGCGCATGCCTGTCGGGCGCACCAGCCCGTCCGGCAGGCATGCCACTGGAAAAACCGGCGCAGGCGTGCCACGCAGGGTCTGACGAGGACGGCAAACGTCCCGGGACAGAAGGAAACGTATAGGCATGGCTGGGCACGAACCCGCGCCTCTGTTTGGCGCACGGCAGGCTCTGGACGACGCCACGATACGGGCGCGCACGGACTCCTATTTCAATCGCACGCATGAGATCGTCAGCCGCTTTGGCGACTGCTCGGTAACATACGCCTTTTTCCTCCGCAGGCCGGTCATCTCGGCGCCGCGCCTGATGTGCGCGTGGCTCGAAAACGTTGCCCGCGAACACGGCGAGGCGATCGACATCGAACTTGCCTATCCCGAGGGAGCCTGGGTAGGTGCGGGCGAGGCGCTGGTCTACGTCACCGGGTCGTTCGCCTTTCTCTCGCCGCTGGAGACGCTGGCGCTGCAGAAGCTCGGCCCGGCATGCGTTGCGGCGCATCACGCCTACCAGATGGCGGTCGCGCTGCCTGGTGTGAAGTTCCTGGCGATGGAGGCGCGCCACTGCGCCGGCTTCGAAATGCAGGAGCAGATGGCCTATGCCGCGTCCGTTGGCGGGGCGACCGCCAGAACGGATGGGGCCGTGGGCTTCATCGGCTGCGCCAACGATGCGACTGCGCATTTCTTCGGTGCCAAAAGTGGTCTCGGGACCATGCCGCACGCGCTGATCGGCTACGCGGGGTCGACCGTACGCGCCGCCGAAATGTTCCATGAGACCTATCCCGACAGCGATCTGGTGGCACTGGTCGACTATTTCGGACGCGAGGTGACCGACGGTCTGGCGATCTGCCGCCGCTTCCCCGAACTTGCCGCCGCCGGGCGGATCGCGCTGCGTCTGGATACGCACGGCGGACGGTTTCTCGAAGGACTCGATCCGCAGGAGTCCTATGCGGTTCTCGATCGCAATACGCCCGGCACCATTCGCCGCTATCGCTCGGAGAAGGAGTTGCGGCATCTGGTCGGCACCGGTGTCTCCGCCGCTGCGATCTGGCGCATGCGCGAGCAACTGGATCAGGCCGGGTTCGACCGGGTGCGTATCCTGGCGTCGTCCGGTTTCGACGTCGAAAAATGCGTCAGCATGGCCGACGCCCACGCGCCGATCGATGCGATCGGAACCGGATCGTTCATTCCGGCGACGTGGACCGAGACCTATGCCACGGCGGATATCGTTGCCTATAACGGGGAGCCGCGGGTCAAGATCGGACGAGAATTCCTGTTGCGGCAAAAAACGGAGAGAGCCACGCATGAGTGAAAGCCTGTTTGCGCCGGAGGGTGGCTGGGTCGTTCGGATCCTCGACCTCTCGGGTGCTTCGGACGACAACGTGACCGAGGAGATCAAGGGCTTTCCGGATCTCTTCCACGCCAACGCGTTCGCGCGCGCCTATGTGCGCGACAGCGTCGAACGTTGTCGGGCCGCGACGGGCGGCGTCGATGTGCTCAACGCCTGGTATGCTTACGGTGAAGACGCCGAGGTCAAGGACGCGGGCGAGAACGGCTGGCAGTCCGGTTCGGAAATCGCCGCCTTCGTCGGCACGGTCGCAACACCGATGGAGCGTGACTGGCGATCGCTCGACCCGCGTTCCGAACATGACGACGAAGACGAGGATTAGGACCGCGTGCGATTTCGGGGCCGCGCATATGAGGGGTGGTTGAGCCTCTGGCTGCTGGTCATGGGCGCGACGGCGGCGCGGGCTGATGATGTCGTACTGCCGCCCGAGGCCCGGGTGCCGCAGGCCTGCGCCGCGCATGTCATGACCATGCCGCTGCTGACACGGCGCGGCAGTCCGGCTGTGCCCGTGACGATCGACGGCCACCAGGGGGCGGCGTATCTGGGCTTCAGCCAGACGATGACGGGTGTATTCGAGCGTCCGGGCATTGCCTGGGACGCGGGTCAGAACGTCACGACCCGGACCGTCACGGGCTCGGCGGCGACGGTGACCGTTCAGGTCAGCGAACTGCGGATCGGGCGTGGCAAGACGGCGGCCTTTACCGCGATCGACATGGGCTATACCGCTGACGAACGTGTCGCCGGGCTGCCTGTTCTGGGCGTTGTCGGGAATGATATCCTTCAGGGCTACGACGTGCTGCTCGATATGCCGGGCCAGCGCGTCACCCTGTTCCGCGAGAGCGGTATCGCCGGTTGTCCGCCGCTGTCCGCATGGCTGGGGCATGGATCGGTCGCCATGCCGCTGCTGCGCGACGAGACGGGCAGCCCCGACCTGATGACCGTGATGCTGGGCGGGGCACCGGTCGGGATGCAGCTCGAACCCGGCTCCAACGCCTCGATCCTGCGGAGCGACGATGCGGCGGCGATCGGCATTGATGACAGGAGCCTGGCGTCCGACGATCGCGTACGGACACAGGCGGGGGGTGCCCTGCTCGGGCGGCGCCATCGCTTCACCGATGTCGCGATCGGGGGGTGGCGCGGGGGTGCTCTGGACATCGATATCGAGCCATCGCTGTACAATCTGATCGGCCTGCCGTTTTTCCGTGACCGTATCGTACTGGCCGCGTTCCCGACCGGCATGGTCTATTTCACCGGCGAGGCGATCGCGTCACCCGGTGTCGAGGCGACGGATGTGGGGCGAAGTCCCACGGCAAGCCGCCTCGCCACCGCGCGTGTCGGCGAGGAGGCCGCGCCCGTCGTCACGACGTCAGGCACCCCTACGGATGACGCGGGTCGCGCCCAAAGCCTGATTGACCATGCCGATGCCCTGATGCCGCCGGCCCCGCCCGTGCACTGAGGCGCCGGGTCGGCCTGGACCATCGTCCGGGCTGGTGTTTCGGCGACGGCCACGGCATAGAGGGCGCATGAAACTACGCTTCGCGCCCAGCCCCACGGGGTCCCTTCATGTCGGGAATGCCCGGCAGGCCATTGCGAACGCGCTCTACGCGCGCGGGCATGGCGGCCGCTTTCTCCTGCGGATCGACGACACGGACACGGAGCGCTCGCGCGAGAGCTTCGTCGACGGCATCCAGACCGACCTCACGTGGCTCGGCCTGCAATGGGACGAGTATGTCCGTCAGTCCGAGCGGCTGGACCGGTATGCCGCGGCGGTAGAGCACCTCAAGCAGAGCGGCCGACTCTATCCCTGCTTCGAGAGTGAACAGGAACTCGCCGCCAAGCGCGAGGCACGGATCCGCATGCGCAAGCCGCCGATCTATGATCGCGCCATGCTCAAGATGACGCCCGAGCAGCGCGCCCAGGCCGAAGCCAACGGCAAGGTGCCGTACTGGCGCTTCAAGCTCAGTGATACGACGGTCCGGTGGCGTGATGGCGTGATGGGGGACTGCACGGTCAAGCTGACGGCGCTGTCCGACCCCGTGCTGGTCCGTGCGGACGGGACGGTGCTGTATACGCTGGCGTCCGTTGTCGACGACCTCGAACTGGATGTGACCCATATCATCCGCGGCGAGGATCACGTCACCAACACGGGCGTCCAGATCGATATCGCGCGTGCGCTCGGCGCGCAGGGGGACACCTTTGCCTTCGCGCATCTGCCTCTGTTGCTGGATGAAGGCGGCGGCAAGCTGTCCAAGCGTTTCGATGGCCTGTCCCTGCGTACGCTGCGTCAGGACGGGCTCGACCCGTCGGCGATCGTGTCCTACCTCGCGCGGTTGGGGACGGCGGACAATCCGGCGCCGCTGTCCTTCGAGGAACTGGCGCAGAGCTATGACCTCGGGCGGGTGTCGCGTTCGGCGGCGCGTTTCGACATGCGGCAATTGCTGTCGCTGAACCGGCGCGTCATGCAGGCCACCCCGTTCGAGGCCGTGCGCGCCGAACTGCCCGACGGTGCGACGGAGGCATTCTGGCTGGCGGTGCGGGGCAATGTCGATCTGGTGACCGAGTTGCGCCATTGGTGGGATGTCGTGGCAGGCGAGATCGTCCCGGGCGTGGTCGAGGGGGACGGTGCGTTCCTGCGCCAGGCGATCGACTGCCTGCCGCCGGAGCCGTGGGACGGCAGCGCTTGGCCCGTGTGGACCGCCGCGCTGCGCGAAGCGACCGGGCGATCGGGCAAGGCGTTGTATCACCCACTGCGTGTGCTGTTGACGGGCGAGGAGAAGGGGCCGGACATGCGCGATCTTCTGCCGCTGATCGGGCGCTCGCGCGCGGTGGCGCGCCTTGAGACGGGCGCGCGCGCATGACCGTCGTTCTCTGGCACAACCCGCGCTGCCGCACCTCGCGCGAGGTTCTGGCGCTGATCGAGGGGCGGGGCATCACGCCCACCATCCGCTTTTATCTGGAGGATGTACCCGGCGTGGTCGAACTGGCCGAGGTGATCGGGCGTGCCGGCCTGAGCGTTCGCGATGCGATCCGGCGTAAGGAGCCGGCATTCGCGGCGCGTGGTCTGTCGGATCCCGCGCTGTCGGATGCCGACCTGCTGGAGGCGATGGTCGCCGACCCGATCCTGATCGAGCGACCCTTCGTGATCGCGCCCGGCGGCGTGCGACTGTGCCGCCCGGCGGCGCTGGTTGTGGATATTCTCTGACGGCCCACGACGTCGTCTGCGGGGAGGGGCAAGTGGCGGTTGTACGGTGCATCATGATGCAGCGAAACGAGTCGGCGCTGCTCGAACCGTGGATCCTGTATCACGCCGATCTGTTCGGAATGGCCAACCTGGAGATCATCGATCACGCATCCGATGATCCATGGGTGCTGGCGACATTGGCGCGGTATGAGGCGCAGGGTGTCACGGTTCACCGCCAGTATCGAGAGCCGTCTGACTTCCTGCGCAAGGGCGAGATCGTGCGGCAGGCGATCGAGGCGTGGGACCGCGAACGTGTGTACGACTATGCCCTGCCGCTGGACTGCGACGAATTCGTGGTCTTCTGTGATGCGCAGATCTCGTCCGATGCGACGCGTATCCATGATTATCTCGACCGGATACGCGATATACCCGCGACGCTGCACATCGAACGCATGTTCCTCAACGTTCCGGACGAACCGGGCTACTTCCTGCCGCAGGTGGTCGGGAAATCCCTGTTCCAGGCCGGTGCCATTCGCGCTCTGGACAACGGGTTTCATAACCCGGTCTCGTGCCACGAGGCCCACGGGCGCGTGCATCTGGGCGTGGTGCATCTTCACAACCGCGCTTTCGAGGATGTCCGCGCGCGTGCGGCGGAGAAGCTCGCGGGGCTTGTCGATATCAACGATCAGGAGGCCCTGCGCGGGTTTGATGGCGAGGGCCGACACCTGACGAGCTACTTTTTCATGGAAGAGACGTTCTTTCGTCTGCGCTACCGGCGCGAACCGGCCGTGTATGTCCCGGCCTTCCTGACCCATCTGAAGGGCCTTGGCATCTCATGGGCCGCCTGCTTCGGGTGCGAGCCGCGGCGGTTGCCACCCGTGTGCAACGCGCAGGGATTTCTGGTCCGCCTGCCGGAGGGCGATGACGCGACGCGACTGGTTTCGTTTCATGAAGGGTTCTATCTGGACCTGTATCCCGACGTGCGCGAGTCCGGGTTTTGGGCGCTGTCACATTTCATGAGCGTCGGTTATCGCGAGGGGCGCGCCGGTGCGCCGCCGGGCGCGGCGGGCAGGAATTAGGCCAGGTGGCCGGATGGGCAAGGAGATGATGATGCGTGTTGGTGGGCTGCTGATCGGGTGTGGACTGGCTATGGTCGCCGGACTGGCCGGGAATGTCGCACACGCGGCGTCCGATAGGGGGCTTGAAGGTGTGCCGCATTACGACAATATCGTCGTTGTCATGATGGAAAACCGTCAGTTCGGCCAGATCATCGACGCATCGCCCGCCACATCACCGCACATGACGGCCCTGTCGCACCGGTTTAATGTCGCGACGCAGTATTACGGCATTTCCCACGTCAGCCAGACGAACTACATCGCGCTGACCGCTGGCGACCAGCAGAACATCATCGACGACGACCCCTGGTATTGCGAACCGGACGGCCAGCCCCTGCCGCGCGACAAGGCAATCGTCGGCGGCGCGCCAGACGAGCAGGACATGGGCACGCTGTGCGCGGGCCACACCCGCAAGGACACGCCCTATCCCGCGCACCATTTCACGGTGCCGAACTTTTTCGCCCAGCTCGACCAGGCCGGTATCTCGTGGTCGATGTATGTCCAGTCGGTGCCGCTCGACCCCAAGACGGGACGCACCATGCCCGAGGTGCCGTACTATCCGACCAAGGCCATGGCGCCGGAGTTGTACGCCCTGTATGCGGTCAAGCATAATCCGTCGATGAACATGGACGATATCCGCAGTCGACCGGATATTTTCGCCCGCAACCAGACGGATACGGCATTTTTCGCGCAGGCCCGGGCCGGAACATTGCCGCGGTTCTCCTATGTCATTCCGGACCAGTGTCACGACGACCATGGACCCTACGGCAGTCTGGCCAATGCGCCCCAATGCCGGAGCAACGGTTCAGGTCCTTCGGGGCTGCTGACGTCGGGCGATAATTACGTGCAGTCCGTGGTGGACGCGGTCATGGCGTCGCCCGTCTGGTCGTCGCGGAAAAACGTCGCGATCGTCGTGACCTATGACGAGGACGACTATGGAAGTGCCGGGATTCAGGGGTGCTGCGGCTTTCACCCGGCCGATCTGGCCAAGGGGCGCGTGGGGCCGGTCAATCAGGGCGGCGGCCGGGTTCCGACCATCGTCATCACCAATCACGGCGTGAAAGGCGTGCGCGACGACACGCCTTACAACCATTATTCGCTTCTGCGGACGATGGAAGACGCCTTCGGCATCGGTACGTATGTCGGCCACGCCGCCGAACGCGTGCCGGTTCAGCCCGAGGACGGATCGTTCGTGCAGACGCCCGTCCTGCCGATGGTGCCTCTGTTCAGACTGGCGCGCTGACCGCGCCGCGCAAGGCCTGCTGACGTGACGACGGGCACACGACCGCAGCACATCATCATGGTGCGCCACCCGCCGGTCGCGGTTCCCGATGGGGTCTGCTACGGGCGTCTGGACGTGCCGCTGCGGCCGGGGTGGGAAGGCTGGGCACGCGCCCTTGCCGGGGCGGTGGCGGATGCACGGCCGGAGCGGTTGTTGTGTTCACCCGCGCAACGCTGCGTGTTGCCAGCTGGTGTGATGGGCCATGTGCTGGGCCTGGACGCGACGATCGAACCGCGTCTGGCGGAACTCGATTTCGGCACGTGGGAGGGGCAGCCGTGGGACCATATCGATCGCGCCGGTCTCGATCGCTGGGCCGCCGCGCCCGAGACGTTCGCGATGCCGTCCGGCGAGTCGGCCTCCGACCTTCAGGCGCGCGTGAGGGCCGTGTGGGACGAACTGCGGATGGACGGTCGGTCGACCATGATCGTGACCCATGGCGGCCCACTGCGTTATCTGCTCGCCTGGGCCGAGGAGCGCGTGCCTGACCCGTGCGCGGCCCCACCGGTCCCCGGCGCGATGGAGCGTTTCAGCCTGCCGCCGCGCTGAGCGCCGACAAGGCGACGCATTCGCTCAGGACAACGGTCGCGCCCAGCGTGTCGCCGGTGTAACCGCCCAGCCGCCGTCGGCATGTGCCGGACAGCCACAACGACACAACGAGGACCGACGCCAAGGCCACCACGGCGGGGCGAGCGGGAAGGATCAGAGCGTTCGGCAGCAGGATCACCGCCGTCACGACCGCAAGGCCCGTCCAGGCCGGGCGTCGAAGCGTGGAAGCCAGCCCGTCCGCCCGGGCCGGGGCTAGGCACAGCAGCGGCACGGCCATGGCGCTCCGGGACAGAGCCCCTGAGAACAGCAGCGCCGGGAGCAGAGCCGGCGCTGGCAAGGCGGCGAGTGCGGCCGCCCGGATACCGAAACCCAGGCAAAGCGCGACCGCGCCGTATCCCCCGATCCGGCTGTCGCGCATGATCTCCAGCCGTCGCGCGGGGGTGCGTCCTCCGAACAGGCCGTCCGCCGTGTCCGCCAGCCCGTCTTCGTGCAGGGCACCGGTCAGCAGGCTCTGCGCGACCAGCGCCCAGAACGCGGCCACAAGCGGCGGCAGCGTCGCCGCGCGCAATGCGTATGCCACGCTACCGCCGCAAGCGCCGACCAACGCGCCGACCAGCGGCCACGCCCACACCGTGCGGCCCAGAGGCG
>NZ_JABXXR010000015.1 GCF_013376175.1 Ameyamaea chiangmaiensis
CGCTGACCGCGCGCAGGCGGGGCAGGGCGGCGGCCAGTTCGGCCTCGCTGGCCGTGCGGGTGCCGGTCACGCCGGTGATGCTGACGTAATAGATGAAGCCCGAGGCACCATCGAGCACGCGCGGCAGGCGGTCATCCGTGGTGGTCGGCGCCACGAGACGGATGATGTCCAGTCCAGCATCGCGCGCCGGGGCGTCGATCAGGTCGGATTCCTCGGGTGGCAAATCGACGATGATCAGCCCGTCGACCCCCGCGCGCGCGGCGTCGACACAGAACCGTGCGGGCCCGTAGCTGTCGATCGGGTTGCAATAGCCCATCAGGATGATCGGCGTATCGTCGTCGTCCCTGCGGAAGGTGGCGACCATATCCAGCACCCGGGCCATGGTGGACCCGCCCTTCAGGCCGCGCACGGCGGCGGCCTGGATGGTCGGGCCGTCGGCACTGGGGTCGGAGAACGGCACGCCGATCTCGATCAGGTCCGCGCCGGCGCCGGGCATGCCGCGCAACAGCGACAGCGAGGTGTCATAGTCCGGATCGCAGGCCTGCAGATATGGGATGAGCGCGCCGCGCCCTTCGGCCTTCAGGGTGGCGAAGCGTCGGGCGATGCGGCTCACAGGCTCACTCCGAGATGGCTGGCGACGGCGAAGATGTCCTTGTCGCCGCGTCCCGAGAGACAGGCGACGAGGATCTGGTCCGGCTGCATGGCGGGGGCGATCTTCATGATGTGCGCGATGGCATGCGCGCTTTCCAGCGCCGGAATGATGCCTTCGGTGCGGGTGCAGGCCTGAAACGCGTCCAGTGCCTCGTCATCGGTGGCGCCGACATATTCGGCACGCCCGATATCGCTCAGCCAGGAATGTTCCGGCCCGACGCCGGGATAATCCAGACCCGCGCTGATCGAGTGCGCCTCGGTGACCTGCCCTTCGCTGTCCTGCAGAAGATAGGTGCGGTTGCCGTGCAGGACGCCCGGACGGCCGCGCTCGATCGAGGCCGCCGTCTTGCCGGAATCAAGCCCGTGCCCCGCGGCCTCGACCCCGATCAGCCGCACGTCGGCATCGTCGAGAAAGGGGTGGAAGATGCCCATGGCGTTCGAGCCGCCGCCGATCGCCGCGACCACGGCATCGGGCAGGCGCCCTTCGACCTCGAGGATCTGGGCGCGCGTCTCGGTGCCGATCACGGACTGGAAATCGCGCACCATGCGGGGATAAGGGTGCGGACCAGCGACCGTGCCGACCAGGAAATAGGTGTCGTGCACGTTGGCGACCCAGTCGCGCATGGCCTCGTTCATGGCGTCCTTGAGCGTGCCGGCGCCCGCCGTGACCGGCACGACCTCCGCTCCCAGCAGGCGCATGCGGAACACGTTGGGCTTCTGGCGCTCGACGTCGGTCGCGCCCATGTAGATGACGCATTGCAGACCGAACAGCGCGCAGACCGTGGCGGTCGCGACGCCGTGCTGGCCCGCGCCGGTCTCCGCGACAATGCGCGTGCGGCCCATCCGTCGGGCCAGCAGGATCTGCCCCATGACGTTGTTGAGCTTGTGCGAACCCGTGTGGTTGAGTTCCTCGCGCTTGAGATAAATCTTCGCGCCACCGAGTTCCGCGCTCAGGCGCCGGGCGTGCCACAGGGGGCTGGGGCGCCCGACATAGTCACGCAGGTAGTAATCGAGTTCGGCGCGAAACGACGCATCGGCGCGCGCGGCGTCGTAGGCCTGTTCGAGTTCGAGGACCAGCGGCATCAGGGTTTCGGCGACGAAACGGCCGCCATGGATGCCGAAACGGCCGCGTTCATCCGGGCCTTGGCGCAGACTGTTAGGGCGGCCAACGGGAGACTGGGTCGTCATGGCGGTGTTCACCTCGGGGCAGGAGCGTCGAGCGCAAGGCACTTCGCATATCAGACCGTCGGCGTAGGCGTCCATGCCCCCGCGTTTGGTGCCCGGGCCCCCTTGCCCGAACCGGCGGCGTGCGGGACAGTCGCGACGCGATCCGTCACGGACCGGGAGAACTCCGCGCGTATGTTAGTCGCCCACCGATCAGGAGCCGCGGCGCGGGACGTCAGGACCGCGACCGACGCGGCCGACGCGACCTGGCTGGACCTTTACAATCCGACCGAGGACGAGATCGCGCTGGCGGCGCAGATCACCGGCCTGACCATTCCGCGCCGCGACGACCTGGACGAGATCGAGAGTTCGTCGCGCCTGTTCATGAAGGACGACAGCGTCTACCTCTCCACGCCACTGGTGCGTCGCCGGGAGGACGACTTCACCGTCACGCCGGTGGGCTTCGTGCTGGCGCCCCATATCCTTGTGACGGTGCGGTTCGCGGATTATTCGTCCTTCGCCACGGCGGCGGCGCGTCTGGCCGAGGGGAAGGAGCGAATCTCGGGGGACGAGGTCGCGGTCCTGCTGCTGGAGGCGGTGGTCGACCGGCTGGCCGATATTCTCGAACATATGGGCACGACGCTCGACTCCCTGTCGCGGGACGTGTTCGGGGTGCCCGCGCCCCAGCGCGCCAACGCGGCCAATCGGCTGCGGCGCCTGCTGCGGCGTGTCGGTCGGTCGGGCGATCTGGCGTCGGCACTGCGCGACAGTCTGCTGGGGCTGGAGCGCATCTCCATCTATATCAGCGAGAACAAGAAACACGACCTGTCGCCCAAGCTTATGGCGCGGCTGAAGACCATCGGGCGCGATATCGCCTCCCTGAACGACTTCGTCGCGCAGACCATGAACAAGGTGCAGTTTCTGCTGGATGCGACGCTGGGTTTCATCAGCATCGACCAGAATGACGGGATGAAGCTGCTGACCGTCGTCAGTTTCGTGGGCGTCGCCCCGACGCTGATCGCCGGGATTTACGGCATGAACTTCAAGGTCATGCCCGAACTCAACTGGCACTATGGCTATGCCTATGCGCTGGGCCTGATCACGGTGTCAGCCGTCCTGCCGATGATCTGGTTCTGGCGCCGGGGGTGGTTCGGCGCCACCTAGGGCAGCCCGACCGAGCCAGAGTTCCGTGTACGTGCTTCAGGGCCCGTCCCCGCGCGCTGTCATGCTTGACGGTGCGCGCGCGGGAGGCTAACGTTTTCCCTGAACTGGCGGCGCTCCGTCGCCCGTCTCTCCCTCCGTATGGAACCGCGCCTGCCTTCGCGGCGTCCCCTGGGCTGTTACGGCCCATGCGCCACCCTGTGTCGTACATAACGCACGACACCGCAGGTCCCGGTTTCTTCTCCCGATCTATGCCATCCAAGGCGCTCTCCATGCATCTTGCCGAACTCAAGGCCAAAACTCCTTCCGACCTGCTCGCGTATGCCGAGAGCCTGCAGATCGAGAACGCATCGTCACTGCGCAAGCAGGACATGATGTTCGCGATCCTGAAGACCCTGGCGGACAACGATCAGGCGATTCACGGCGAAGGCACGCTCGAAATCCTGTCCGACGGTTTCGGCTTCCTGCGCTCGCCTGAGGCGAATTACCTGCCCGGGCCCGACGATATCTACGTCTCGCCGGTACAGGTGCGCCGCTTTGGCCTGCGCACCGGCGATACGGTCGAAGGCCAGATCCGCGCCCCGCGCGACGGCGAGCGTTATTTCGCGCTGCTCAAGGTCAACACGATCAATTTCGAGCCGCCGGAATCCGTCCGTCACCGCATCAACTTCGACAACCTGACCCCGCTCTATCCCGAGCGGCGCCTCAAGATGGAAATCGAGTCCGATGCCGTCGGGGGGGCCGCGCCCGCCAAGGGCGGCAAGAAGGAGCAGAAGGACTTCACCCCGCGGGTGATCGATCTTGTCTCGCCGATCGGTATGGGCCAGCGCGCGCTGATCGTAGCCCCCCCCCGCACCGGCAAGACGGTGATGCTGCAGAGCATCGCGTCGTCCATCTCGGCCAATCACCCCGAAGTGTTCCTGATCGTGCTGCTGATCGACGAACGCCCCGAGGAAGTGACCGACATGGCGCGCTCGGTACGGGGCGAGGTCGTGTCGTCGACCTTCGACGAACCGGCCACGCGTCACGTTCAGGTCACCGAGATGGTGCTGGAAAAGGCCAAGCGTCTGGTCGAGCACAAGCGCGATGTGGTCATCCTTCTGGACTCGATCACACGTCTGGCGCGCGCGTACAACACGGTCGTGCCGTCGTCGGGCAAGGTGCTGACCGGCGGTGTGGACGCTAACGCCCTGCAGCGCCCCAAGCGCTTCTTCGGCGCGGCGCGTAACATCGAGGAAGGCGGCTCGCTGACCATCATCGCCACCGCGCTGATCGATACCGGATCGCGCATGGACGAGGTGATCTTCGAAGAGTTCAAGGGCACCGGCAACTCGGAACTGATCCTCGACCGCAAGCTGGCCGACAAGCGCACGTTCCCGGCGATCGACATCACCAAGAGCGGCACCCGCAAGGAAGAACTGCTGGTCGATCGCGCGTCGCTGACCAAGATGTGGGTCCTGCGCCGTATCCTGGCCCCGATGGGCACGATGGATGCGATGGACTTCCTGCTCGACAAGCTGAAATACAGCAAGACGAACCAGGATTTCTTCGACGCGATGAACACCTGAACGGTGTTCGCCGAACGCGGGTGGCGTGCTGCCACCCGCGACCTGCCTGATCGACGATCACTTGGGCGGGATTATGGGAATGATTAAAAAATATTCTCATGCGTATTTTTTGTGCATATCCCGGCAGAAAAACGGCCATGTCCCAGGTTTCTGCCCGAAACACGAGCATGAAATGTCGCCGCCTCATAGGCGCCCTTTTATTTCTATAGAGATTCTGATTACTGATCGATCTTTATAGTAATTGTCGACAGAGCATGCATTTTTCGCTGATCTGCGACCTGATTATTTTCTGTTGCTGGCGCGTTCGTGGTGTGGTTTTAGACGCGCCACCTTATCACCAACAGGAAACTAATAATGTCTATTCAGTCTCTGAGCGATTTCGTTGCCTTCTCCGTTCAGGCCGCTTCGCTTGCCCCCGTTCTCGCGTTTCTGCCGGCTGTTGCCGTTCTGGTTCTGGCGACCGCGCTGACCGACCGCACGGCCTGATTGATCCGCACAGCTTAAAACGACACCTTGGCGACGCTACGATAACTGGTTGTTAACCAATCCTGGATGAGAGTGCTCCCGTCACAAAGGGAGTGCGGCAATGCGGGTGATCGAAGCGGCGCGTCTGGTATCCACCGGACAGATATCGCCCGATATCCTGTGGCAGATGACGACGGTGCCCGAACGGGTCACCATCGCCCTGCTTCTCGGGCGCCCCGACTACCTTCCTTCACGGGCTACCACACCGACCCAGGCATGGGATGCGATCGACGCCCGTCATCGCGATCTTCTGCTGAGGCGCGCTCCCGCGCGTATCCGCCAGAGACTGCCCGGTTATGTGCCCCAGACTCTGCCCGCCTGACGGCACCGCCCTGTGGACTGCGCGTCAGTCGCCGTGACGGTCGTATGAGAGGCCGCGCGCCAGCCAGCACCCGATCTGCAGGCCCGATACTCTCCCGTCGTCCGAACGTCGTATGCGGATCGTCCAGTCGCCAGGTGCCGGAGCGTCCATGCTGCGCTGACAGGGCATCGTCCAGACATCGTCGCCCAGCGGATAAAGCGGCTGCATCGGCCCGGTGCCGAGAAACCCGCTGGCAGCAGCGTAGAAACCCCCGCCCGTCGCCACAATGGTCAGGCCGCTGTCCAGCTCGGCACAGGCATACACGCCCGCGATGTCGGGCCGTGCTGCGCCGGCCACGCGCGACGCCTCCGCACGATAGTTCTCGCCCGGACGCTCCAATGCGATACACCCGTCATGCCGGTGCAGGGTCATGGTGTCGGATGCGGCGCTGTCGGCGGGCCCGGGTGCCAGCCGCTCCGGCCCCGTGCCATACCGCGCGATCAGCTGGCCATCGCACTCCAGACTCACCCGCAGCGCAAGCCCCGCGTGGCCGTCCAGATAGACGCCATTCCAGGCCGGATCGGCCACGTGGGTCGGCCGCGGGGTTGATGCACCAAGCGCCGCCGCCAGCAGGCCCGACGCCGCACCGTAAGCCGATGCCTCGTGGTTGAGCAGAACGACGACCGACAGGCGGGCATCGGCCGCATGGAAACGCTGGGCGCGAAAGCCGCGCAGGGCACCTCCATGCCCGGTCACCGGGATGCCTGCGATCGTGCCGTGCGCCAGCCCGTAGCCATACCGTGCCGGTGTACCGTCGCTGAAGGTCGGCGGGGCCGCGATGCGGCGATACAGGCTGTCAGGATCGTCGCGGGTGGCGTCGATAAAGGCCTCCCACGCCAGCATATCGTCGAGGCTTCCCGACAGACCGGCATCACCCGTCCAGAAAATCCGGTTCTCTGCCGGGAAGAAACCGACATCGATCGACCCTTCGTAGCCGGTGACACCCCCGGCGGGATAGGCCGTGTCGGGCGTGAATACCATCGAGCCCATCCCGGCGCGCCCGAACACATGGGCGCGGTACAGTTCGTCGAGGGACCGGCCGGTCTCTGTCTCCAGCAGGTCCGACAGCACACGGAAATTGCCGTTGGAATAGGAATAGCTGGTCCCGGGCGCGAAATGGGTGCGCCGCATGCGCGCAAACGCGGCCGCGGCGTCCGATCGGCGAAACGGCGCGTCGGGCGTCGCGCCGTGCAGCACGGTCAACGCCCAGTAATCCCGCAGGCCGGACTGGTTGTGGCACATCTGCGCAATGGTCGGCAGCGGCCCCTCCAGAGAGGGGAAGAACGAACCGACGCGCCCATCGAAGCGGGTCGTATCGCCCAGCGCCGACAACAGCGTGGCGCAGGTAAACTGTTTGCTGATGGAGCAGATGGGCAGCGGCGTCCCGGCCGTCATGGGCTGATGGCGGCCCAGATCGGCGAACCCCCAGGCATGGCGCGCCACCACGCGCCCTTCATGCACGATACCGGCAACGCCCCCAGGCCCACGATAACGGTCGGGCAGACTGTCGAGAAACGCGGTCGCGCGGACGGGATCGAACGAAGGCAAGGCGGCTCTCCGGCGTCTGGATCGGATAATGGGCCGGCGACTAAACCATCATTTCGCGCGCGGTTGAAGTCGTGCGCGGTCGACGCGACGCGGGCGCCCCCGTTCCGGGTGGGCGCCGCGATTGACACGGGTCGTCTCCGCACGGCACCACACAAGCCATGATGTACACATCGCCCCGGCCATGACGAGCGACCCTGCCGGCACACACCCCCCGTCCGAGGCGTTGCGCGTGGCGTTCGTGGCCGCGCCGACCGACACCGCGCGCACAAGTTTGCGGCGGCTGGAAAAGCGGTATGGCGCGGTGCCGTTCGACCAGGCCGGGGTCGTCGTCTGCCTTGGAGGTGACGGCTTCATGCTGGAGACTCTGCATCGCCTGCTGGGGCGCGAGGTGCCCGTCTACGGCATGAATTGCGGCTCGGTCGGCTTTCTGATGAATCCGTTCCATGAAGAGGGCCTCATGGAGCGTCTTCGCGCGGCGCAGGGCGCGGAGCTTCATCCCCTGCGCATGATCGCCACAACCTGCGACGGCCAGACGATCGAGGCCCTGGCGCTCAATGATGTCTTTTTGTTCCGCCAGACCCGGCAGGCCGCCAAGATCCAGGTCGAGGTCGACGCGCGGGTGCGTATGGAAGAACTGATCTGCGACGGCATCCTGTTGGCGACGCCAGCCGGATCGACGGCCTATAATCTGTCCGCGCACGGGCCGATCGTTCCGCTGTCGGCCAATCTTCTGCCGCTGACGCCGATCAGTGCCTTCCGACCCCGGCGCTGGCGCGGCGCGCTCTTGCCGTCCCACGCGCATGTGCGCTTCGGCATTCTCGAGCACGAAAAGCGCCCGGTGGCGGCCGTCGCCGACTTTACCGAGGTGCGCGACGTGATCGACGTGCGTATCCACGAGGACCGGTCGATCACCACGCGTATCCTGTTCGACCCCGACCGCAATCTGTCGGAGCGGATCATCTCCGAGCAGTTCACGGCCTGAGCCGCCGTGCGCCGGCCGGGTTCGGCTGGGAGCGTTTCCCGACCGCGGCATCTGCCGCTTGCCCCGCCCGGCGCGTCCCACTAGGACTTTGCGCCCAAGAGTCGGTGACGGGAGACACTCAGATGGGACGCATTGCCGTCGAACTCGTGCCGCGCGACGCGGACAACCTTCTGGCCGACGCGCGGATGGTGCGCGACTGCTTTCCGGTCGCCGACACGATCAATATCCCCGATCTTCTGCGCCTGCCTCTGCGCAGCTGGGACGCCGCGCGCATGGTGCGCGAGGCCGGTCTGACCGGGGCGGCCGTGCCGCATGTGCGCGCGATCGACATCGCACCGGACGGCCCGCTACCCGGTCTCGATGACCCCGACCTGCGCGAAATCCTGGTCGTGCGCGGCGATCCGCCGGCCGATCTGCGACACACCGTCTATCCCAACACAGCCGAGGACGTGATCGCGCGGTATCGCCGTGCCGCGCCGCATCTGCGGATCTACGCCGCCTTCGACCCATACCGTCGCGCGCCCTACCGGGAGCTGGAGGCGATGCGGCGCAAGCGGGACGCCGGCGCGGACGGGTTTTTCACCCAACCGCTGTTCGACCGAAAAATGCTGGATCTGTGTCTGGAATGGCTGCGGGGCGAGAGCGTGTTCTGGGGGCTGTCGCCGGTGATCGGCCCGAAGTCGCGCTCCTACTGGGAAACGACGAACCATGTCGTGTTCCCGCGCGATTTCGCGCCGACGCTCGACGCCAACATCGCTTTCGCGCGCGAGACGATGCGGACGGTCGCGGCCGAAGGCGGCAGCGTCTATCTGATGCCGCTGCGCGTGAGGCTGGAACGCTATCTGCCGCCCCTGCTCGACCTCGGCTGAGCGCGCCCGTGGCATCCGGGCGGAGCAGGAACCCCGCCCGTCAATCGCCTCAGAAAAAGCCCAGCTTGTCTTCGCTGTAGCTGACCAGCATGTTCTTCGTCTGCTGGTAATGGTCGAGGACCATACGGTGCGTCTCCCGACCGACACCGGACTCCTTGTAGCCGCCAAAGGCCGCGTGCGCCGGATAGGCGTGGTAGCAGTTGATCCATACGCGCCCGGCCTCGATCCCGCGCCCCATGCGGTAGCAACGATTGGCATCGCGTGACCATACGCCCGCGCCGAGCCCATAGGGCGTGTCGTTGGCGATCGCCAGCGCTTCGGCCTCGTCCTTGAAGGTGGTCACGGCCAGCACGGGGCCGAAGATTTCCTCCTGGAAGATGCGCATCGTGTTGTCGCCGGTGAAGACGGTCGGCTCGACGTAAAAGCCGTCAGCGAACGCGCCACCCAAATCCGGCCGGCCGCCGCCGGTCCACAACTTGGCGCCTTCCTGCTTGCCCACATCGATGTAGCCCAGAATCTTGTCCTGCTGCATCTTGGAGTTCTGGGCACCCATCATGGTCGACAGGTCGAGAGGGTTGCCCTGCTGGATCTTCTTCACCCGCTCCATCGCCCGCTCCATGAAGCGTTCGAACACCGATTCCTGCACAAGGGCACGGCTGGGACACGAACAGACCTGCCCCTGGTTGAGGGCGAACATCGTAAACCCCTCCAGCGCCTTGTCGAAATAGGCGTCGTCCTCGGCCATCACGTCGGCGAAGAACACGTTGGGCGACTTGCCGCCAAGTTCGAGGGTGGCGGGGATCAGCAGTTCGGCGGCCGCATGAGCAATGCCGCGTCCGGTCGCCGTGGAGCCGGTGAAGGCGATCTTGGCGATGCGCTTGCTGCGCGACAGCGCCGCACCGGCCTCACGCCCCAGTCCGTTGACGATGTTGATAACGCCACCGGGGAACAGGTCACCGATGATTTCCATCAGCACAAGAATGCTGGCCGGAGTGGTTTCGGCGGGTTTCATCACGACGCAGTTGCCCGCGGCCAGCGCGGGGGCCAGTTTCCACGCGGCCATCAGGATCGGAAAATTCCACGGAATGATCTGCGCGACGACGCCCAGCGGTTCGTGAAAGTGATAGGCGACCGTGGTTTCGTCGATCTGGCTGATACCGCCTTCCTGCGCGCGCAGACAGCCGGCGAAATAGCGGAAATGATCGATGGCCAACGGGATGTCCGCGTTCATCGTCTCACGCAGGGGCTTACCGTTGTCCCAGGTCTCGGCAGTCGCCAGACGCTCCAGATTCTGTTCCATCCGGTCGGCGGCCTGAAGCAGAAGGTTCGAGCGCTGCGCGTGCGACGTCGCACCCCATGTCCGGCGTACCTTGTGGGCCGCGTCCAGCGCGCGTTCGACATCGGCCGCCTTGGACGATGGCACCTCGCACAGGATCTGGCCGTTCACCGGCGAGGTATTCTTCAAATACTCGCCATCGACCGGGGGGACCCATTCGCCCCCGATATAGTTGCCGTAGCGTGCGTTGAACGGCGGTTTGGAGATCCGGGCGGCGTCGGGGCTGAGAATGTTCATGGCGTGGCTCTCTCGTTCGAAGACGGAAAGATTCTGTTCTTGCGGATGCCGGTATGGCAGCCGCCAAGACGTAGACCGCATACCCGCTCCGCGGCAGGGTCTCCCACGCGTATGTGACCCGGCATCCCCACACGTTCGCGTGTTGGGCTGCGGTCCGCGTCGGTGGCGGGGCGACAGACGACGCGATCGTCGCGCGTCCGAATTGAATATTGCGCTTGCCACCGAAAAGCCCGATGCAAGGCGGGGGTCCACCAACGGGGAGATATCAGTGTCATCGGCCATTCCTGAAGATCTTCCCGGCGAGGCACCGGTTATCCCCACAGGCACGCTCAAGGCGCGTCACATCTCGATGATCGCGATCGGCGGGGTCATCGGCGCCGGACTGTTCATCAGCAGCAGCGCCGCGATCGCCGCGGCTGGCCCTGCCATCCTGATCGGCTATCTCGCGACGGGTGGTCTGGTGGTGCTGATCATGCGCATGCTGGGCGAAATGCTGATCGCGCAGCCGCGTCTGGGCTCGTTCGTCGATTACATCCGGGCCGGGAATGGCGCCTGGGCCGGGTTTCTGGCCGGGTGGCTGTATTATTTCTTCTGGACCATCACGATCGGCAGCGAGGCGATCGGGGGTGCCCTGATCCTGCGCGACTGGGTCGCGGTCCCGGTCTGGGCCCTGTCCGTCGGGCTGGTCATGCTGGTCCTGCTGATCAACGTCGCGGCGGTCCATCTGTTCGGCGAATGCGAATTCTGGCTGTCGCTGAGCAAGATCGTGTGTCTGATCGGTTTCAGCGGCATCGCCATGCTCTATGCCCTGCATATCCTCGGGCACGACGTGCATGTATGGGGCAATCTGACCGCGCACGGGGGCTTTGCCCCGCATGGCTGGATCGCGGTCGTCTCCGCTATCCCGACGCTGATGTTCTCGATGATGGGGTCCGAGGTCGCCACCGTCGCCGCGGCTGAAAGCCAGGACGCCGAAGCCAGCGTCGCGCGCGTGACGCGCTCGGTCGGCATGCGGATCGCGGTGTTCTATATCGTGTCGATTGCCCTCGTGCTGTGCGTCGTGCCGTGGACGTCGATTGCGCCGGGGCAGTCGCCGTTCGTGGTGGCGATGGAGGCGATGGGCGTGCCCGGCGCCGCGCTGATCCTGCGGATCGTCGTGCTGAGCGCGGTGACGTCGTGCCTGAACTCCTCGATCTACATCACGTCGCGCACGCTGGCCGGTCTGGCGTCACAGGGGGACGCGCCACGCCGGTGCGCGCATCTGTCGGACAACGGCGTTCCGGTGCGCGCGGTGGTGCTCAGCAGCGTGCTGGGTCTGATGGTCGCGTTCTGCTCGATCCTGTCGCCCAACGGCATATTCGCCTTTCTGGTCGGGGCCAGCGGCGCGGTCATTCTGTTCGTCTATTTTCTGATCGTGCGCGCCCACAAGCGACTACGCGCCACGATGGCCGCACGCGGCACGCTGCCGCAGGCGTTTCGGCTGCGGTTCTGCCCGCTGTGGAACAACCTGGCGATGGGCGCGATTGCGCTGGTCGTCATCGCCATGGCACTGACGCCCTCGCAACGCCCGACGGTCATCGCCAGTCTGGGCACGACGGCCGTGACGCTGGCGGCCTTCGTCGTGACGCGGCGAACGTTGGCCCCGACCGGCCCGCACAGGGAGGAGCACCGCGCATGAACACGCATGACACCGGAGCGAGCCAGCCGGCCGCTGCCAGCCCCACCGACGCCCCCGGCGAAATCGCGCGGCTGCTAGACATCATGGTGCGTCTGCGCGACCCCAAAACCGGCTGTCCCTGGGACCGGGTCCAGGATTTCGACACGATCGCCCCTTACGCCATCGAGGAGGCCTACGAGGTCGCTGATGCGATCGCCCGGCGGGACTGGACCGCGCTGCCCGATGAACTGGGCGATCTGCTGCTGCAAATCGTCTACCATGCCCGGATGGCTGAAGAGGCGGGGCGGTTCGATTTCGCGGCCGTCGCGCGGGGGATCGCCGACAAGATGGTGCGCCGACACCCGCATGTGTTCGGCCAGGCCACCCTGACGCCCGACCTGTGGGAGGCGGAAAAGGCACGCGAGCGCGCAGCCCGGCGCGAGAGCGGAACCTTGGCGGGCATTCCCGTCGACCTGCCGGCGCTGCTGCGTGCCCGCAAGATCAGCGCACGCGCCGCGCGTGTGGGCTTCGACTGGCCCGATGCGACTGCCGTGCTGGCGCATCTGAAGGCCGAGATCGTGGAACTGGAAGCCGAGTTCGATGGCGCCGATCCCGAGCGTCTGGCCGATGAACTGGGCGATGTGCTGTTCTGCGCGGCCAGTCTGGCGCGCAAGCTCGATCTCGATCCCGAAGCCTGCCTGCGCCAGGGCAACGCGAAATTCATACGTCGTTTCGAGGCGATGGAACGCAGTTTCGCCCAGGAGGGCATGGCGCTTTCGACGCTGCCGGTCGACGCGATGGAAGACCGCTGGCAGGCCGTCAAACGATCACTTCGGACGCCTCCGCCAGCCCGCGACGCGGACTGAGCCGGGGGCGGCGGCACGGCCGCCGGCTTTCGCGCGGGCAAAATCCCCTTATTTTACAGGACGCCGATTGCGCTTATAAACGGAGCGCTGACGAGAAGGGCTGAGAGTGCGGAATCTTGCGCTGAACCGACCGGTGAAAATGAGTTCTGTCGCGGCCGAGGGCGCGCCGACGGCGGTGGACGGTGTTGCGGTCGACGGAACGGCGTTCACGTCATGCCCCGAGTGGTTTCCCTGGTGGCAGGTCGATCTGGGTCATGACGCCCTGATCGAAGGCATCGACCTGACCAACAGCGACACCGACCCGGACCGGCTGCGGCTGTTCTCGCTCCTGGTGTCGCAGGACGGCCAGCACTGGTCGAGCGTCTGGTCCAAGGTCGATCACACGCCGATCGGTGGTCCCGGGGCGGTGTTCGCGGTGCGGCTGGCCCAGCCGGCGCGCGGGCGCTTCGTCCGCGTCCGGGCGGACGGGCACATGGCCCTCGATATCGGCGGCTGCGCGGTTCTCGGTGTCGAGAGCTATATCCCGTGGGAGGAACTGCCGGTCCCGGTGCCACCCACGGGTGCCGCACGGCGGGTCGCGTTCTCGGTCCTGTTCGCCGAGACCGACGCCTATCTGTTCCGGCTGATCGACAACTTCCTTGCCCGCACCGACGACAATTGTGTGTTGTTCGTCAATTTTCCCGCCGCCCGCACCATTCCCCCCGAGGCCCTGACGCTGTCGGACCGCGTCGTCGTGTTCAACGGCCCGACCCCGCGCGAAAAATGGGGCAACACACTTCTGGTCGGTCATCTGGAATGTTTTGCCCGCGCGCGGGCCACGACGCCCGCCTTCGGCTGGTTCTGCACGATCGCGTCCAACAGTCTCTTCATCAAACCGTTCGACCTAGTCGCGACACTTGAACAGGTGGCGCAGGGTCACAAGGTCCCGGCCGCCGCCGAACGGTCGTACGACAACGACATGAACGTGCCGGTTGGCACGGTGCCGGACAACGCCACCTGGATGTGGATCCACCTGCAGGGCACGCAGTCCCTCCATCCTTATCTCCGCGAGGAAATGGGGCTCGAGACACTGTCGGTGACGCAGATCGAGGGGCTGTTCGCGTCCATGGCGGACTGGTCTTTGGTGTACGAACGGCTGCCGGCCATCTTCGGCATGACGCCCCATTTGCAACCGCAGTTCTATATGGCGCTTGAGGAATCGCTGCCGGTCACGATCTTCAACCGGTTCGGGTCCGGCCTGTACACGCATATCTGCTACATGTTCTGGCGCGGCGCGCGCGTCGCCGGGGTCGACGACGTACTGGCCCTCCCGCACCGGCTGCCGGCGCACCTGGCAATGCTCAAATGGTTCGATCGCAATCCCGACGATCCGGCCACCACACTCGTGACGCACGAATGGGGCCGCGCCTTCACCCAGTTGTTCGACGAGGCGCGGACCCTCTCGCCCATGGCGGCCCTCAAGCGCCGGCTGCTGTTGCGTCGCCTTGAGGACGCGCTGCGCGCGCGCGAGGTCTACGCACCGCTTAGTCCCCTCTGGTCCGATGCGCGAACCGCGTTGCCCACCCTGATCTGCACCGCGCGCGATCTGGAGGTCACGCGACGGATGGTTTCGCTAGCCGCCCTGAACCCGGCGGTGACACGCGAAGACGCGGCGTTCGTGTTTCTCGAAGGCCTGAACGACCGGATCCAGCTGTCGGTGGAGATCACGCCGACGGCCGACGGCGACCGCCTGTTCATCGCATGCGGTGCCGGAACGGCGCCACCGGACGGGCTGGATGAGGTCGAAACACTGGTCGGCTATCTCTATCTTTCGCCACTGGTGAATGCCGCCCTGTTCCGCGTCTCGGTCGATGTGGAACCCGATGCCGAACAGCGGCGCGTGACCAGCCGCTTGGTCGTCCATGACGCCACGGGCTACCATGTGGTGACCCCCGACGTAGTGGAGATAACCACCGAGGGGCAACATCATTACATAGCGGCGCGATCACCCGATCCGCAGGGCCATGTCTGGATCGGCCTGCCGCTGTATCGCCAGCAGGCGGTCACCTGCATCATCGCCGCCTGCCCGTCCTGACCAGCGAGACGTCCGTCGTCAGAATCTCCGGGATGGCCCGAGAGGGGGAGCAGACCATGGCAGCACCACCAAGACCGGCCGACCCGAACTGGCCGATTTTCCACGCGCGTCCCCGTGCGCACTGGATCAACGATCCCTGCGGCCCGATCGTCGTCGACGGCCGTTGTCATCTGTTTTTCCAGTACAACCCCTTCGGTGCCGCGTGGGGCAACATGCATTGGGGACACCTGAGCAGCCACGACCTCGTGCACTGGCGGCAGGAACCGATCGCGCTGGTCCAGCGGCCCGACGGCCCGGATCGCGACGGCGTGTTCACCGGCTGCGTCGTCATGGACGGCCCGACACCCACCGCATTGTATACCGGTATACGACCGGAGGTGCAGTGCATCGCCACCGCATCGCCCGATCTGCGGGCCTGGACACAGGAAACGGCACCAATCCTCCTGGATCATCCGCCCGGCATGACGCTGACCGGCTTTCGCGATCCGCAGGTCTTCGCCGACTCGAACGGGGGTTGGGAGATGGTGCTGGGAGCGGGGCTCGAGCATGGACTGGGCGCCGTGCTGCTCTATCGCAGCATGACCCTGCGTGACTGGACGTTCGAGGGCGTCCTGTACCAGACCCCACACGCGGTCGAGACCGATGCGACCTGTGAATGCCCCGACCTTTTTCAACTCGGGGGTCGCGACGTGCTGCTGTATTCCCGCGCCCGCGCCTGCGTGGCGCTGCTGGGCGAGCGTCACGACGCACGGTTCACGGTGGCCCGCGTCATGCGGCTGAGCCATGGCGTCGGTTACGCGGTCAAGACGATGCTCGATGACCAGGGGCGCCGCGTGGCCTGGGAATGGCTGACCGAAACACGCCCGGAGACGGCGTATGTCGCCGCCGGCTGGGCCGGGGTGATGTCGCTTCCGCGCGTGCTGACTCTGACAGCCGACGGGTCCGTGCACGTGGCACCTCACCCGGCGATCGACGCGCTGGAGGGCGACACGGTCGAGCGCGCAGGCGATGTATTTTCCCTGCCGGTCGGCGCGTCTGCGACCCGGGCGTTCCGCCTGCGTCTTCACGCCGATCTGGCGCAGCCGGGATCAGTGCGGCTTGAAAGCGATCGCCTGCTGTTCGCCCTGACCCTCGCGCCGTCCGCGGAGGGCTGCACCCTGACGTGCGGCGACACACGCGTCACGCTGGACACGCAGACCGCCCTCGCACTGGATGTGCTGGTCGATGGCTCGGTCGTGGAAGTCTTTACCGACGGCGGACTCTGCGTCGCGGAGCGGTTCTACGCCGATACGACCACCGCCTGCCGGGTAAGCCTTCGCGGCGGCTGCACCGACGCACGGGCGCGGATGGTGCTGATGACAAGCGCGTCGCAGCCCACTACGATTGCGGGCGGCCCCGGATAACGGACGGCGCATTTCACCGGCCGCCTGGCCCGAGAGGAGAGGACGACCCCGCATGAAGCGCCTCGTTGTTGATCTGGACGATACATTGACGGTCTCGGACCCCGAGCGGTCCTACCGAGACAAGGAGCCCAACTGGCCGCTTGTCGAGAAACTGCGGGACTACAAGGCCGATGGTTTCGAGATCGTCATCAACACCGCGCGCAACATGCGCACCTATCAAAATTCCGTCGGCAAGATCAACGCCAATACCCTCCCGGTCATCATCGACTGGCTGCGCGCCCATGACATCCCATTCGATGAAATCTATGTCGGCAAGGCCTGGTGCGGTCTGGACGGTTTTTATGTCGACGACAAGGCGATCCGGCCGCGCGAATTCCTGAAACTGTCGCTCCCGGAAATTCACGCGCTGCTTGAGGCGGACAAATGACCAGCACCGTCCTGACGCTCATTTCCTCGGGCGCCTATGTCGACCAGGAACTGAGCTCGGAATTCGGGCAACTGCCGCCGGCCTTCCTCCCGGTCGGCGTCGCGCGCCTGTACGAACTTCAGGTCGCGCGTCTTGCCGCGTCGGGGCCCGTCTACCTGACGATCCCCGAAAGCTTCACGCCGCAGGAGCATGATCTGGGGCGTCTTGCCGAACTGGGCGTTCACCTGCTGCCGGTGCCCGAAGGACTGACGATCGGTGACTCCATCGTCTACGCCCTGAACTATATCGGCCCGGCGAACCATGCGCTGAGGCTGCTGCACGGCGACACACTGACCGACGAATTCCCGCCGGGGACCACGGACCAGATCGCGGTGCATGCCGAGGGCGACGATTACACCTGGGCCGTCGTGAATACCGATGGTGGCGTCATCACCGGCCTGACCGAAATCGAGGCCGGCGACGGTCACGACGGTTCACGGCCCATCGTGTGTGGATCGTTCCTGTTCAGCAATGCCACGTTGCTGATCCGTGCGATCACCCGCGCACGCGGGGATTTCATCAAGGGCCTCGACCTCTATAACGCCGAACGTCAACTGGGTGCGTTCGAAGTCTCAACCTGGTATGATTTCGGCCATCTGCAGACCTATTATCACTCCCGGCGTGCCGTCACGACCGCACGCGCGTTCAACACACTGCATATCGGCAAAACCTTCGTACGCAAGGCGAGCGAGGACGTTGCCAAAATGCAGGCCGAGACCCACTGGCTACGGGCCATCCCACCCGGGCTGCAACCGTACGGCGCACGACTGCTGGAGGAAGGGCACGAGGCCTCGCGGTATTTCTACGCCACGGAATACCAATATGCGCCGACGCTGTCCGAACTCTATGTCTTTTCCTCGATCGGACGACCGACCTGGAACAAAATCATGCGCTCGTGCGGAGATTTTCTCTCGCTCTGCTGCGCCAACACAGATGGGCAGTCCGGCGACAGCCTTCTGGCCGAACTGGTGATCGACAAGACCGTCAGTCGTCTCGAGCGCTACGCCCGGGAATCCGGCTTCGACATAAACGCGCCAACCCGCCTGAACGGCCGCGCTCTGCCGTCCCTTGTCGCGATTGCCGAAGAACTGGTGGCGTGCGTCGACCTCGCCTCGGGACGGCAGACTACCGTGATGCACGGCGATTTCTGCTTCAGCAACATTCTTTATAACTCGCGCACCGACCGTATCACCGTCATCGACCCCCGGGGCTATGTACGCCCGGGCGAGACATCCATCTTCGGCGACGTACGCTACGATCTTGCCAAGATGCGCCATTCCGTCTTCGGTTTCTACGACCATATCATCGCCGGCCGCTACGCGCTTGATCGTCCGTCCAGCCACGAATTCTCACTTGCCTTCGACCTGGGGGCCGGAAATGTCTGGCTTCGGAATGCCTTCGACGAACTATGCGTCGACGGCATTTCCGCCGGCGGTACCGTGACCCAGGCCATCACGAATGCCCTGTTTTTGTCGATGCTACCGCTGCACGCCGACCGACCCGATCGTCAGGCCGCCTTCATCGCCAATTCCTTGCGTCTTTATGCAACGTTGCAGGACAACTGCTCATGATCGTCATTCCGATGGCCGGCCTGTCGAGCCGTTTCACACGGGTAGGCTACACGGTCCCAAAATATATGCTGCCGCTTGACGGCCAGACCGTCTTCGACCGGGCTGTCGGCAGTTTCGCACAGTATTTCGACCGCGAACCCTTCCTGTTCATCGCGCGCAGTGTCGCCGACACCGAAGCCTTTATTGCCGAACGGACGCGTTCCCTGGGCATCCCAGACGTGCGAACGGTTATTCTGGACCGTGAGACGGCGGGTCAGGCAGAGACGGTCGAATGCGGACTGATCGACGCACGCATCGGCGACGATACGGCACTGACCATTTTCAATATCGACACGTTCCGTCCCGATTTTTCGTACCCAAAGGACGACTGGTTCAAAACCTCGGACGGATACCTCGAGGTATTCGAGGGAGAGGGCGCTAACTGGTCATATGCCGCACCGATTCCCGACGCGCAGGAACCACGTGTCGCACGAACAACCGAAAAGCAACCAATATCGAATCTTTGCTCGAACGGCCTGTATTACTTCAGGCGCGCATCCGACTTCCGCTCCGCCCTTTTTGACGAGCGCGCGGCGATGAGCGCACCCGAACTCTATATCGCCCCGCTCTACAACCATCTGATCGCGCGGGGGAAGAAGGTACACTACCATCTGGTTCCAAAGAACGCCGTGATCTTCTGCGGCATTCCTGCCGAATATGAGGCCTTGGGGGGCATGCCCCCTCCCTGATGCCTTCAGGACGGGCACGAACGTGCAAACGTCCGTGCCCTTCTCCTTATTCCAGTGCTAGGGCGCCGTCATCGGTGCGCCACGCCGACGCACTGTCGAGATACACCCACCGTCCGGTCCCCGCATGGGCCGCCTGACCGCCGTTACGGCAATCGTGGCACCAGACGCGATCGCCTTCGCTATGAGACGCGCTCATAATCGCCGACATCGTCGTCGACTGTGTGACGGTGGCGAACGTCGCCGCCGACGTCGTTCCACTCACCAGAATACCAGCCGCCTTCAGATAGCCGTCCCCCCACGGGCCGACGACCTCAATGGTCTGTGCATCCGCTCCCCACAAGGACGCCATGGAGATCGACGACGGGCGCGTCGTACCACTTGCAAGGGATAGCATACCCGACCGCGCCACCAGCGTCGGTGCCGCCGCGCCAGAGCCGGAGATGATCGGGCCGCCGCTCATGTCCGTCCACGTCCCGTTCGTCAGTTTGACATACGCACCAGGCGCCGTGGACAAGGCACCAAGGCAGTCGGCACAATACGTAAAGTCGCTGTTGGAATGGGATGCATTTTCAATCTGAGACATCGTCAGATCCTGCACCGCTGACGAAAACCATCCCCCGGTGAAGTAACTCGTGTTGTGAACACCGTTCACAAAATAGCTTTCACCGTCGCCCGCCGTGCAAAGCCCCTGCGAAGCACCCTGATACCCCAGTAGGCACAACCCGTTTACATAGCCCGGATAATCCCATGCGATCTGCGCCTCGTCCTGGCCGCCGGTCACACCCGAAGCAACGGAGGGGGTGCCATCGATGTTCAGGCCAAGCCTGACGGAATGGTGCGCCCAGCCCGTCGCACTCGTATCTTCTCTCTGTTCCCATGCTCCAAGCAGCAAGGCATTGCCGCCGGTCCCACCAACCGTATCGACCTTATTGGTGAAATTGAAAAAAAGGTGTTTGTCACCTACATTTGCACCGTTTCCGCCATTGGACGGAACGAACATATTGTAGCCTTCATACTCAGCCGATCCCATCGGCATATAGTTCTCAATGCCATGCGTGAGACCAACACCGTTAATCTGGATTGCATAACTACTACTATCCCAATTGTATTTGCAGTTCCCCGACCCCGCGTCAGCGTTCCCCTTGCACGAAAACGACAACAGAAGCCCGTTGACGTGCGCCTGCGCATTGTCCGTGCCGTAATACCAAAAATCCATTTCATCACCTGCGACGGTGTGAACCTGGCTGTCGGGATTGTCACCGGGGTTGTAACTGATCACCGAATTATGGGCGAGGCTCTGCGTCGTCACGCCGACGAAGATCGTCTGCGTTGCATACTGGCTGAACGCCGTATCGAGCGTGCGACCCTGGGGTGTCTCGCCACTGTCCATCTGGCGCCCGGAACCCAGGATACCCCAGCCTGCGACATCGATATACGTGCCGGCCGGATCCCATGCCGTAATCCAGCTTACATACGTATCGGTGCCCCGCACCGACCCGGACGCATCCGACAGTGAGGCGCTGTGCGTTGTCTCGTGACTGTCCAGACTATTGGTCGTCAAATATTCGTTGGTGTGAAGCTGACGAATCTGATGCGCGGTCAGCGGCACACACGTCCCCGTCGACCCCGGCGCGCAGTTCGGCATGTAGATCCTGTTGCCATCATAGCTCACGCCCTGAACGACAACACGCGGCGTTGTCGATCCGGCTTGACTATATCGAACCGAACCGTCGAGGCTTCCGTAAGCAGCGATCGCGGATGATGTTGTGAAAGACGAATTCAGACCAGCACGCGAATCAAAAAAGGGTACATCCGTCGCGACCGCGCAATCGAGGCAGCCAAGGTCATTGGGACCATCAGGAACACCACGCAGAATCATCTGTGCGCCGGTATTGCTGGGTCGATTGGCGTTGCCCCCATCCTCGCCATACTGACCACCAAGGATCAGAGCATTCGGGTTCGCCCAACCATCGGCGATAGCGCCGACGACGTTGCCGTTATCCGTCGTCGGGGACGCAAACGACAACGCCGGCGTCGACTGGCTCGTCATGGTTGACAGGACGTCGAGCGCGTTACTCAGGACCGGCGCATATACCCGACCGGACGCGTCCAGAGCCGCCACACCCAACGGCTGCTCCATGGCAGAGCGCGCAATGAAAGTACTCGTCGACGCAGCCTCGCACAACAGGGGATCGCCAGAGGCGTTCACGCCACAGGCCGCAACGCCCACCGAAGGACTATGCCACTGTCCGTCCGAACCTTTGTAGCTGGGGACGAGCGGCACACCATTCGCATCCAACGGCGTGCTGACGGCGGTTGGTTGCCAGAGACCCTGAGAATCCTTGTAAGCGAGGGGAGCGGGAGTTGTGGACGCTGCCGTACTTTGTGAAAATGCAGGCGCTGAAATAAGAAAGAGAACGAGAGATAAGGATAGGCCGGAAGAATGCCTCGGTCGAATCATGTATGAATACCACATGCCAAGCCGCGGCCCATGAGACATGGTCCGTGACGACTGAAATGAAACTGCTATTTTGGGAGAACGCGGCCGTTTTCCGACCGCTTACTTTTCTGCTACGATAGTGCGCGCGCAATTGCAATCACCATCTTCCGCCTCGTTTCGAGGTTGACTTGCTCGCCCGGCAACTTTCTCATGAGTTTCAGTCCTCAAGAGACCCAACCGCCCCAGAAAGCCGCCCGCCGGATGACCGAGACCGTTGTTCCCTACACGCTTCATCGCCTCAGTTCCCGCGTCGAGGAAGACCAGGCACTCCGCCGTACCCAGGAGTCTCGTGGGCTGGTGCAGGGACAGGACTACGCGTTTCATACACGGCATGAGTATTTCCCATGGTGTGACGTCGATCTTCTCTCGCCTCGACCGGTCAGCCGCATCACACTTGAAAACACGCATTTCGATCCACAGAACCTGCAACAGTTCTCGCTTCTGGGCTCCGACGATGGGATCCATTGGACGCCTCTCTACGCCCACACGGACTGGACCATTCCCGACCATCATCACGATTTCAGAATTGAGGTCGTACTCCCGGCCCCCCGTATGGCGCGTTTTCTTCGGGTACGCGTCGACGCTCTCGGATGTCTGCATCTGCGCGGCCTGACGGTACTGGCCTCCGACACCCTCGTTCCCACCGCTCACGATACGCGCGGCCCCGATAGCGTCGTATTCGCCACTAATTTCAATGAGTCAGATGAATTTCTGGACGATTACATCGACAATTTTCTGTCTTATTCCTCAGAATCATGCCGACTGGTCGTGAATTTTCCTGCCGGACGCACCATTCCGCCGTCACATTTTGCCCAACATACCCGGATATCGCTTTTCAACGGCAGCATAGAACGCTCAAAGTGGGGTATCAGTCTTCTTCTGGGACATTCCGAATCCTTTCAACATGCGAAGACGGTTTTCGGAACCTTCGATTATTTTTGTACCATGGCTTCGAACAGCCTGTTCGTGCGACCGGTCAATATAGACGCAGCGATTGCCCTGCTACCCCTACGCGCACGCGTTCCCATCGGCTGCGAGCGAAACTACAATCCAGATATCGACGTCGATTCCGGCACGGTGCCGCACGGTGGCACATGGGCCTGGAAAGGCTTGCAACTGGCG
Source organism: Ameyamaea chiangmaiensis (assembly GCF_013376175.1). GTDB lineage: Bacteria > Pseudomonadota > Alphaproteobacteria > Acetobacterales > Acetobacteraceae > Ameyamaea > Ameyamaea chiangmaiensis. The sequence goes on from NZ_JABXXR010000015.1 coordinate 22,790, forward strand.
GCGGAAGCACGTGACTTCATGCGCGACGTCTTCGGCATCGAGCGCTATTCCGCCACACAGATCGAAGGCCTGTTCGCGACGACCGAGGACTGGGCCGTGGTGTTCGACCGCCATGACGACCTGGTCCAACTCGGCCGCGTGCTGGACACATGCCGCAGTGAATCCCACGCCCTAATGGCCCTCGAAGAGTGCCTGCCGCCAACCCTGTTCGAGGCGTATGGCAGCGGACGCTACACGCACTTGTGCCGCGTGCTGTGGCATCACCACCGAGCAATCACGCTGGCCGAACTTCTTGCCATGCCCCCCCGGCTGCCCGACCACATCAGCGCGTTGAAATGGTTCCAGCGCGACCGGCACGATCTGAATACTGCCCTCGTGGTCACCGGAAATGGCCGCGCCCTGCTCGATCTTCTGCATGCGGCCGCCAGTCCCACCATTCCCGTCGACGCACCACCGCCGTTGCGCCTGACACAAATCCTGACGCACGGCAGCAGCAGCGGCCTTCGCTCCCAGCCGCTCTCGCAGCGTTACTGGCGCGACCGGCCCGGGGCGCCCCGCCGCCAGTTGATCACCACCGGCAACTGCCGGGCGACGCGGCAACGCGCCGCGATCGAGCTCAATACGGACGCCGGCCTCCCCGACTCCATTCTCTGGTATGAAGACACGTCGCACCGCGTGCAGGGGTCAGTCCTGATCACCGAAACAGACCGTACCCGCCTGCAGGCATCTCTCAGAGCATGGAACGACGATGGCACACACGTGTCCGCCGACACCCTCGAAGCGTATCTCTATTTACCCCTGAGTGGCTCGACCCGCGTCCTTCGAATCACCGATCCCCGTCGGCAGACGCGGTCGCTGTTTCTCCAACAGATAATGCCCGTGATCACACGCGTGGGAGATTTTTTCTACGAGGCCCTACCCTCCGACCCACGCCAGACGGATCACGGCACAACCTACGACCTTCCGGTCAATCGCCAGGACGATGCAATCCCGGCGTGGCTCGGCCTGCCTCTCTTCGCGCGAACAGACTTGCGAATCGAGATCGAAATCCTCACCGATCATGGAGCGTTACGCTGACGTCCCCACGCAGGGATTTTTTTCGAGCGGGGGAACGACGGAGACGCGCAACGCGTCATCTCCGGATCCTATGTCGAACTGAAGCTCATCGCGCTCGGTGCGCATGCTCGCAAGACGGCGAATGCCGCGCTGACGGATCCCCGCATTCACAATAGCACAGGGAAGGTTTTTGGCGTGCCCGCCGCCGCTGACGAATCCGCTGTCGCGCCACAGGCGATCCTGTTGCGCTGCCCGCAGGAACCAGTCTCGCCCGATCACAGTCGCCGGCCGAAGAAAAACCAGTTCCCTGTTCAGCGGTGGCTGTCTGGGACACGATTGTGATCGGTCTTAGACTTTATTTTATTTATCGAATATCTTGGGAATTTACTGGTGGAGCCAATCGGAATCGAACCGACGACCTCCTGAATGCCATTCAGGCGCTCTCCCAACTGAGCTATGGCCCCACCGAAGCCCCGGGTTTGGGTATTCCCGACGCGTGTTGGCGGGGTATAGCGACGGACGCGATGGCTGACAAGCCGGAAAATTCAGATCGGCGCGGCATGAAGATCGCGCAGCGCGGCAAGCAGGGGCAACATCGGCAGGCCCAGGATCGCGCTATGGTCGCCCTCGATCGCCTCGAACAGATGGACACCCGGTCCTTCCAGACGATAGGCCCCGACACTGGCCAACACGGCGTCTCCCTCCATCGCCAGATAAGCGTCCAGACACGCGTCTGAAAATGACCTCATCCTCAGCGACGGCCGCGCGACGTGACGCCAGAGTACGTCGGTCCCCCGGCAAACGACAATCGCGGTATGCAGGTGATGCGTCCGCCCCCGCAGGGCCAGCAGATGCCGACGCGCCTGAGCGCGATCCGCAGGCTTGTCGAACCGTTGTTCGCCGAGCGCCAGAATCTGGTCCGCCCCGATGACAAGAGTTCCATCCGAAGACGCAACAGCCCGTGCCTTCGCCTCGGCCAGCGCGCACGCCGTCTCATCGACGCCAGCCCCCTGCTCCCTGCACATGCGCTTGATCATGTCCTCATCGACGCCCGAGGACCGCACGCGGACGGCAATTCCAGCGGCCTGAAGGAGATGCCGACGGATTTCCGATTGACTCGCCAGCAGGACTGGCGGGTACGACCCCAGTACTGGAGTCGCCTTTAGTACTACAGAATCGTCGTTCATCGAGTCGATCGCCTCCCGGCCATGTTGAAACCCGCCATCAGGCCCGTGAGTACTGTCGCGAGTACTGGGGTACATGGGGACAGTACGCCTGACCGACGCCACCCGTACCGAGTACCGTGCATAACAGACGCGCACGTCAGCGGTGTGAGTTGTACACAGCCTCGGTTGGGGAAAAACGGGATAACACGTAAAAACCTTTCTGTATCAACGCGCCAGCATCTGTACACAGGCGGGGAAAAACGGGGTACATTTTCGGAAACCCGGGTACCACACTGCCCACAGGGAACAACGATCATCCTCTCCTTTTCTTTCTTCTTTTCTTTTTGAAAGGGAGAGGGTCAGGTTCGGGGCGATGACGAACGCGCCGCTTTCCTGTAGGACCGTCGGCACTCATTCAGACCAGACGGGAAAGCACCGACCATGCCGATCTCCGACAAGCCGCTGCTGCGCGTCCTCAACGGCGAATCCGTCTGGCCGCCGCCACTATGGCTGATGCGACAGGCCGGCCGCTACCTACCGGAGTTCCGGGCACTGCGGGAAAAGGCCGATTTCCTGACGCGATGCCTGACCCCCGATATCGCCACCGAGATCACGCTCCAGCCCATTCGTCGCTTCGCGATGGACGGCGCGATCCTGTTTTCCGACATCCTGATCCTTCCCTGGGCGCTGGGCCAATCGCTGGAGTTCATCGAAGGGCGGGGCCCGGTGCTGCCGCCGATCCGGTCGGCCACCGATCTCGACCGGCTCGACGCTGCGCGTGTGCCCGAAAGGACCGCACCGGTGATGGAAGCCCTGGCACGCCTGCGCGCGACACTGGACGGTGACGGCTCCATCGGCGCGGCCAAGGGGGGGGCGGTGACGTTGCTGGGATTCGCCGGCTCGCCCTTCACGGTCGCGTGCTACATGGTCGATGGGGGCGGCGCACGGGAATTCCCGGCCACACGCTCCATGGCCTATCGCGATCCGGCCCTGTTCGACCGGCTGATCGACCTCCTGACACGCACCACCGCCGACATGCTCTGTGCCCAGATCGAGGCCGGGGCCGAAGCCGTGATGCTGTTCGACAGTTGGGCTGGCCTTTTGCCGCCCACCCTGTTCCGCCGTTATGTCATCGCGCCGACCCGCGCCATCGTGGCGGAAATCAACCGCCGCCATCCCAACGTGCGCATTGTCGGCTTCCCACGTCTGGGAGGCGTCATGATCGGCGAATACGCACGTGAAACCGGAGTGAACGTCGTCGCTATCGACACCGGGGCGGACATGCGCATGGCCACCAGCCTGATTCCCCCCCATGTCGGGGTGCAGGGCAATCTGGATCCGCTTCTGGTCGTCGAAGGCGGCGACGTCATGGTGCATGAAGCCAAGGCCCTGCGGGATTCGATGCGCGGATTGCCGTTCGTCTTCAATCTGGGTCATGGCGTGGTACCCCAGACACCGCCCGAACATGTGGGCGCCTTGGTCGAGGCAGTACGAGCGGTCTGATGACGACGAAGCCGACACCGCGCCTCGTGATCTTCGATTGCGACGGTGTGTTGATCGACAGCGAGGGTCCGTCCTGCCGTCTGATCGCCCGCGATGTGCGCGGCCGGGGAGGGGACCTCGACGATGAACGCGCACTGGATTTCGCCGGCATGTCACTGACCGAAATCCGCGAACGCCTGAACGGCAGCGGAACCATCGCCCTTCCGGACGACTGGGTAGCCAAAATCCAGGAACAATTGGTGGAACTGATGGGCCAGGAGGCCCGCGCCATCGACGGGGCCGAGGCAATGGTGGCGGCCGTCATCGCCATGGGTCTGCCGGTGCGTGTCGGCTCGAACAGTTCCATGGCGGAAATGGCCGCCAAGTTCGAGCGCGTGCGTTTCGCCGGTGCCCTGGACGGGCGAACCCACTCCGCACGTGACATGGGCGCCCCCAAGCCCGCGCCGAACGTGTTCCTCCACGCCGCGCGACAGGAACAGGTTCCGCCCGACGCCTGCGTCGTGCTCGAGGATTCCGACACCGGGCTGGCGGCCGCGCACGCTGCGGGAATGACCTGCGTCCTGCTCCGCGCCGCCGCCGAACCGGTCCCGGTCTGGGCAAAGACATGGCCCGACCTGCATCGCATCACCCACCCGGACGCGTTCGCCCCGCTTCTGCACCGGTTGTGCGCCCAACGTCGGCAGGCGGCATGATCGTGCTTCTGCCTTGGGCTCGATGGATCCTTGCCCTGCACGTGATCGCCGTCATCGCGTGGATGAGCGGCCTGTTCTACCTGCCGCGGCTCTTCGTTTATCATTGTGAGACCGCGCCCGGCTCGACAGAGAGCGAGCGGTTCAAGGTGATGGAGCGCCGTCTGCTACGCGCGATCATCAACCCCGCCATGGTGGTGGCGTTCGCCTGTGGCGCGGCGCTGGCGGCGACACCGGGGCTGATCGACTGGTCCGCCGGCTGGTGGCACGCCAAGCTGGCCGGCGTGATCGGCATGTTCGCTTTCCACGGTGCCTGCGCCCGCTGGCGCCGCGCCTTCGCCGACGATCGCAACACCCGGTCGGCACGCTTCTATCGCCTCGCCAACGAGGTGCCGACGCTTCTGATGATCCTGATCGTGGTGATGATCATCGTCCGACCGTGACTGGATGGGCGTGAAAAGCCCACGTTCGGCCATCGTCGGGTCGGATCGGTTCTGGTAGGATGGCGGGTCAGAGCAAGAGTTGGGAGCGCGCGTGACGACACCCCCGACGCCACGTCAGGCGCATTTCTGCACCGGCGATATCAGGCGGCATGTGATTGTGATGGCGGGGACCGGGACCATCGGCCTGATGGCCGTATTTCTCGTCGACCTGCTGAATTTCACGTATATTTCGTGGCTGCACCGGCCGGAACTGACCGCGGCCATCGGCTTCGCCGGCGCGCTGGGCTATCTGCAGATCGCCGTCTCGATCGGCATGACGATCGGCCTCGGCGCGGCGGTAGGGCGCCAGATCGGTGCACGCCAGCACGACGCGGTGCGCCTGACCGCATCGTCGTTCCTGATCGTGATGACGCTTGTCTCCCTCGCGCTGGGGTGCCTGACGGCTGTGTTCTCCACCCCACTTCTGGCGCTCATCGGCGCGCGGGGCGAGACGCTCCGACAGGCGGCGGGGTTTCTGCACGTCGTCTCGCCGGCGCTGCCGCTGGTGGCGCTCGGCATGGGGTTTTCGGCCCTGATGCGCACAAGCGGCGATGCGCGACGGTCGATGAACGTCACGCTCGCCGGGGCTATGATGTCGGCCTGTCTCGACCCGGTGATGATCTTCGGGCTGCATCTCGACCTCATGGGTGCGGCCATCAGCACCGTCATCTCCCGTGCCCTGACGATGATGCTCGGCTATCGCGGGCTTAGACCGCACGACATGCTCCGCTGGCCCGGCTGGACGGACATTCCACGCCATGCCCGGCCTGTGGGCGTCGTGGCAGGCCCGGCAATCCTCACCAACCTCGCAACCCCGGTCGCGGGTGCCTACGTGACCAACGCGATGGCACGGTTCGGCACCGACGCGGTGGCCGGCCAGGCGACGGTCGAGCGTATCGTGCCCGTGATGTTCGCCTTCGTGTTCGCGCTGACGGGCTCGGTCGGGCCGATCATGTCGCAAAATCTGGGCGCGGGCCTGATCGGCCGTACGCGTCAGGTGCTCCGTGTCTCGTTGTGGATGGTGGCCGGGTGCGTGGGCCTTGCCTGGATCATTCTGGCGTTGGGCCAGTCCGCCGTCATTGCGGTGTTTGCCGTCCACGGCGTCGGCATCGCGATCGTTCGTCTGTTCTGCAACTGGACGGTGGCCAGTTACCTGTTCGTCGGCATGTTGTTCGTCGCCAACAGCGCGTTCAACAATCTGGGCCATCCCCTGTATTCGACGTGGTTCAACTGGGGGCGGGCGACGCTCGGCACCATACCGTTCGTCGCCCTGGGGCTGCACTACGGACCGCTGGGCGTGATGATCGGGCAGGCGGCGGGCGTCAGCGTGTTCGGCCTGGCCGCCGTGGCGGTGGCGTTTCGTGTGGTGGGCCAGCTAGGCCCGGGCCCGCACGTCTCCTCCGTGCCGATCGACGTTCCGGCACGCACGCCCGAGGGCGCCCTGATGGAGATGCAGGAACAGGACGACGACTGAAAGCGCCCGCGACAGGCCGGTCAGGGAAGGAACGGGATCGGCACCTCCGCGACCCCGGGCGGGGTAAACCCCAGCACGGCACCATAGAACGCCAGTTCCGTCTCAAAGACCGTCCGCAATGTGGCGCCAGAGCGAAAGCCGTGCCGCTCGCCGGCGAACGCGACCATGGCCGCGGCCACACCATGTCGACGAAGGCCCGCCGCCATGGCGTGCGCCTGTGCGATCGGCACGACCAGATCCTCCTGACCATGCAGAAACAGGACCGGGGACCCGATGGCCTCAGGATGGTGACACGGCGAGCGCGCCTCATACGTTGCGCGGGCCTCGGGCCACGGACCGACGAGCGTGTCCAGATAGCGGGCCTCGAACTTGTGGGTGTCGCGCGCCAGCAGCGACAGGTCGGTCACACCATACAGCGACGTGCCCGCGGCAAAGGGCGACCCCGGCGCCGCCAGCGCGTTGAGCACCGTCAGGCCGCCCGCGCTGCTGCCGCGAATGACGATGCGTGCGGGATCGACCCAGCCGCGCGACACCAGATCACGGCACGCGGCGATACAGTCGGCCACGTCGCGCTCGCCCCACTGGCCGTCCAGCGCCTGCCGAAAGCGGCGTCCGAACCCGGTCGAGCCGGCATAATTGACGTCCACCACGGCAAAACCGCGCGATGTCCACCACTGCACCTTGAACGAAAGTGCCGTGTCGGCCCGCGCCGTGGGGCCGCCATGGATCATCACCACCAGCGGCGGTTTCTCGCCTTCGGGCACGCAGGCATCGGGGCTGGTGGGCGGATAGAACAGCGCATACGCTTCACCCGCCGGTCCCTCGAAGCGGATCGGCACGGCCCGTGCCACCGCCTCCGGGTCGAGGGCATTATCGTCCGCGGATGTGGTCAGCCGGGTGATCGGCGCGTCCGGTCGGCCGATCGCGACAGCGGGCAGGGCGTCGGGGGGCGCGTCGATCCAGGCGAACCGCCCCGATCCATCGCCCAGCGGCAACGGACAGCCGGCCGGATGGCCAAGCCTTACATCCCGGCTGACGCCGTCCCGATCGATCAGGACACACCGGGCGACACCTGCCTCGATCGCCAGCGCCAGATAACGGCCCTCCCCCAGAGGTGCGACCCACGTCTCGCCGAATTGCCACGCCGGGCCGCCGATCTCGGCCTCGAGCGAGGTCAGGGCATGCGCTCGCGCGTCATAAGCGACCGGCGTCCACCACCCGCCGGCGTCGGAACAGGCGATCAGCCGCTCGCCGTCCCACACGGGCGCTATGGTCGAACCGTCTTCGGCAACGCTCACCGGTTGATCGAGCGATAGCCTGCCCGCGTCGTCGCGCGTCAGCCGCGCACGCATCAGGGTCGTCCGCTCCCACGGCATAGACGGATGGTTCCACGCGACCCAGGCGAGCGAACGGCCGGCCGGGTCAGGGCGCGGGGCGGCCAGAAAATCCGGCCCCTCGATCAGGACCTGGCCCGGGTTCGCGGCGGCATCGGATGTATCCGTCAGGGAAAAGGCCACGATCGCCGCGCGTGGCTCGCCCGGGCTGCGATGATCCTCCCTGATGGCCAGCACCGTCGTCCCATCGGGCAGAAACACAAGGTCGGCAAAGCGCAGCCCGTCGACGGCACACAGAACGCGCGGCGCCGCCCCGGGTGCGAAGACCCACAAAAAGCCGTCGCTCCGGTTGCTGGCGACCACGACACCGTCCCGCACCGCGTAGGCGCCGCCGCCATATTCATGCACACGCGTGCCGATGTCGAACGGCTGGGGCGTGAGCTCGGACACCATCGTGCCCTCGCGCCATCGCAGCGCGGTCGTGCGCCCGTTTTCCGAGGGCCGGGATTCGAGCCACAGCACATCGCCACCGTCGACGCGCAGGTCCGCAAGGCGTGCGCCGCGTCCGGCAACCATGTCCGCGGTCACGGACGAACGCCACGTGCCGCAGGGCGTCGGCGTCCGGTTGCGAGGCGCGGGGAAGGGGGGTGCGGACATAAACGAGGATCCCGTAAGCGTGGCGGAAAACGCGCGGCCTTCACAGACGTTGCGACGGGCGTGACTTGACAGGGCAGCGCGCAAGCGGTTCCTCGGCAGGTTCTGCCCATCGGCGCCTGCGGATGGCACCGTTATCGTTGACGCGAGGATTGCGACCCTGCTCGATTTTTTCAATCACCTTCTGGCGGAATATGGCTATGGCGTCGTGGCGGTGGTTGTGATGCTGGAAAGCATGGGTCTGCCGCTGCCGGCCGAAAGCCTGATCATCACGACCTCGCTTTACTGCGCGGCGACCCACCGCCTGCAGATCGAGTGGGTGGCCGCTGCCGCCGTAGTCGGGGCGATCATGGGCGACAATTTCGGCTATCTGATCGGGCGCGCGGTCGGCTTTCGCATGTTGCGCAAGTATGGCGGCAAAGTGCGTCTGACGCCCGAGCGGCTGGTGCTGGGTCGCTATCTGTTTCGGCGTCATGGCGGTCAGGTGGTGTTCTTCGGCCGTTTTATCGCCGTTCTGCGCGTGTTCGTCGCGCTGCTGGCCGGCGCGAACCGGATGCCGTGGCACACGTTCCTGTTCTTCAATGCCCTGGGTGGCATCTGCTGGGCCGGGGGCTATTCGCTGGCGACGTACTATCTCGGCCATCGTGTTCTGGCATTGTCCGGACCGATCGGTATCGCGGTGGGAGCGGTCGCGGTCATCGTGCTGGGGGGCGGCTTCCTGTTCCTCAAACGCAATGAAGAGCGCCTGACACGCGAGGCGATGGTCGCTGCCAAGGAGGACGACAAACGCCATGGCGGCTTTGCTGACGAGACGGAGCCCCACGCGACGGGGCGCTGAGCGCGCCTCCGGGCGCGGACAACCGGAAAAGGAACGCCCGCATGAACGCGCATGGTGGCTGGTCACCTGAGAGTCTTCCCCATCGCAAGGGCGCGCGGGCCATCGTCACCGGGGCGACCGGCGGCCTTGGGCTCTGGACGGCACTGGGGTTGGCGCGCCTTGGGCTACACGTGACACTGGCGGGCCGCAGCGCCGCCAAGGGCGAGCATGCGCTGGGATTTCTCCGCCATCACGCGCCCGATGGCGTCTTCACGTTCCGTAAACTCGATCTCGCCTCGCTTGCCTCCGTGCGTGCGTTCGCCGAGACGACACTCGTCGCCGGTGCGCCGGTTGATGTTCTGGTCAACAATGCCGGCGTGATGGCGCCCCCTTCGCGCCAGGAAACGCAGGACGGGTTCGAACTGCAGTTCGGAACCAATCATCTGGGCCATTTCGCCCTGACCGGTCTGCTGATGCCTGCGCTGCAGCGAGCGGCCGGGGGAGGGACCGTCGTCACCGTGGCCAGTCTGGCGGCGTGGAAAGGCGTTCTGCCCTGGGGCGACCTCAACGCCCGGCACAGCTACAGCGCCTTCGGACGCTACCGGCAGAGCAAGCGCGCCAATCTGGTGTTCTCTCTCGAACTCGCGCGACGGTCCCGCCAGTCGGGCCTGGGCGTGCACGCCCGAGCGGCACATCCGGGCTGGGCGCTGACCGATATCATCGACAACGGCCCGATGATTGGACGTAGCGGCTGGTTCGCGGATATGCGCAAGACTTTGGCCCGTGCCGTCTTCGGCGCATTGGGGCAGGGGCCGGAGGAGGGCACTTGGCCGACGCTGTACGCGGCCCTCGACCCGGCGGCACGCGACGGTAGCTATTACGGGCCGCAGGGCAGCGGCGAGCGGCTTGGTGCACCCGGCCCGGCGCCGTTGCCGCCCGGAGCGGACGATCCCGTCACCGGCGCGCGTCTGTGGTCGGTGTCGGAAGATATGACCGGGGTGCGCTGGGCGGACTAGAGGCTGTCCGGTGGTCGGTCGTCGGGTCCAGATCATGTGGGCCGCGCACTCGACTCCCGGAGGCGTGAGCATCCCGGCCATCGACAGCGGCCCTCAAGGCTGGCAAGGGTTGACCCTACCCCCAAGAACAGTGCGTCTCGCGTGAGCGTCCCCCGCGCGCGAAGCGACGGAGGATGTGTCAGTCATGCTTGCCCTTCGGATGCCGGCCTCGCTCTCCGGACTCCGTGTCATGTCGGTGGTCGTCTTCACCTTGATGTCGAACATCGTGATCGGCCTGCCGATGGCCGTGATACCGATCTTTGTCCACTCCCGACTGGGCTTTTCGACGATCCTTGCGGGCTTTGCCGTCTCGCTCCAGTACCTTGCGACGTTCGCCGTCCGTTCGTGGACGGGCCGGATGGTCGACCGGACCGGTGCCAAGCAAAGCGTGCTGGCAGGTCTTGTCGCCACCGTCCTGTCGGGCGTGCTGACGACGATCTCGGGTCTGGTGCAGCATATCCCCTGGCTGTCTCTGGCCACGCTGCTCGGCAGTCGGCTTCTGCTGGGACTGGCCGAAAGCCTGATTTCGATCGGCGTCATGGTGTGGAATATCGAGCGCGCGGGCCCGGCCCGAACGGCGCAGGTCATTTCATGGAACGGGATTTGTTCCTATGGCGGCATCGCCCTCGGGGCGCCACTGGGGGCGGTCATGGCGCTCTTGCCCGGCCTGATGGGCGGCGTGACGACGCTGGGCATGGTGTCGGTGCTGGTCGGCCTCGTGGGACTGGGCCTGTGCCGCGGCTTCCCGCCAGTCGTGCGCGTGGCCGAGCCCGCGCCGCCGATTCCCTTCGCGCGCGTGCTGTTGCGCGTGTTGCCCTACGGCACGGTCCTTGCCCTCGGTTCGTTGGGTTTCGGCGCGATCTCGTCCTGTCTGGCGCTGTATTACACCGCCCACAACTGGAATGGGGCCGCCGCGGCGCTGAGCATCTTTGGCGCCAGTTTCGTCGCGGTGCGGCTGGTCTTTTCACGCGAGATCAATCGACGGGGCGGCAGCGCCGTGGCGCTGGTGTCACTGACGGTCGAGACGATGGGCCTCGGCGCCTTATGGCTTGCACCCACCAGTTTTCTCGCCGGCCTTGCGACCGGGCTGACGGGCGCCGGATTGTCGCTGGTGTTTCCGGCTCTGGGCGTCGATGCCGTGGCGCGGGTCGGGCCTGAAAACCGTGGCGCGGCCCTGGGGGCGTTCGCGGTGTTTTTCGACGTGGCGCTCGGCCTGTCGGGCCCGCTGCTGGGACTGGTGATTCAGAGCGTGGGATACGACCCCCTGTTCGGCGTGTGCGCCGTTCTGTGCGCCATCGGTGTCGCCATGCTGATCGTGCTGCGGTGGCGTCTGCCATCCCGGCGGCCTCCCGGCTGATTCCGGTCTTGCCTGCGCCATCCCGGCCAGACACTCTTGGGAGGCCGGGACGCCATCCGTTCCCGATAGCCGCGAGAGGGAACCCCGTATGAGCCTGTCTGTTGCTGTCTTTTGCGGTTCGCGCTTCGGCGCACGCCCCATCTATCGCGATGCCGCGATGGAACTGGGACAGGGTCTGGCCGCCCGCGGCATGCGTCTGGTGTATGGTGGCGGCTACGTGGGCCTGATGGGGGCGGTCGCGGACGCGACGCTTTCGGCCGGAGGCCGCGTTCTGGGCGTGATCCCGGAATTTCTCAAGGCACGTGAAGTGATGCACGAAGGGGTGCTCGATCTTGTCGTCACGGACTCGATGCATGCGCGCAAGACACTTATGTTCGCCGAGGCGGATGTCTTCGTCATCATGCCGGGCGGTCTGGGCACGTTCGACGAGATGATGGAGATCCTGACATGGCGGCAGCTCGGGTTGCACGCCAAGCCGATCTTTCTCGTCGATGTCGCCGGCTGGGCCGATCAGCTACAGGGGGCGCTGAACCGCGCGATCGAGGAAGGTTTCGCCGACCCGAGTGCCGCAACGCTGGTCGACGTGGTCCCCTCCGTCGCGTCTGTTCTGGCGCGTCTGGAAACAATCCGTCCGGCTGGGGGGAGGACGGTGGTCGATCGCCTGTGATCGACCACGCCATTGCCGATGGATGCGTGTTAGCCCCTTGCGCCCACGGCGCGGTTTCGGTATAGCCCCCATCCATCGTCGGAGTGTAGCTCAGCCTGGTAGAGCACTGTGTTCGGGACGCAGGGGCCGGAGGTTCGAATCCTCTCACTCCGACCAGACGATTTTTCCCACAATTCAGATTTAACGACATCAATTTCACAGCATGGTGAAGTTGACCATTTGGTCGTTCCGCACGATCCAAGGTGCAACAAGTACCGTTTTTAAAAAAAAGACAAATCGGAATCTGGCCCTTATTCCCGCTAAAAATCAGCAAAATCAATCATCTATCCTAAATTGGATTATGATAGAATGGTCACTTGGCCCTTGCATTTGGGCAAACCTTACCCCTACAAGCTGCCTGTTTTTAAATTTCTAACGCTTGTCGGGTAATCGGGCGGCAAAGGGTGCATGATGACTATTTCTTGGGTCGGTGGAGCGAGCGGTAATAGCTGGTGGGATTCGTCCAACTGGAGCGATCCTCAGGGTGTCTGGATCAACAATCAGCTCCAGAGCAATTTTGTCCCGCAAGCATACCCCTCCGACGCTGTCACGATCGCTGGCACCCATTCCGCATCGGTCATCGTCAACTACGTTGCGGATGCCGCGCACAGCTCGCTTGAATCGACGCAGTTAAGTTCTCTGCAGGTCGGCTCCTACGCGACGCTGGACGTTTTAGGCCCCAACGTAAGCGGAACGGTCTTTTCTGTTGAATCGCTGACCGTCGCAGCAAACGGCACGTTGGACATCAATACGACCGGCACTGTCGCTCTGGGCAACGCTCCGACAGTCAACGGTACGCTGCACATCACGAACACGACAGTGACCACGAGCAGCGACAGCGTGACCGGTTCGGGTGTCCTGATCATCGACAATGCGTCGTTCGGCAGCGCATCGGCGATGGTGCAGCTTGGCCCCAAGCTGACGACGGACCTGCGCAACAATGCGACCATTTTCCTCAACGACGCACAGGTCGGCGGCACCATCAACGTCGATGGTACGGCCAACCACATTGTGTTGTCCGATTATGACCAGACTATCGCGGCACCGATTACGGGCTATAACGCCAACACTGTCATCACGCTCGAGCGCGGCAGTGCCGCGCCCCAGACGGCGACGTGGACCAGCAATGGTGACGGCACCTACACCGTCAATATTGCTTTCGATATTTTTGGTAACGGGATCAAACTGACAAAGGTGTCGTTCGCCAGCACCCCGTCGGGCACCAGCGGCACGCTGACGATCACCAAGAACAGCGATGGAAGCTGGGACGTATCGGGCGCGAACGCCTGCTTCCTCGCGGGTTCCATGATCCGTACCCCCAAGGGGGAAGTAGCTGTCGAGACCCTTTGCGCCGGTGACGAGATTTCAGGCTTCGATCCTGCATCGGGCGAAGAGACGGTTCTTACCGTCGTGCGCGCTGCGCGCAGCACGGCCTATGTGCGTGGCAACATGGCGCGCGAGGACGCTGACTACCCGGTTCGCATTCGCGCCGGTGCGATCGCCGACGGCATTCCCGCACGCGACCTGCTGGTGACGGCCGAACATTGCCTGTTCCTGAACGGGCGCTTCGTGCCGGTGCGCATGCTCGTTAACGAGCGTTCGATTGCCTATGACACCACGTTCTCGGTGTATGATTACTTCCATGTCGAGGTGGAACACCATGCGGTCATCATGGCCAATGGCGTTCTGACCGAGAGCTATCTGGACACCGGCCATCATGTCGGCTTCGGCTCCGATACGGTTGTCGCTCTTCACCCTGTCGCAAAGACGTGGGCATCGGACGCGGCGGTGCCGCTGGATGTCAGCCGCGCCTTTGTCGAGCCCCTGTTCCGTCAGTTCGAACAGCGCGCGATCGAGGCCGGGATCGAGGCACAGCACACGCAGCCGGCCGTCACCGACGACGCCGACCTTCATATCGTCGGTGACAATGGCCGCATCCTGCGTCCGGTTCGTCGTACTGGCGGCCATGTCATGTTCATGGCGCCTAGCACCATGAAAGTGGCCCGGTTGGTGTCGCGCAGCAGCCGCCCGAGCGACACCGTGGGACCGTTCGTCGACGATCGCCGCTCGCTCGGCGTTCTGATCGGCAAGGTGTGCCTGTTCACTCCTGACACCGCACAGGACATCACGTGCCATCTGACCGATGCGGGCCTGTCCGGCTGGCATGGGCTTGAAGGCGGCGCGTGCCGCTGGACGACCGGTAACGCCACCCTGCCGCTGCCCGAGCGCGAGCAGAGCGCGGTGAGCATGTTGGCGATCGAGGTTCTGGCCGCCGGCCCCTATCGGGCGGAGCAGGACACGGTGGCCACGGCCGCCATCGCGTAAAGACAAACGGAGTTCGACATCGCGCCCTAATAACGCCGCGATGTCAAACTATGTCTAGGGTTCCGGTCGGATCGGTTTCCGGCCGGACGAACAGGATGGATTGCGATTATGAAGAAGCTGATGGCCCTGGGGCTCGGGTTCTCGTTGCTGACCGGTGCGGGTGTCGCCCAGGCGGAACCAGGCGGGTGCCTGAAATATGGCGCGGCCGGCGCGGTCGGTGGTCATGTCGTGCATCACGGCGTCCTGGGCGCGGCGAGTGGCTGCGTGGTCGGCATGTATACACGACACAAATATCGTCAGCAGGCGCGGTCGAAAGCGGCGCTTTATGACAAGGAGCATCCCGGCGCAAAGGGCTCCTATGCCGAGAAGGCAACGGCCTACGACGTCGAGCACTCGACCAACCCGGACACACCAGCAAACAGCACGGCCCCGGCAGCCGCGCAGCCCACTCCGGGCGGCCCCGACCAGAAAACGCAATTCTGATCCTGTAACGTCCCCCAACGCCTGACTCCGCCCGGTGCGGGTCAGGCGTTTTCGTATTGGCCATACGGCCGCGCGGGTTCCGCGCCGAAGACGCCGACTCAGGCGCCCAGCCAGCCGCCGAGTTCGCGGCGCGCCAGAGCCTCGAGCAGATCGATCAGCGCCGGCTGGTCGTTCAGGCAGGGCACGAGCGACAGCTGTTCGCCGCCGGCGGCCACGAACGCATGGCGCAATTCGTTCCCGATTTCGTCAAGTGTCTCGATACAGTCGGCCAGAAACCCTGGCATGATGACGCTGACCGACCGGATGCCGCGCTTGGGAAGCGCCTCCACAAACGGGGCGGTGTAGGGCTGAAGCCATTTGGTCGGCCCGAACCGCGACTGGAACGTCAGAGGCAGCTGCGCCTCGTCCAGTGACAGGGCCGCCCGCAGCGCGACCATGGTCCGTCGGCATTCGGCGTCGTACGGATCACCCGCTTTCACATACTGCACCGGCAAGCCGTGGAACGAGGCCACGATCAGATCGGGCCGGGTCGGCAGTGTCGCGACATGGTCGCGCACGCTGTCGGCCAGCGCACGGATATAGAGTGGGTCGTCGGGAAAACTCGGCGCTGTGCGAAACGCGGGCTGACGGCGCAGGCGCATCAGGGCGCGGAAGGCCTGGTCGTTGGCGGTGGCGGTCGTCGTGGCGCTGTATTGCGGATAGAGCGGGATTGACACGATCCGCTCACAGCCCTGTCGCATCAGCGTCGCGATGGCGTCGCCCAATGACGGAGCGCCATAGCGCATGGCCCAGGCGACGGGGACGCCATCGGCCGCCAGACGCGCCGACAGCAATTCGGCCTGCGCCCGGGTGTAGGTGCGCAACGGGCTTTCATCGCGATCCTCGTTCCAGATGCGCCTGTAAGCCTCCAGACTTTTGGCCGGCCGCGTGCGAAGGACGATCCCCCGAAGGATGGGCTGCCAGATCAGCTTGCTGGTCTCGATCACCCGCGTATCGGACAGGAACTCGCCAAGATAGCGTCGCACGGACTCGACACTCGCGGCGTCCGGTGTGCCGAGATTGACCAGAAGCACGCCGCATTTCCCGTGGCCATAGGGCTGGGCCGCGCTGGCGGGATCAAAAAGATAGCGCATCGTTCGTCCTGTTCGTAAGGTCGGTCAGAGCGGCATCGAGGCGCAGCGGACTATCACGTGTTTGAAGCGTTAGGCTGACGCCCCCCCCTGGTTCGAGAGCGCCGAGCTGGCGAAGGGCGTCGAGGTTGGGCACGACCGGCACGTCCCGCCCGGCCACGACCAGCGTGAAGTCCTGCCGTCGCGCGCGATCTCCGACGACGGCCTCGCCGTTCGGGCGCGACACCGCCATCGTGTCTGCGTCCATCAGACGTTCCAGACCCATCGCTTCGACCGGCGTCAGCGGCAGGAACATCTCCCAGCCTCGGATGGCCTGTGCACGGTGTCGCACCTGGCCGTCATCGGTGGCGGTCAGCATGCGATTGTGAAACGCGGCGAACGGACCGTCGCGGTCGGTGACGCGCAGCGCGATACCACCCCGGCCGGATGCTTCGCTGCACAATGTCGGCAGGGGCATCGGCGCCGTCACGCGCTTGACCAGCCGCACAGGGTCGCCGACGGCCGTGCGTGCGCTCAGCCCGACGAGCGAGAGGCCGGGCCGCCCCCCGCGTGCGATCGCGCATG
Organism: Ameyamaea chiangmaiensis; assembly: GCF_013376175.1. GTDB lineage: Bacteria > Pseudomonadota > Alphaproteobacteria > Acetobacterales > Acetobacteraceae > Ameyamaea > Ameyamaea chiangmaiensis. Next base: position 39,585 of record NZ_JABXXR010000015.1, read on the forward strand.
GTCGCGCCACCAGTCGGTCCGGGCCCGGGTCGTGATCGAGAAAGCGGCCGAACCAATCATACAGCCAGTAGCCTTCGGCATCGCTGCCAGACGTCGTCATGCTGATACCCGCCGTTTCCTGTGCTGTGTGTGTCCATCGTCCGCCGCGTGTCCCGGCGCCCCGCCACCCATGGCGAGCGCCAGGGCCTTGCGCATCACCGACGGCAACGCCGCGCGCGCCAGGCGGTCGGGCGGGCACACATGCTCGTCGTTCGACACAACGCGGATCGTCGGGACACGGACGCAAAAAATCTCGAGTGTCAGGCTGAAATGGCTGAACACGTGTCCGACCGAACCCGCATGCGTCCACGCGGCAAGCGGCGGCAATGTATGACCTTTGGGAAGGCCAGTGGCCTGAAGCGCCTCTTCGGCGGACCAGGCCCCGTCGCGCCAGTCCGTGCCTGGCAGTTCCGTCATCCCGCCCAACAGGCCCTGGTCGGGTCGGCGGCGCAGCAGCACACCGCCATGGCGGTCGATCACGCAAAAGGTGACGCCGTGCCGCGCCGGTCGTGCCGTCTTCGCGGCGCGTCGCGGCAGCGTCGCGGCAATACCTTCGGCCAGCCCGGCACAGCCATCCCGCCACGGACAGACGGCGCAGGCAGGTTGCCGTGGTGTGCAGAGCGTCGCACCCAGATCGAACAACGCCTGCGCGAAGTCCGACGGCCGCGCCC
>NZ_JABXXR010000016.1 GCF_013376175.1 Ameyamaea chiangmaiensis
GACCGACTGTCAGGCGCGGCGCGGTAGCGGCGGCGCGCTGTGCATGGCCTCCCTCGGCCGGGTCGCGGCGGCATCGGCGCGTCCCAGAACAGACCAGCCCGTCGCCTCTACCAGAAGTTCCAGCGCCTCGGTTCCCAACAGCGAATTGCCCTGTTCGTTCAGCCCCGGCGACCACACGGCGATCGACGCGATTCCGGGGACGATGGCCAGAATGCCGCCACCCACGCCGGACTTGCCCGGCAGCCCCACCCGCACCGCGAACGAGCCCGATCCGTCATAGTGTCCGCATGTCATCATGACGGCGGCCACCGTCCGCGCCGTGCGCGATGCGATCGCCATGCCCCGGCGAGAGGGCGCACGGCCGCCCGTCATCAGGAAACGTCCTGATTCCGCCAGTTGCCGGCAGGTCATGGTCAGGGCGCACTGATGGAAATACTGCCGCAGGACCGCCGAGGTATTGTTCTGCACCGTGCCGAAGGTGCGCATGTAGTTGGCCAGCGCGACGTTGCGGAACCCGCTGTCATATTCCGCGCGGGCGATAGCTTCGTCGTAGCGCACGGAGGCGCCGTCGTCGGTCAGGGATCGCATGAAGGCCAGAAAGTCGTGGCGTGCCTGCTGGCGGCCAAGACGCGTAATCAACTGGTCGGTTACTACGATCGCGCCCGCGTTGATGAATGGATTGCGCGGAATGCCGTGCTCGCTCTCAAGCTGCGTGATCGAGTTGAAGGCACTCCCCGAGGGTTCCTGCCGGACATGGGTCCACAACGTACTGCCCACGGTCTCCAGGGCCATCGTCAGGGCATGCACCTTGGAGATGCTCTGGATCGAAAACGGCTCTTCCGCATCACCGGCGAGGTGCATCCGGCCATCGGCCTCCAGCACTGCCAGACCGAACTTGCGCGGGTCCACCGCAGCGAGCGGCGCGATGTAACGGGGCAGCACGCCCCGGTCGCGGCGGCGGCGCAGCTGGGCGGTAATGGCGGTCAGGATAGGCGCGAGATCGGTGGTCATCGTGGGGTGTCATACTCTGTCGGTCAAAAAGGCCGGAGGGTGTCCGCGCGCCGAGCAGAGCATATTTCGGGGTGGGTGTGATGAACTTCCCCGTGTGTTCATGCAAAAATCGCATATCAGATATGGTATTACCGAAAATAACCGTCGGGGCGGGAGGCGACCGTTCCGCGCGGTCCGGCAATTGGCGCTTCCCCTGACGCGCCGGCTGGTGAACACTCACCCCCACCAGCAGGAGACGCCGATGAATGTGACGGTCACCGACCCAGTTTTCGACCTGCCGCGCGGCTGCACGTTCGACGCGGCGGACTGGGCGATCCTCGCCCGCTGCTGGTATCCGGTCGCGGTCGCGCGCGACGTCGGAGACCAACCGGTGGGCGGTGTGCTGCTCGACGCGCCGCTGGTGATCTATCGCGCGGATGGGGTGCTCGTGGTGGCTGACGATCTGTGTCCGCATCGCGGGGTGCCGCTGAGCATGGGCGTCGGCGACGGTCGGACGATCGCCTGCGCCTATCACGGCTTTCGCTTCGGGGCGGAAGGGCGGTGCGTGCGGGTGCCGGCCCATCCCGACAACGCGATCCCGGGCAAGCTGCACCTGCGCACCTATCCCGCGATCGAACGCTACGGACTTGTCTGGACCTGCCTGCGTCCGGAGGGGGAGGCCGTCCTGCCGCCGATGCCCCACTGGGACGATCCGGCCTACCAGCAGATTACGTGTCCGTGGATCGACATCGGTGGCTTTGCCGGCCGTCAGGTCGAGGGCTTCATCGACGTCGCGCATTTCGCCTTTGTCCACACGGCGACCTTTGCCGACCCGGGCAATGCCGTGGTGCCGTCCTATGTGCCGCGCCGCACGGCGGACGGGTTCGAGGCCGAATACCGCAGTTCGGTGGCCAATTATCCGGTCGGTATCGTGGGCAATGCGCCGCCCGGGTTTGAGTGGCTGCGGCATTTTCGCGTGCACCTGCCGTTCACGGCGACGCTGGAGATTCATTTTCCCGACGACGGTCGTCTGGTGATCATGAACGCGGCCGCGCCCGTCTCGGCGCGCAAGACGCGCATGTTCGCGCCGATCTGTCGCAATTTCGACACGGGCGGCCCCGTCGAACCGGTTTATGAGTTCAACCGGCGCGTCTTTGAAGAGGACAGGGCACTGGTCGAAGCGCAGAAGCCCGAGAACCTGCCGCTCGATCCCACCCTGGAAGCACACGTCATGGCTGACCGGAGTTCCATTGCCTACCGGCGTGGGCTGAAGGACATGGGATTGAGCCGCTTCTTCACCGCCTGAGGTTGCCTCATGGCGTTTCGGGCAGGCGCCAGTCGATCGGCGTGAGGCCGTGTTCGACAAGATAGGCATTGGCCCTGGAGAAGTGGCGGCAGCCGAAAAACCCGTTATAGGCCGACAGCGGCGACGGGTGTGCTGCCTTGAGCACAAGATGGCGGGAGGCGTCGACAAAGCCGGCCTTGCGTTGCGCGTAGGCACCCCACAGCATGAACACCAGTGGCCGGTCCTGTTCGTTGACCCGCGCGATGACCGCGTCGGTAAAGCGCTCCCACCCCTTGCCCTGATGGGACGCGGCGCGGCCGCGTTCGACGGTCAGCACGCTGTTGAGCAAAAGCACTCCCTGCCTGGCCCAGGACTCGAGAAAGCCGTGACGCGCGGGGGGGATGTCCAGATCGGTGTGCAGTTCCTTATAGATGTTCACCAGCGACGGCGGCGTTCGGATGCCGGGTTGCACACTGAAGCACAGACCATGTGCCTGATTGTCGCCATGATAGGGGTCCTGGCCGAGGATCACGACCTTGACCTTGTCCAGCGGCGTCAGGTCGAGGGCGCGGAAATAGTCCGCCCCGCGCGGGAAGAGGGTCGCGCCGCTCTCGCGCTGGGCAAGGAGAAACGCTTTGAGGTCCTTCATGTAAGGGGCCTCGAACTCGGCACGCAGGGCGGTTTTCCAGCTGTCCTCCAGCTTCACGGTCGTGGTCATGGTGGTGTGTCTCCTTGGGGGTATTCAACTCTGCCGTGGCGCTCTTGGCCAGAGGGGGGGAGGCACGGTGGTCAACTCGTTCCCGCTATGGAATAACGGGTGAAAGCTGGACAGAAGGACGCGTTCGATGCGGATTGATGAACTGGTGGCGTTGCGTCACGACCTGCACGCCCACCCCGAAACCCGGTTCGAGGAATTTCGTACCAGCGACGTCGTGACCGACCGTCTGCGCGCCTTGGGGTATGAGCCGGTGCGCGGTCTGGCCGGGACGGGCGTGGTTGCAACCCTTCGGGGCGCGGCGCCGGGACCGTCCGTTTTGCTGCGTGCGGACATGGATGCCCTGCCGATTCTCGAGCGGACCGGCAGGGCCTATGCATCGACCGTCGAGGGCAAGATGCATGCCTGCGGGCATGACGGCCATATGGTGATGCTGCTGGGTGCGGCCGAGGCGCTGGCGTCCGCGCCACCCGAACGCGGCACGCTGCATTTCTGCTTCCAGCCCGCCGAGGAGGGCGGGGCCGGCGCGCAGGTCATGATCGATGACGGTCTGTTCGAGCAGTTTCCGACCGATCGCTGCTTTGGTCTGCACAACTGGCCCGGCCTGTCCCGTGGGCGGCTGGCCGTCCGGTCCGGCCCGGTCATGGCGGGCGGCTGGCGTTTGCGCATCACCGTCATGGGACGCGGCTCCCACGCCGCGCAGCCGCACCTGTCGATCGATCCGATCACGATCGGCGCGGCCTTCATTCAGGAAGCGCAGCTGCTGATTTCGCGTCGGTCCAACCCTCTGATCCCGGCCGTGTTGTCCCTATGCACGTTCGACGCCGGATCGGCCGACAATGTCATTCCCGACCGCGCGGTCATCACCGGCACCATTCGCGCGCTGGATCAGACAGTGCTGGATACACTGCGCGATGCACTCGTGGTGCTGGGCGAGGGCATGGGCCGTTCGCACGGTGCCACGATCACGGTCGAAAGCATGACGCCCTATCCGGTCACGATCAACACGCCAGCCGAGACAGATCTGGTGCGCGGCCTGATGCGGCAGATGGATGGTGAGGGATTTGACGATGCCATCATGGACGTGCCGCCGAGCATGGCGTCGGAAGATTTCGCCTATATGCTGAACCGCAAACCTGGCGTCTACGCCATGATCGGCAACGGCGACAGCGCCGCCCTGCACGCGCCGGAGTATGATTTTGACGACGCGGTCATCGAACGTGGCGTGGACTATTGGGTCAGGTTGGCACATCACGCGCTTGCTGCGGCCTGAGGCACGCTCACGGATAGGGTGCTCGTATCGTCTCCAGAACCAGCCGGGCCGACGGGCTGATGGCCCGGCTGCGCGCCCACACGACGCCCATGGCCATGAGCAGGGACTCGGGTGGCATCGTCACGTCGGGCGTCTGGTCCGGCCTGTTGGAGAACAGCGTCTCCAGACCAACGATCCTCAGGGCGTCGGTTTGTTCCTGGATTTCGAAGCTGCTCAGAGGCGAGTTGATTTCGATGACACGCTCGGGCGGCGGCAGGCGCCGGCTGCTGAGCAATGCATCGAACCGGTCGCGCATGGCCATGCCGCGCAGCGGTAGAAGCCACATCCGGTCAACATAGCGCGGCCAGTCGTCCATGATCGCGGGCATGGAAATTTTGCGTTTGCCATCACCTATTCCGCACAGCACCGTATGCAGGCACTGACTGTCGAGCGACGGCCAGGTCTCGATGCCAAGAAGATCGATTAATAAAATATCGTAACGATCAGCCACCAGCTCGTTCAGCATCTGGCGACGCATCCCGTATTCGCAGGTTAACGTCAGGAACGGATGCTGGTTCTTGATCGCGGCGAACCATCGCGGAATATGGGCCTGCAGGGCCGGGGCCTGAAAGCCGATGCGCACCGTGCCCCGCAGGCTGTCCTGCACGGCGCACAGATCGGGCGACAGCAGTGTCAGGTCGTCGGCGATTCGTTGGCCGACCTCAAGCAGCCGTACACATAACTGTGTGGGCGTCAGTACCCCGCCACCACGTTCGAACAGGCGCCCATCCAGCAGGGTTTCCAACTCGATGCAGGCTTTGGACACGGCGGCAATCGAAATCCCCAGAACGTCCGCGGCACCACGCATGGTGCGCGTGTTGTCGAGCACATCCAGCATATGGAAATGTCTTAGCTTGAGTACGCGTCGCAGATCCTGTGGGGACGCTGATGGTTTTGTGCGTTTAGTGTTGCTCATATGTTCGATCCGGGAAAAACGTCGTTTACGATCGCGCGGCATGTCCAATTTCATCGTCGTTGTATCAGATGACCCCACGCCTTCAACTTTTTGGTTGAACGGTTTCAAATCTTATTCGCTTTTGAGTTGCGTTACGTTCATGTCACATTAAGAACGAAAGTACGTTTCGGAAACATATTGGCATAAAATTTCCTCATGTTCGAAATGAGGAACTATAAAGTGTCCGGGCGGGTGCGGTGTTCTGTCTCCGTCTGTCGATATGCGTGATGAATTCTTTCATGTTTTGACACATTCATCGCCGCGGATGCCGTTCGGCATAACGTCACGATGATTTCTTTCATGCGCCGGAGACACCATGAACAGGCATTCCTCTTTCTCATTGCGCGGGCGCGGCCGTCTTGTGGGAGGAATCGCGGCTTTATGTCTGTATCCGTCGCTCGCCCTTTCGCAGACCGCGGCCAAGCAGAAACCGGACGCGGTCCCCGACACGGGCGAGGCGGTTGTGGTGACCGGTGCGCGTGGCGTGAAGAGAACGGTCACGAAATCGACCGCCCCCATCGACGTGATTTCGTCCAAGGAACTTCTGCGGACCGGCAAGGCGTCGGTGATCAGCCAGCTTAACAACCTGGTCCCGTCCTTCAACAGCCCCTACCGGGCCGGTGGAGGAACCTCGACGATCATCGCCACAGGTGCTCTGCGCGGTCTCAATCCGGACCAGACGCTGATTTTGGTCAACGGCAAGCGGCGGCACAAGACGTCGCTCATCAACGCCGTATCGTCGTTGTATAACGGGTCGGTTCCCACGGACCTCGACATGATCCCGGCATCCGAGATCGATCATATCGAGGTGCTCCGCGACGGTGCAGCGGCGCAATACGGGTCCGACGCGATCGCCGGCGTTATCAACATCATTCTGAAAAAGAAATCGCATGGTATGGACTCCACCTTCACCGGGGGCGCCAATGCGGACCGTGGTGATGGTGAACAACTCCAGTGGCTCAACAATGCCGGGACGACCATCGGGCGCGATGGCTATTTCAATCTGTCGCTGGATATGAAAAAGCAATATGCCTCCAACCGTGCGAACCCGATCGCGCAATCGGTCCAGCTTTATCCCAAGGTCAACGGTCAGCCCGATCCGCGTGAGGCGACGGCCGATCGCATGGTGACCACCAACTATGGCGCGATGCCGCAGGAGAGCCTCCTGGTAGGCTATAACGCCGGTTACGATTTTGGTCGTGTCACGTTTTATACCTTTGGCACGTTTGGTATTCGTGACTCCGACCTGAATTACAGCTTCCGTTCGGCAACGAACGCGAACTCCCTGCCGCAGGTCTATCCAAACGGCTTTTATCCGCGCGTTGTGGTGCATGAGCAGGACTACCAGTTTGCCGCCGGCCTGAAAGGTACGCAGTGGGGATGGGACTGGGATCTCAGCACCACCTATGGCCAGAACCAGGCAAAGCAGACCGCCGATCATACGATCAACGCCAGCCTGGGGCCGAGCAGCCCGCTCGACTTCTATGTCGGAACGCTTGAGTCGAGCGAATGGGACAACGCGTTTGATATCACGCACGGCTGGAAAGTGCTCGGACATCTGCAATCATCGCTCGGGTTTCTGCATCGTCTGGAGACCTACCGTATCCGTGCAGGCGATCCGGCCAGCTACGCAGCTGGCTCATACGTCAATAATGGCGCTCTGACGACGCCGGGCGCCAACGGTGCCAGTGGCTTTACGCCCGAAGATGCCGGCTTCATGCAGCGTAATAACATGGCCGGGTATGTCGATCTGGCATGGGACCCGACACGCAAGATTTCGATCGGGCTTGCAGGGCGCTATGAGCATTATGACGATTCCAGCGGGAATTCGGCGATCGGCAAGCTGACCGGCCGGTACCAGATCACGCGCTGGCTGGCGATCCGCGGCACGATGAGCAACGGTTTTCGTGCGCCGTCCCTGGCACAGGATCTGTACGCGTCCACGACCGGTCAGTTCCGGTTGCAGAACGGGTCTCTCAACCTGCTCGACATCAAGACGTTGCCGGTCAATTCGCCGGCGGCGCGCGCATTGGGTGCCACCCCTCTGAAGCCCGAAACGTCGGCCAATTTCAGCGCCGGCATGGTGCTGACGCCATTCCATAATTTTAACGTGACACTCGATGCCTATCAGATCGAGGTATTCGACCGGATCGCCCTGACCGGCACACTCACCGGCAACGCCGTGTCCAGAATTCTGGTCGCCAACGGCCTGTCGCCCGATATCAGCGCGCAGTATTACTCCAACGCCATGAATACCCGTACTCGTGGTCTGGACGTGGTCGCAACCTACGCGCATCCAGTCGGGCGGTTCGGGTCGATGCAGTGGAACGTGGGGTGGAACTACAACCAGACGGTCATTACGAACATCAAGCAGAATCCCTCACAGCTTAGCAGTCTGGGATCGTCGTATGTCCTGTTCGACCGTCTGTCGCAGGGCTATCTGACAAAGGCGCTGCCCAAGACGAAGCTTTCGATCACCAATATCTGGACGTGGCGCGGCTTCACCTTCAACACCCGGCTGACACGGTTCGGCAGTTACACAATTTTGCAGAACTCGCCCAGTAGCGACCGCACATTCGGGGCTCGGGTCATCGTTGACGAAGATATTTCGTATCAGATTAATCGTCATCTGAATGTCGGTATCGGTGCCAACAATCTGTTCAATACCTACCCCAGCTCGAACGGTATCTACAATGCATTGCTGGGGCAGTCGCAGTATCCCGGCACATCCCCGTTCGGATTCACCGGTGGCTATTACTACGGCAGGGTTGGCGTCAGCTTCTGAGTCGTTACAAAGAGTGCTGAGACATTAGAGAGGAATAACGAGGCATGACAGGACAGTTTCGGCGGCTTCGCCGTGCGGCGTATGCCGCGAGCGTGGCCGTGAGTGCCCTGTGTGGCGTGGCCCATGCGGCCCCCGCTTCGCATGGTGAAATCCTGTGGGACACGTTCGGTGTCCCCCATATTTACGGCAAGGACGAGGCCTCGATCTTTTATGGCTTTGGCTGGGCGCAGACGCACAGCCACGCCAATATCCTGCTCAAGCTGTATGGCATTGCACGGGGCAGGGCGGCTGAATATTGGGGGCCTTCGCAGGAAGAATCTGATCGGTGGCTGATCGCCAATCGCGTTTATGAGCGCGCGGGCGTTTGGTACAAGCAGCAGACTCCGCAGTTCCGCGCGGATCTGGATGCTTTTGCCCATGGCATCAACGACTACGCCGCCAAACATCCAAACGAGATTGATCCGTCGGTGCGCATGGTGCTGCCGATCAGCGGCATCGATGTCGTCGCGCATGCTGAACGCCTGATGAATTTCATTTATATAGCTTCGGAACAGCATGCGCTTGGTGGGCCGCCGTCGCATGCCGCAGGCGGATCGAACGCGTGGGCGATCGCGCCATCGCGCACGACCGATGGCCATACCGTGCTTCTGGCGAACCCGCATTTGCCGTGGGCACCAGGATTTTTCACCTATTACGAAGCGCATATGAACGGGCCGGGAATCAACCTATATGGTGCAACCCAGGTCGGTCTTCCGGTTCTGCGTTTTGGCTTCAACAATGATCTGGGCTTTACCAACACGGTGAACACGATCCTGGGGGCTGTGCATTTTCGTCTGACACCCGACGGCGATGGCTATCGTCTGGATGGCAAACGGCATGCGTTTGACAAGACGACGTATCACTACAAAGTTCGTCAGGCCGACGGCACGCTGGCTGATAAGAGTTTTGTTCAGGAATACGCCGTACAGGGGCCGGTATTCACACGCGCCGATGGTGTGAAAGTCGCGGTGTATGTCGCGGGCCTGGATCGTCCGGGCATGATGAAGCAATATTGGGATATGGGCACGTCACATGACTTCGCCCACTTCCAGAGCGCCGTGAAGACACTTCAGGTCCCGATGTTCAATATCGTCTATGCCGATCGGGCCGGGCATGTGATGTATCTGGACAACGGAATCGTGCCCAAGCACGACAGTGGTGATTTCGCCTACTGGAGCGGCGATATTCCGGGCGACACGTCCGCGACCATACCGCACGGCATCCTGCCGTATGAAGACTTGCCCAAGGTTATCGATCCTGCCAGCGGCTTTGTCCAGAATACGAATGATCCGCCGTGGGTCGCGACCTACCCGCGTGTTTTGTATCCGGACGCATACCCTGCCTATCTTGCGGTGCGTGGCCCGATGTCGTTCCGCAGCCAGCAATCCGTCTCGATGCTGGCAGGTACGGATAAATTCTCGTACGACCAGATCGTGGAGAAGAAACTCAACACCCACGCGTTACTGGCCGACCGTATTCTTCCCGACCTTCTGCGCGCGGCACGTGACGATCATCGCCCGGAAGTGCGACAGGCGGTCGCTGTACTGTCCGCCTGGGACCACGCCGACAATGCCGATAGCCGGGGTGCGTTGCTGTTCGAGACATGGGCCAGCCTGTTCGCGGGGCCAAAATTTGCCGATTTTGGCAAGTTCGGCCACGCTTGGTCGCTTGATCAGCCGATCGAGACGCCCTATGGCCTGAAGGATCCGAAGGCGGCCGTCGATCTTCTGGCCGAGGCGGCGGTCAAGACGAAGCAGATCTACGGCGCCATCGATCGCCCGTTTGGCGAGGTGTCCCGCTTCCACCTTGGCAACGTCGATCTGCCGGGCAATGGCGGTTTCGGCAATACGGGTATCTTCCGCACTATCACCTGGTCGCCGATGAAAAATGGCGAGCGGACCCCCTTGCATGGCGAAACATGGGTCTCGCTGGTCAGTTTCTCGACCCCGCTGCGCGCCAAGGGTTTGCTCAGCTATGGCAATTCGACGCAGCCGGGCAGCCCGCATCGTTCCGATCAGCTATCGTTTCTGAGTGACAAGACGCTCCGCGACCTGTGGTTCGCGCGCAGCGATGTCGAGAAACATGTCGAATCAACCGATACTTACTAAGGAACAAGAATTATGCGCATTTTGAAGACAATGACTGCCGGCGCGTTTGCATGCGCCGTCTCGCTTGCTTCCATGTTACACGCACAGGCGCAGGATGCGGCGTCGCTGACGGCATTCGATGGTGTCTGGAGCATCGACAACATCCATTCGAACTGGAGTGACGGAAAGTTTCCGACAGGGCGGATGAGCCTGAAAATCGACGTCAAGTTCGACAACGGTCATCTGGTGTATCATTCGAAGAATGACACCATGAAGAACAAGCCTCCCATGGAGGTTTCGTTCGACGCTGCGCTTGATGACAAGCCATACCCCGTCACGGGTTCGTCACGGTACAACTTCGTGCGCATCCGCCCCATCGGCCATAACGAGTTCGTGGTGCTTGAACTCAAGGATCAGGACGTGATGGTCGGCGCGTTGTGGACGCTGTCACCCGATGGCAAGACGCTGATGCGTTGGGGCATCGGCAAGTCGGAGAAAGGTGTCTCCAAGGCGTACCAGGAATTCTTTACTCGCGCTTCCTGACGTTTTTCAAAACGCCTATCGCAGAAACCGCAGCAGGAGCGGCGCCAGCAGCGAGGTCACAAGGCCGTTCAGGCCGATGCCCAGGGCCGCGAAAGCGGCCCCGAGCGGATCGCGGCGCGCCACCTGTGCGGCCGCGATCCCGCTGCCCGCAATCCCGGCCGCCAGCCCATGGGCACGCCAGTCGCGAATCCCCAGACGATGCAGCAGGGGTTCGCCCACCATCGCGGCGACGATCCCGCCCAGAATGGCAAAACTTGCGGTCAGGGCCGGCTGTCCGCCGATCGTCCCGGCGATCGCGATGGCAATCGGCGTGGTCACCGCCTTCGGAGCCATGGAGAGCGCCACGATGTGGTCGCCATGCAGGGCCACCACCAGTGCCACCCCGCCGACAAGCGACGTGACAGCGCCCGCCAATAGAGCGGCCGTCATGGCGCCGAGGCTGCGCATGACGTGTCCGATCGACGCCGCTAGCGGCACGGCCAGCGCCACCGTCGCCGGGCCCAGTAAGAAGTGGATCGGCGCGACGGCACGAAAATAGACCTCATAGGGCGTGTGGCTCAGCACCAGGGCCGTGCAGACGAGACCGATCGCCACCAGTACCGGATTGGCCCATGGCGCGCCGCGAAGCCTGACCTGAAGGGCGACCCCACCGAGAAAGGCCGCGAGCGTCACGCACAGCCAGACGAGCGTCCCGACCGTCGGGTCGTTGGCAAGATCATGCAGCCTGATCACGGTCGCCGTGCGCCCTCGCCACGCATGCACAGATGCATCACCCCGCCGGTCACGAGAATGGCGAGCACTGTCGATCCCACCAGCGCCACACCAATCGGCAGCGCGTTCGCCGTCAGGATCGGCCATTCCGCCATCACGCCGACGCCCGCCGGGACAAACAGAAGGCCGAGCATGGCGATCAGGGCCCGGGCGAGGCGATCGAGATCGGGGGACACGGCCGGGTGTCCCCGCCGTCCGCGCCACAGAAGCGCGCCGGTCAGCAGGAACATGCCGATCACCGGTCCCGGGACGGGGAGGGCCAGCAGGCGCTGCATCAGCGTGCCGACCAACTGGCAGGCCAGCAGGGTCAGAAACGCCGCGGGCATGACGACGCGGGCGCGGGGACGGGGGTCACCAACGGGTGGGCTTGGGGTTGCGTTCGTCAAAGCCCTTCTGATGCCAGTAGGGATAGATCGGCTCCCTATGGCTGGCATCGTCGAGCCTTGCGATCTGCTCGGGCCTGAGAGACCAGCCGATGGCGCCGAGGTTCTGTTTCAACTGCTCCTCGTTGCGCGCACCGATGACGATGTTCGTCACGGTCGGCCGCTGCAACAGCCAGTTGAGGGCCACCTGAGGGACGGAACGTCCCGTCTCGGCCGCGATCTCGTCCAAGGCATCGACCACGCGATACAGAGACTCGTCATCAACCACCGGGCCACCTTCGGAGCCGCCACTGGCGATGCGGCCGGACTGCGCGGGCTGCCCACGACGGATCTTGCCGGTCAGGCGCCCCCAGCCGAGCGGGCTCCAGACCATCAGGCCGACGCCCTGATCGAGGCCGAGCGGCATGAGTTCCCACTCGTAATCGCGGCCGATCAGTGAGTAATAGCCCTGGTAGACGACGTAACGCGCCAGACCGTCGCGCTCGGACGTGGCAAGCGATTTCATCAGGTGCCAGCCGGAGAAGTTCGAAGCCCCGATGGCACCGATCTTGCCGGCCTTGATGAGGTCGTCCAGCGCGCGAAGTGTCTCGTCGACCGGCGTCAGCGCGTCGAAACCATGCATGAAGTACAGGTCGATGTGATCGGTGCCCAAGCGCTTGAGGCTGGCTTCACACGCTCGGACAAGGTGATAGCGCGACGAGCCCATGTCGTTCGGTCCGTCGCCGGTCGGAAACGTCGCCTTGCTGGAGATCATGACCCGGTCGCGCCGGCCTTTCAGGGCCTGACCCAATACCTCTTCCGAGGTCCCGGCCGAATAGATGTCCGCCGTGTCGAACAGGGTGACGCCGTGGTCGAGGCACACATCCACCATGCGGCTGGCCTGTGCGACATCGGTGTCGCCCCACTTGCGAAAAAATTCGTTGGAGCCGCCGAAGGTCGCGGTGCCCAGGCTCAGCACCGGGATTTTGAGGCCCGACCGGCCCAGTTGTCGGAATTCCATGGTGTTTCTCCCGCCGTGTGTGGCAGCGGAAGAAGTGTAGTCCCCGACCCGGTGGCGGCAAGGGCGCCGCCCGCGAAAGGCGGTCGTGGTCACCCGATCGTGAGTCTCAGGCGCCGGTTTCAGTCGTCGTCAAGCGGTTGCACCCGGACGGCATGGCCGTTGCGGTCGTAATAGAAGATCGTGTTGCCGCGCTGTTCGGCATAGCCGTCGGGCTGACCCGACCGCGTCCAGAACAGCAGCCGGTTGTTCTCGGGCTGCTCGATGACCTTGTCGCCCTCCGGGCGATAGCGGAACTTTTCGAAGCTGCGATAGGCCTTGGGTAGGCCCGACTGCGCGGCGAGCTGGTGCATCGAGGGCTTTTTGGGCTCGTCGTCATCGTCGGCCCGCGCCGTCTGCAGGCCGCCGGCCAGAACACCAGCCACCAGGGCCAGAAGCGACCATTTCCGCGTCATCACCTGCCCTCCGCGCAGACCGTTGAAGCCTTTCACATGCGACAGTTCGGCACTCGACGCAACCGCGCCCCTGTCGCATGTGACACCCGTGCCTCAGGTTGGCGGCACGGGCTGTGGGCGGGCAAGGCTCCGGTCCACGGTTTTGGCGACCGCGCCACCATGCGGACCACCCGGGGGAAGGGTGTGATTTTTCCATCCACCGCCTAGCACGCGATACAGTGTGACAAGGTTTTCGTAGCGCGCAGCCTGCACGGTGATCATGCCTTGCTGGGCTTGGTACAGCGTACGCTGGCTGTCGAGCGCGGTCAGATAGGAATCCGTACCTTCGTGATAGCGCATCATCGCCAGTTGATAGCCGTCGGACGCCGATGCCACCAACGCGCGCAGCCGTTCGTCTTGGTCGAGATAGGTCGAACGTGCGGCCAGCGCATCGGACGTTTCACGAAAAGCCGTCTGGATGGCCTTTTCATAGGCGCGGACGTCCTGCGCCCTCTTGGCTTTCGAGTAATGCAAATTACCCGTCGCCTGTCCCCAGGTGAAGATCGGCACATCGATCTGAGGATTGACGATCCAGGTCTGGCCACCTGGCGTAAACAGGCTGCGGAACTGGCGGCTGCTTTGGCCGTCGTTGGCGGTCAACGTGATTTTCGGGAAGAAATTCGCGCGCGCCGCGCCGATATCCGCGTTCGCCGCCTTGAGCGTATGTTCAGCCGACAGGATATCCGGCCGTCGTTCCAGAAGATCCGACGGCAGACCGGCGGGTAGGTCGGTCATCATCGTCTGGCTGCCGAACGGCGCGGGCGGCGGCAGATCAGCCGGCAGAGGCGCGCCGACCAGAAGAACCAGAGCGTTTTCGTCCTGCGCCACAGCGCGTTCGTATTGCGCTTTGTTTGCCTGCGCCTGTTCAACCTGGGTCTCCACCTGACGCAGAGTCAACTGGTTTGCCGCGCCGTGGTCGAACTGCAGGCGCGTCAGGCGCAGGGTCTCTCCTTGCGACGCCAAGGTGTCGTTGGTGATACGCAATTGTTCGCGGTCGGCAAGCCACGTGATGTAGGCATTAGCGACCTGAGAGATCGTGCTGATCATCACGCTGCGGGCATTCTCAGCCTGCGACAGCTCCTGTTCACGCGCCTCGCGCGTGAGGCTGCGGATGCGGCCGAACAGATCGAGTTCGTACGACGAAAACCCGAAACCGGTGGAATAGTATTTCAAGGTCGAGATCGTCGACCCACCGACCGGTGCGAACGAAAAGCCCGCGTTGTTGGACGGCGCCTCGAACAGGCCTTGTCCGGTTACGCCCAGAGCCGGGAACAGCGACGCGTTCTGGATCTGGTATTGCGCCTGTGCCTGCTCGATGCTGGTCGCCGCCGAAAGCAGGTCGCGGTTCTCGCGCAGTGCCAGCGCGATCAGTGCTCGCAGCCGGGCGTCGGTGAAGAAGTCTTCCCATCCCAGATCTGCTGCCTGGATACGAGGATCCTTGGGCTCGGCGCGATAGGCCGAGCCCGCGGGATACGTGCCGGACACCGGAAGCTGGGGACGATGATAGGTCGGGATCAGCGTGCAGCCCGACAATGCAGCGAGCAGGAGCGGTGCCGCACGGAACACGGTTTTCGTGGACATGGCCTCAGTGCTCCTGCGGCGCCGGTGCGCCGGGCTCGGATCGGTTCTCATAGGGGTCCACGCGGTCCTTGATGCGTGTCACGCGGAACAGACGCAGCACCACGACAAAGAACAGCGGTACGAAATAGATCGCCAGAAGCGTTGCCGTGAGCATGCCTCCCACCACCGCGGTGCCGATCGCCACCCGGGCGGCAGAACCGGCGCCGGTGGCGATGGCCAGCGGAAACACACCCAGCACGAACGCGATCGACGTCATGAGAATGGGGCGCAGACGCTCGCGTCCGGCTTCGAGCACCGATTCTTCCAGTGAACGACCATTCTCGAAGAATGCCTTGGCAAATTCCACGATCAGAATTGCATTCTTGACGGTCAGACCGACGGTCGTCAGCAGACCAACCTGGAAGTAGACATCGTTGTCCATGCCGCGCCAAAGCGTCGCGGCAATGGCGCCGAGCACGCCCAGAGGAATGACAAGCAGCACGGCGATCGGGATCGCCCAGCTTTCGTACAGGGCGGCTAGGCACAACAGGATCACCGTTCCCGCAAGGGCATAAAGCGGGCCGGTGGAGCCGCCCGAGGCCGCCTGTTCGTAGGAAATTCCGGTCCAGTCGTAGCTGATGCCGGCCGGCAACTTGTCGAGGTACTGCTGCATGAACCGCATGGCGTCACCCGACGTATAGCCCGCCGCCGCCGTGCCCTGGATTTCATAGGAATTGTAGCCGTTGTAATCCTCGACCTTCTGCGGACCGACAATCCAGTTTGCCGATGCAAAGGCGCTCAACTGCACCAGCGAGTTACTCGCGTTGCGAATGTACCATTTGCCAAGATCGCTCGGCAGCAGACGGTCGCGCGGCTCGCCCTGGATGTAGACCTGCTTGACGCGGTCGTTCATCAGGAACTGGTTGACATAGATCGAGCCGAAAGCCCCCTGGATCGTGGTGTTGATATCCGCATTGGTCACACCAAGCGAGTTGGCCTTTTCACGATCGATATCGAGGTGGAACTGCGGAGCGTCTTCCATGCCCCATGGCAGCACGCGCGACAGGCGATGGTCCTGATTGGCCATGCCCAGCAGCTGATTGCGTGCCGCCAGAAGTTTTGCATGCCCGAGGTGCCCGCGATCCTCGAGTTCGAGGTCGAAACCCGCCGCGTTACCGAGTTCGAGCACCGCCGGCGGGTTGAATGCGACAATCGTGGCACGCGGGTCGCCCCAGAAATGCATCATGATGCGCATGGCGATCGCACCCGGCGCCTGCGATGCATCGGGTCGTTCGTCCCAGGGCTTGAGCCGGATGAAGAAGGATGCGGCAGTCTGGCCCTGGGCTGCGAAATTGAACCCGGTCGGTGCGAGCACCGAGATAATGTTCTTCCCCTCGGTCTTCATGATGTAGTCGGATACGTCATGGGTGACGGCCGCGGCCTGGGCCTGCGTTGAGCCAGGCGGCATTGTGACCTGACCGAAGATCAGCGCCTGGTCCTCCTCCGGTAGAAATCCCGAGTGGATACGTGTGAACAGGAATCCGGCGGTGCCTGCAATCAGGACGAAGGCTATGATCGAAAGGGCGACATGGCCGACCAGCCATTGCACGCCGCGCTGATACCCTAGCGTAAGGCGATCGAAAGAGCGGTTGAACCAGCGCGTGAAACGATTGCCCGTGCCATGGGTCGGTTTGAGCATCGTGGCGCACAGGGCCGGTGTCAAAATCAGCGCCACAAGCACCGACAGCCACATTGCGGCGCAGATCGTGATGGAGAACTGACGGTAGATCACACCTGTCGAGCCGCCGAATGCCGCCATTGGCAGGAACACGGCCGTTAGCACCAACACGATGCCGATCAGCGCGCCCTGGATTTCCGCCATGGACTCGCGCGCGGCCTGACGGGGCGACAGCTTGCGCTCGCTCATCACGCGTTCGACGTTTTCGACCACCACGATCGCGTCATCAACGAGAAGGCCGACGGCCAGAACCATCGCGAGCATGGTCAGCGTGTTGATGATGAAACCAAGGACAGCAAGAATGGCAAACGTGCCGAGCAGAACCACGGGCACCGCGATCGTGGGGATCAGGGTCGCGCGGAAGTTCTGCAGGAACAGCAGCATGACGAGGAACACCAGCGCGATGGCCTCGGCCAGCGTGATCACGACCTCTTTGATCGACAGCGTGATGAAGGGTTCGGTGTCGAGCGGATAGACCGTCTTCAGGCCATGCGGATAGAAGCGCTCCAGATTATGGATTTCCGCGTAAACGGCCTTTTCGGTCGAAAGCTGGTTCGAGCCGGGCGCCAGTTTCAACGCCAGCGCGGCTGCCGGGTGATTGTTCCACGTCGCGAGGAAATTGTAGGTCTGGGCCCCAAGCTCGACGCGAGCGACGTCGCGGATGCGAACCTGCGATCCGTCGGGCTGAACCTTGATCAGGATCTTGGCAAACTCGTCCACGGTGGTCATGCGCTGTGGGCCGATGATCGTCGCGTCCAGCCGTGCGCCCGCGACCGACGGCAAGCCGCCGATCTCACCGGACGAGACCTGTATATTCTGGGCCTCAATCGCGCTTTGCACGTCGCCGACCGTCAGCCCGTACTTGTACAATTTACCCGCGTCGAGCCAGATTCGCATCGCGAATTCCGACCCGAATAGGGTGTGATCACCCACGCCCGTGACGCGGCTCAGCGGATCGGAAATGTTCGACGCGAGATAGTCGGAGATCTGGAACGCATCCATGCTGTTGTCTTCGGAGATCAGGCCGACGACCAGCATGAAGTTGCGCACCGCCTTGGTCACGGTCAGGCCCTGGGCCGTCACTTCGGTCGGCAAGCGCGGCTGTGCCAGCTGCAGCTTGTTCTGCACCTGCACCTGCGCGATGTCGGGGTTGGTCCCCTGCGCGAAGGTCAGGTCGATTTCCATCTGCCCGGAAGCGTAGGACTGCGCCGCGATGTATTCGAGATGGTCGAGACCATACATCTGCTGAAGGATCGGGCGAACAACCGTGTTGTTGACCGTGTCAGCCGACGCGCCCGGATACGTCACGCTGATGGCGATCTGCGGCGGCGCGATGGACGGATACTGGGCGATCGGCAGGCGTGTGATCGCAAGCCCGCCCACGATCATAATGATCAGACCTATCACCCATGCGAAGATGGGGCGGTCGATAAAGAAACGTGACATGCGTGCTTACCCCGCTTTCTGAGCCGCATCCGGCGCGGAGTCGCTCGGCTGCCAGGGCACGGGCCGCACGGTCGCACCTGGTGCGGCCTTCGCTCTGCCCACGATGACCACGCGATCACCGTTCTTCAGACCTTCGTTCACGATCCAGTCACCATCGACCGTCTGAACGGTTTTGATGTTGCGGATCATGGCCTTGTTGTCATCGCCAACGATCATGACGGTCGCCTGTCCGTGTGGATCGCGGCCCACGGCCTGCTGGGGTACGCGGAAAGCGTTCGGGTCGGTACCTTCGTCGATCTCCGCATGGACGAACATGCCGGGCAGCAGCGTGTGGTCGGGATTGGGAAACAGGGCGCGTACGACGACGCTGGACGTGGCCGTGTCCACATTGACTTCGGAGAACTGGAGCTTGCCCGGCTGGTCGTATGGGTAGCCGTCCTCAAGGGTCAGCTTGACGGCTGCGGCGTTGCCGTCCGCCCGCTGCAACCGCCCGTTCGCGAGTTCACGCTGGAAGCGCAATAGGTCGGTCGCGGCCAGATTAACGTCGACATAGATCGGGTCCAGACGGGTGACGGTTGCGATCTGGGTCGTCTGGTTGGCGGTGACCAGCGCGCCGACGGTGCTTAGTGAGCGTCCGATACGGCCGGAAATCGGCGCGTTGACATGCGTGTAGGCCAGATTGGTCGCGGCGGTTTCCATCGTGGCCTTGGCCTGGGCGATATCGGCTTCGGCCTCACGCTCGGCCGCCAGGGCATCGTCGTATTCCTGACCGCTGACGGCGTGGGCGCGGGCCAGCGGCTCGTACCGCGACAGCTTGGCCTTGGCCGTCGCCTGTGACGCCTGGGCCCGCAAAAGCTGCGCGCGGTCGGCGTCGTACTGTGCCTGATAAATGGACGGGTCGACCTGATAGAGTTGCTGCCCCGCAACCACGTCGGAGCCTTCGACGAACAATCGCTTTTGCAGGACGCCGTTGACCTGCGGACGCACCTGCGCGATTTCGAAGGCCTCCGTCCGGCCGGGGAGGGAGGTATGGATGGCGGTCGCCTGGGTCTGCATCGTCAGGACCTGGACTTCCTGCGGGGGCGGCGCGCCCATCGGTTTCTTCTTTTCGCACGCCGAGAGGCTCAAAAGCGCTGAAAGCGGCAGACACAGGGTCCAATGAGGCACAGTTTTCACAACCTTGCTCCACAGCAATGGCAGCCATGCGGAACGCGATCCGGCGCAAAAAACCGCCGTTTCTGGCGGTGTCCGGTCAGCGCGATCAGGGGGTCGCATGGCAGAGGATAAGGAAACCCGTCGGTTCCGTATTGATCGGGAACTATACAGTTTCCAAATATCCGTCAATGGGTCTAGAAACGGGACTGCGTAAATTTCAATTCGTTGCCACGGAGTATCACAAGACAATGGACACACGCGTCCGGATCGACGCAGACATGGCCTCTGCCCCACAGACAGAACGGCGATGCGTCGGGCGTCCACGTGCGTTGGAAGAGTGCAAACGCCGAGATCGGATCATCGATGCCGCCACGAGTGTGCTGTGCGCCAATGGCTACCACGCGGCCTCGATGGACAAGGTCGCTCAGAAGTCGGGCATGTCCAAGAAGACGCTCTACCAGATGTACCCCTCCAAGCAGGACCTGTTCGAGGCGGTGATCGAAGACCGGATTTTCCGTCCCAAGCGCGTGCAGGTCCGCGGCGAGCTCGGCCTGGAAGAGCAGCTCGTGCACCTGCTGATCGATATGGGCAACGCCATCATTGACGAGGACCATCTCAGCCTTGTTCGCGCGCTGATCGCCGATGCGTCGCATTCGGAGGATATTCGTCGCATCCTGCGCAACCAGATCGAGATTTCGCACAAGAAGAACATCCTTTGGGTCTGGATGCACGACCAGAAGGCTGCGGGCCGCCTCGACATCGACGATCCTCAGGAGGCCGCGCGCCAGATGTTCGGCATGTCGGTGGGAGAGCTTCTTCTCGGGTCGCTGATGTGTTGCTACGACGTTCCGTCGCCGGAAGAACGCGCGGTCAGCATTCGCCGCGCGGTGCGCCTGTTTCTCCGCGCGGTTGCGCAGTCGCCTCAGCCCTCGGGGCTTCTTCCCACATTCGTGTAGAGCGCGTCGATCGCACCGTCCGTCAGGACGCGCGCCACCGGGCCGTCGGCCATGAGGCGTCCGTCGCGTAGCAGCAGGGCGTGATCGAAGCGCTCGCGCGCGCGCACGGGGTCATGCGTCGTGGCCAGAACGGTGTGGCCCTGCCGGGCGAGTTCGGCCAGGAGCATCGCCAGATGCTGCTGCTGCCCCCAGTCCAGGCCCGTTTCCGGTTCGTCGAGCACAAGCACGCGCGCCCCCTGCACAAGAGCGCGGGCGAGCAGTACGGCCTGTCGTTCGCCGCCCGACAGGGCCGGGAACGCCCGATCGGCGAGGTGCTCCGACCGCATCCGGCGCAACGCCGACATCGCGGCGGCATCCGCGCCGGTATCGGGCAAGACGGCACCGCGCAGAAGGCCGGCCTGCCCGATGCGCCCAAGGGCCACGACATCGCGCACGCGATAGGGGAAATGCATCTGATGGGCCTGCGGCACATAGGCCATCGTCCGTGCGATGGCCTGTCGCGGCAGATCCCGCAGCCGCGTCGCGCCCAGCCATACGTGCCCGGTATCCGGCGGCACAAGTCCCAGCAGCACGCGCAACAGCGACGTCTTCCCCGCACCGTTGGGCCCCAGCAGTGCGACGCGCTCACCGGCCCGAAGCGTGACGCTGATATCCTTCAGCACCGTGCGCGGGCCACGCCGCAGCCCGATATGCTCGGCGCTCAGCAGGGCGGCGGTCATGCCCAGAGCACGCGCCGCAGACGCAGCAGGGCGAGAAACACCGCGACACCCAGAAGGTCGGCCACGATGCCCACCGGAATCTCCTGGCGCGTGGCACCCCGGGCGATGTCGTCGCAGACCAGCAGGAACAGACCGCCGATCAACGCACTCATTCCGAGCAGGGGGGCCGCGCGTGGCCCGACCAGAAGCCGAGCCAGATGCGGCACCACCAGCCCCACCCAACCGATCATGCCGACGACTGAGACGGTGACGACCGACAACATGGTTGCCACGATCAACGCGCCGAGCCGGACCGCGCGGACCGGAATGCCCAGCGCTCGTGCCTCGTCATCGCCCAGGGCCAGCGCATCCAGAAGGCGTGCGCCCGCCAGAAGGAGCACGAGCCCGGGCATGAGGACGGCCAGAAGCGGCGGGATCTGCCCCGTGGTGACGGCGGCCAGACTGCCGAGCAGCCAGAACACGATATCGGGCAACTGCCGTTCCGGATCGGCCATGTATTGCAGGCTGGACAGCAGCGCGGTGAACAGCGCCGTGGCGATCAGGCCCCCGAAGACCAGCATCAGAAGCGACTCCGCGTCGAACAGCTGCGCGATCAGGATCGCGAGTCCGGCCGCGAGCATCCCGCCCAGCACCGCGCCCAGCTCGACCGTGACGCCGTGCTGTCCGCACACGATCGCGGACGCGGCCCCGAATCCGGCCCCGGCCAACACGCCGAGGAGTCCGGGGGACACAAGCGGGTTACGAAAAACGATCTGGTACGTCGCGCCCGAGACCGATAATGCCGCCCCCACGCACAGTGCACCAAGAACGCGCGGCAAACGCACGTGCCACACCAGGGCGGCGGCCGTGTCCGCGTCCGCGCCATGATGACGCACCGCACCTGTCCAGAGCTGCACCGGCGACAGGGTCAGCCGCCCGACGCACAGGGACAGGGCGGCGGCGACGATCACGAGGGCCAGCGCCCGGGCGAGGCATGCCTTCAAGGGGTGTCGGCAGCCGATGGTGGAGCGCCGATCAGGATACGATGCAGATCGTCCTCGGACAACGTGACATCGAAATAGGTGCGATAGAACGCGCGCACGAGGCCGGGTATGTCGGAAGCTCGAAACATGTCCGGATGCAGCAGGGCCGCCGCCCAGGAAAGCTGCAGCAGACTCTCCGATCCGTAGCGATCCCACGGAAAGACGCCGGCGGGGTTGGGCACCACCCGACCAGACCGCACGGCGGCCACCGATCGCCACAGGCCGCCATCCGCGTTGGGGTCGAACGGTCCGGCCGCGCTGCCGATGATGATCACCTCCGGATTCCAGGCAACGATCTGCTCGATCGTGACGGGCTTTTGCACGCCGGTGATGTCCGCCGCATTGCGACCGCCGGCCAGGGTGATCCACTGATCGATGATCGTGCCGCGACCGTCGACCTTCAAAGGATGGAGAGACAGGAGATGCAGGACGCGCGGTCGTTGTGACTCCGTCAGAGCGCCGGTTCTGGCCCGCAGCGAGCGGATACGTTCGTTCAGGGTCGTGGTGTACAGCGTCGCGCGTTGCTGGGCCAACGGCGTGTCGAGAACATCGGCGGTCAGGGTCACGGCGTGCGCCAGACCGTCAAAGTCCTGAAAGTCCATGGCGAGTGCGGGGATATTCGCCTGGGTCAATGCCGTGCGCACGGCCTCACTGGACGGATAGAACGCCAGATCGACCCCGGCGCCCAGCAGGGTCTCCGTGTTGGGCATCGGATTGTCGAGTGCGACGGCCTTTTTCAGGTCAGGCGCGAAGCGGAACATCCATGGCTGGCGCGAGGGGGTGTCGACCGTCGCCGCGATGCGCGCGGCTCCGCCCAGCATCACGACCAGTTCGTTATGGGCGTACCACAGATCGGCGATCCGCGCGGGATGGTCGGGGATAGAGACTTGGTGTCCCCTCATGTCCGTCACGGTGCGGGCGGCGAGGGTCGTCGCGTCGGTCAGCACCAGCGCCGCGATGCCCGCGAAGGCGGCACGCGCACGTCCGGACCTTCGTCGCCGCTCGTTCTGTGTTCCGCGTGCCATGACGTGCGTCCATCCGTCGGTTGTATTCGTCGGCATATAAACGCGCAGGATCAACCACGAGGGTCAAGAGGCCGGCATTTCGGGAGTTTCGGTCAGGGGGGACAGTTCTGGCGTGCGGCGGTCATTCCGATGCGGCATGCGCGAAGACAGCGTCCTCGTGCCGGACGATCCGGCGCGCGAAGGTCAGGGCCCGGTAGCCGTCGCCGTGACGCGCCGCGTCCATCGCGGAAGCGATCATCGTCCGGGCGGTGTCGGACGTCGTCTCAGCCGAAAAGGTCGCGGCGTAGAATGTCGCCTCCTCCAGCGCCATCGCACGCTCTCTCTCCGTGCCGACGTAAGCGGTCTGGAGCGCGTAATACAGGCGTCGCGCCGGGGTCGTGACCTCATCGGGGGCCATGATCTGGCGCCCGAACAGGAAACGGGCCCGATTGGCCAGACGGATCTGCGCCGCAGTGACAAAATGAATGGCTGCGCCGTTGACGATAAGTTTGTCGCCGGCGTCAAGGCGTATGCCCAGTCCCGCCATGAAGAACCCCCAGGAGATGCTGCGTGTTTCGCAGGCACCACCCTGGGGGCAGAAGACTAAGATCTGGTTAACGGATCAGAAATGCTCGTGCGCGTCGGACACCCATTCCACGGCGGCAGTGGTCCACACATCATGAGCATCGGCGTCGGCGGTGTGATGCGGCACCGAGGTGCGAGCGTCACGATCATCCTTAGGCGGAAAGCGATCGTCGTGGTTCATGGCGAAGCCTCCTGTTACTGTCTGATGCCGAGTGATGGCCGGGGATTGCGGCGGGAATGAAGCGAGTTCCCGGCAGGATGCCGACCATCCTCATCTTAACCAAATATTAACAACGATCCGCAACGAAAAACGTGCGCTCAGAAACCGTCGGGGGGAATGATCGCGTCATGTTCGTCCGCCAGAAACGCGCGCAGGTCGCCGCCACACGCTGACCGAAGGGCGGCTTCGCCGATTCCCGCGTGGGCGGCGTCCGCGATGCAGCGCGCGACCAGCGCATCGATGGTCGGATCACCCGCGTTCGCGTGCCCCGCGAGGTGGTCTTCCACCCAGCATTCCAGCCACTCGTCGATATCGTCCGGTGTCACCGCATACCTCAGCGAGCCGAGCCGTAGCGTCGGTAGACGAAGGGCGGGACCTCGGCCGGCAGGTCGTCCAGGATAAGCCCGATGTCCCGATGACGGGGCGAGCGCGCGCAGATCGGGTCCGTCGCCGAGGCATCTCCGGCCAGGGCGAGGGCCTGACACCGGCAACCGCCCCAGTCGACCTCCTTGAGTGCGCAGCCCGCGCAGGGTTCAGGCATCCAGGCCGTGCCGCGAAACATGGTGAACAGCGGCGCGTAGTTCCAGATATCGGCCAGCGACGCGTCGCGAATGTCGGGAAAAGCGACATTGGGAATCGTCTCGGCCGCGTGACACGGCAGGACACGGCCGACCGGTGAAATGTTGACGAAGCGCCGGCCCCACCCGCCCATGCAGGGCTTGGGCTGGTCCGCGTAGTAATCCGGCGTGACGTAGTCGATGGCCAGGCGATGGCCAAGACGCGCGCGCGCGGCCTCGACCTCGCGCGTCACGGTCTCCAGCTGAACGCGCGTCGGCAGCAGCGCCGCCCGGTTGCGCAGGCCCCAGCCGTAATATTGCGTGTGGGCGATTTCGACGCGCGCCACGCCCAGGCGTTCGGCATAGGCGAGCATCGCGGGCACGCGCCCGGCGTTCGCGCGATGGATGACGAAGTTCAGGGTCAGGGGAATGCCGTCCGCCATCATCAGGTCGGCCGCGCGCAGTTTGCGGGACTGTGCACCCTTCATCCCGCCGATATGCTCGGCGCTCTCGGGGTCGATGTCCTGAAAGGACAACTGGACATGGTCGAGGCCCGCGGCGACCAGCGCATCCAGCGCGGCTTTGTCCATCAGGACGCCGGAGGTGATCAGGTTCGTGTAAAGCCCGAGCGACGAGGCATGGGCGACCAGCTCTGGCAGGTCCGGGCGCGCCATGGGTTCGCCCCCCGAGAAATGCACCTGCAACACGCCCAACGCTGCGGCCTCGTCGAACACGCGTTTCCAGATGTCGGCCGTCAGCTCACCCGCGCGGGGGTCGAGGGCCACCGGATTGGAGCAGTAGGGGCACTGCAGCGGACACCGATGCGTCAGCTCCGCCAGAAGGCTCATGGGCGGCGGTGGCGTTTGCGCGGTCATGGCACCAGCACACGGCGGTCCGTCAGGTCGGAGACCAGAGCCAGAACGTCCCCCGCGATGACACCGCGCGGTGCTGTGAATTTTTCGGCCAGAAGGTCGATGATCGTGCCCACGGACCGCTGTCCGTCAACCAGTTGCAGGACCTCCCCGGCGATGGGGTCGGCGACGAACGCCTTTTCCGGCGCCTGAATGACCCATTGGGTCCGCACGCAGTCGTGCTGAAGGCGATAGCCGCGCGCGAAACGCAGGATGTCGCCCTCGGCACTCATCGCGCCGCGTCCGTCCCGGGCACGAAAGCGCCGGGCGGCACGCGCGCCGGTGCCACATAGGCGTAGTCAAGCGCATCGAGCATCGACCACAGGATGCTGCATTTGAAGCGCAGGGCCTCCAGAACAGCCTGCTGCGTCTGGGGCGTCGTGGCGTGCTCGCGCACATAGGCCAGCGCGAAATCGGAATCGCGGGGCGCCTGCGTCAGGCGCGGCGTGAAATAGGCGAGCGTCTCGGGCGTTACGAAGTCGTAGTGACGCAACATGCCCGAGACGCGTTCGGAGATGATCGTGGGCGAAAACAGCTCGGTCAGGGAGGAGGCAATGGCCTCCAGAATGGAGCGGTCGCGCACGAATTCGACATAGGCGTCGACGGCAAAGCGCGTTGCCGGCAACAGCCCGTCCAGCGACGTGACGTACCCTTCCTCCAGACCCAGCCCATCGGTCAGCTTGAGCCAGCGCGCCACGCCGCCCGTGCCCGGGGCGTCGCCATCGTGATCCTCGATCCGGCGCCGCCACTCGCGGCGCAGCTCCGCGGTCGGCAGACGCGCCAGCAAGGTCGCGTCCTTGGCCGGGATACGGGCCTGATAATAATAGCGATTGAGCGCCCAAGCCTGAACCTGCGCCCGGTTCAGCTTGCCGTCGTGCAGGGCGCGATGGAACGGATGACGGTTATGGTACCGTTCCGCGCCGATCGCGCGCAGCGCCTGTTCGAGTTCATCGGCGCTCAGAAGCGTTGGGTTGGTCGCGGTCATAGGGTCACTCTCATGCCGTCGAAGGCAACCTCCCACCCGGCCTCGCCGACGGCCGCCCGCTCGGCGGAATCGGCCAGAAGAATCGGGTTGGAGTTGTTGATATGGATGAAGATACGCCGACCGATCGCGTGCGGGGCCAGCAGCGCCATCACGCCGTCCTCGCCCGAGACCGACAGATGGCCCATCCGTCGCCCGGTTTTGGGCCCGAGTCCCGCCGCGATCATCTCGTCGTCGCGCCAGAGCGTGCCGTCGAACAGCACCGCATCCGCGCCCTCGACACGCGCGCGGACGGCGTCATTCAACGCGGCACAGCCCGGAATGAACACGATGCGACGCGACCCGTCGGTGATGTCCAGCCCCACCGTCTCGCCGTTGTCGATCAGGGCGGCGGGATCGGCCACGGACTCGGCGTACAGCGGCACCTTGCCGGGAACGGAGAAACTGGTGACGATCAGTCCCGAAAGACGACCGTCCTTGAGCGGCAGCGGGAAACCCGTGTCGTGGGGCATCGCGACCCGCGCCACGATCTCCCGGTTCAGGGCCTCGAAAATCGGATTGGCGTCGAGCATGGCCAGAACACGCGGATCGGCGAACACCGTGAAAGGCTCGCGCTCGCGCAATGTCAGCAGTCCGGCGATCGTATCGACCTCGCCGCCCGTCAGGATCACGCCCTGCAGCGGCGTAGAACGCAGCCCCTCACGGGGATGGAGGGCCGGTGTGGCGGTGATCTGGGCCCGAAGATCGGGCGATGCGTTGACCACGAACCAGTTGTGCCCGTCGCCGCTGATCGCGATCGACGCCTGTGACCGCGGCGGGGCGGCGGGGTCGCCGGCGCGTGCGCGACGGCAGCCTTCCGCGTTGGAATTCCACTGTGGGAAGCCGCCGCCGGCGGCGGCCCCGAGGACGATCAGGTCAATCATGGGACGCCAATGCAATCCGGGGCCGCCCGTGTCAAACGGACGGCCCCGGCAGGACTACTCATGAACCTGGTGGGTCCTGGCGGCGGCCTTACTTCTTCTGGCCGCACACATAGCTGTTGATCTCCGCGCCCAGCGGAACTTCGGTGATCTTCGGGGTGGTCCAGGCCATGGGATATCTCCTGATTGAACAGCGTCCGCCCAGTGATGCGAACTCCTCGGCAGCCTGCGACCGTTTCGCCACCCTGTGCAAGTCCGTTTTTCCGCGTGGATATGCGTTGGCGACATGTAATGGCCGACATTGTGTATGGTCACGTTTTGTTGAACGATCGACCGTCCGCCGTCCCGCGCCATATCCGCGCGTGCGGCCCCGACCGCGCGTTGCACGATCGCCGTCGGCGGACGATCCTTGATCGCCAGACGTCGGGCGGTTGGTGCACCGCTGACGCACAAGACACGGAAAGTGCATACGCATGTTCATCGGCATCGATCTCGGAACCTCCGGCATCAAGGTACTCCTCGTGGACGAGGCGCAGCGCGTCGTCGCCAGCCACACCGAATCGCTGCGGGTGTCCAACCCGCATCCGGGTTGGAGCGAGCAGGACCCGGCCGACTGGTGGACGGCGCTGCTCGCCGCGTGCGATCGGCTGGCGGCCGAGCACCCCGCCGCGATGGCCGCGGTCCGGGGTATCGGTCTCTCCGGGCAACAGCACGGCGCGGTGCTGCTGGACGCAGGCGACGCTGTCCTGCGGCCCTGCATCCTGTGGAACGACGTGCGCAGCGTGGCCGAATGCGCGGCGTTCGAGGCCGCCTTTCCCGACTCGCGGCAGGTTACGGGCAATCTCGCGATGCCCGGCTTCACCGCGCCCAAGCTGCTGTGGGTCAAGGCGCACGAGCCGGAGATTTTCGCCCGGACCCGCACGGTGCTTCTGCCGAAGGCGTGGGTTCGTCTGATGCTGACCGGCGAGAAGATCGAGGACATGTCCGATGCCTCGGGCACGCTGTGGCTCGACGTCGGGGCCAGGCGCTGGTCGCGGGCGGCACTGGACGCGACCGGCCTGGACGAGCGCGCGATGCCGCGTCTGGTGGAGGGCACGGCGCCTGCGGGACAGTTGCTGCCCGAACTGGTGCAACGGTGGGGCATGGCGAGCGCGCCGGTGGTCGCCGGAAGCGCCGGGGACAACGCCGCCGGCGCCGTCGGGCTGGGGGCGGTAAAGCCCGGACAGTCCTTCGTCTCGCTGGGGACGTCGGGTGTTGTGTGGGCGACGACGGACCGGTTCCGGCCCAATGCGGGCGACGCCGTGCATGCGTTCTGTCACACCGTGCCCGATACGTGGCATCAGATGGGCGTGACTCTGTCCGCCGCGGCCTCGCTGGCATGGTGGAGTCGTATCGCGGGGCGATCGGAGGGCGATCTGATCGCCGAAGTGCCCGAGCGTATCGAGGCACCAGGCACGGCGCTCTTCGCGCCCTATCTGTCGGGCGAACGAACGCCGCACAACGATGGTGCCGTACGCGGCGCGTTCGTCCATCTGGCCCAGGACACCGATCGTGCGGCGCTGACGCAGGCGGTTCTGGAAGGGGTCGCGTTTTCGCTGCGCGACGCGCTGGAGGGGCTGCGTGCCGCCGGCAGCACCGTGACGGAGGCCGACGTCATCGGGGGTGGCTCGAAAAGTCGCGTCTGGGTCGAGATTATCGCCGCGACCCTTGGGATCACGCTGCACAGGCTGGCGCAGGGCGAAACCGGGGGCGCGTTCGGCGCGGCGCGGCTGGCCCGGATCGCGGCAACCGGCGAGGCGGTGGAGTCGGTGTGCACGCCGCCCGAGCGGCTGGAAAGCATAACGCCGGACCCTTCGCTTCGGGCCGCCTATGATCAGGCCTACGCGCGGTATCGTACGGTCTATCCCGCGATACGATCGCTGTAAGGATCGTTGCGGCGGCGGAGGCGACCTTGCGACGACCGGGTGCCTTCGTTAGGGAATGTGCGTTGTCCGACAAGGAGTTAGTGGTGAGCCGACAGCGACTGCCCCTCTGGCGTCTTGCCTACCGGCGTGCGGCTGACCGTCTGCCGATGCTCCGCGCCGCAGCCCTTGGCGCGCGCGCCGCGCGCGAGGCTCTGCGGCCAGCCGTGTCCGGGGTGCCGGGGGATGATATCGTCTCTCCGATCACCGTGGAGGAAGAACCCCTGCCGCCGCCGCCCTCGGCCCGGCTCCGGGACACCGGTCGACGCGTGCTGTTCGTCAGTGCCGAACCCTCGACACCCGGGCACATCTATCGGTGCGAGCATCAGGCCGAAGCGGTTCGTATGGCGGGGCACGAGGCCCGGATCATCGCCCTCGGCGATGTGGGGCCGGACAGTGTCGCCTGGGCCGAGGTGCTGGTTCTGTGGCGCGTCGCATACTCGACGCATGTGCACACGATGCTCGATCTGGCCCGGAACCGGCCCGCGCCCGCGCACGTCGTCTTCGACGTGGACGACCTGATCGTCCTGCCCGAACTGGCGCGGCCGCACATCATCGACGGCATACGCACCAACAGTGCCGACGGCCAGACCGAGTCGCAGTGGTCGCACTGGTTCCTGGACGAGCAGCGCACCCTGTCGGCGTCCGATGCGGCGTTTTCCACCACGCGCCCGCTGGCCCGTGCCCTGCGCGCCTTTCGTCCCGTCGGTCTGGTGCTGCCCAATACGTTCAGCCCCCGTCAGCGCGACGTGTCGCGGGTCGCGGCGCGCACGCGGGCGCAGCTGCCGGGCGACGGGCTGTTTCGCATCGGCTACGCGGCGGGAACGCGCTCTCACCAGCGCGACTTCGCGGTCGCGGCACCGGCCATCGCCGCCGTGCTGCGCGATGTCGCGCACGCGCGCCTGGTGTTGTTTCGGGCCGTGTCCGGCGATGCCCCCCTGCTGCTGCTGGAGGAATTCCCTGCGTTCGAGGGCCTGGAGCGGCAGATTGAATGGCGGGTAAGCGTGCCGTTCGACGAGTTCGCGCGCGAACTGGCGCGGTTCGACGTGTCCATCGCGCCGCTGGACATCGGTAATCCGTTTTGTGAGGCCAAGAGCGAGATCAAATACACCGAGGCCGCGCTGTGCGACGTGCCCTGCATCGCCTCGGCGACCGAGACGTTCCGTGAGGCGATCCGGCACGGTGAGACGGGTCTGCTGGCGACGTCCTCGGAGGAGTGGGAGGCTGCGTTGCGCGGCCTGATCGCCGATCCGGGGCGCGCGCGTGCCCTTGGGCGGGCCGCGCGATGGCACGTGCTGGCCCATTACGGGATCGAGCGACAGGCGCGTGCGCTCCATACTTATCTGGCCGGCCTGTCATCCGAACGCGCGGCGGCCGACAGCGCGGAGCTGTTGCTGCGCCGGGCCGCCGATCCCGCTTGGCGTGCGCCCGACGTGCCGTCGCACCATGTGCTGTATGCCTGCGACCAGTTGGGTCAGGCCGCCGTGTCGGTCGTGGTGACCTGTTACAACTATGCCCGCTTCGTGCGCGAGGCGCTGGAGTCGGTCGCGGCCCAGACCCTGACCGCGCTCGACCTGATCGTGGTCGATGACGGGTCGCAGGACGGCGCGCCCGAGGTGATCGTGGCATGGTGCGAGGACAATCGGTCGCGGTTCAACCGCGTCGTCGTCCTGCAGTCCGATCGCAACTGCGGTCTCGGGGGCGCGCGCAACATCGGCATGAACGCGGTCGAGACGGCCTACGCGATGCAGCTCGATGCCGATAATGTCCTGCTGCCGCTGGCCTGCGAACGCCTCCTGAGCACGATTCGCGCCCACCATGCGGCCTATGCCTACCCGGTGATCAAGCAGGTCGGTGGCCGGGAGGTCACGTGGCTCGGCCGCAGCCGTGTGGGGCCTCTGGGCTTCGTTGGTGCCAATTCCGTCGACGCGATGGCCATGGTAGCGACATGGGCGTGGGCCGCGGTCGGAGGATACTATGTCCGGCGCGATGCGATGGGCTGGGAAGATTACGACCTGTGGTGCTGTTTCGCCGAACAAGGCCTGCACGGCGTACATCATAGTGAAATACTGGCCCATTATAGGCTGCATGGCACGGCCATGACCAACGACGTGACCGAGCGCGCGGAGCACAAGCAGCGTGTCGTGGCGCACGTCGGGGCGCGTCATCCGTGGCTGTCGCTGTTTGACGAAGCCGCCCGACAGCGCGATCTCTGACGGTCAGGGCCGAGCCGGGCTTGGCAGGTGGTTCGGGCACAGAGCCGTATGGTTTCCCGGCGGGCAGAGGTTAAGATAGGTCTTGGGCACCGGCGGCAGGACGAAGGTCAGCCATGCCCAGATCGCAACCAGAGCGACGCTGAGCCCGATCAGCAGCCAGTAGCCGGGCCGCGGCTTCAGCGGCGGTTCGGGAGGGCGCGGCGAAGGCGGCTGGTCGTCACCGAAAATCTCGTCATAATCACTCATGGTCCGGCCGGTCAGGCCGTGCGGCCCAGGGCTGCCATCATCTCGGTGAATTCGCGCCGGCTCAGCCCGGAATTCTCGGCCGTCACGGCATCGCCGTCGAGCATCCGGCGCAAGGCGTCCAGCATTCCCGACGACAGGGTGAAGGCGCCGACGCGGTAATCCTCGAACGCGGCGGCGGCGGCAGGCACCCAGGCGCGCAGGATATCGAGCATCGCTTCGGCATAGACACGGATTTCATACTGCGCGTGCGGGTCGATCCGCAGCGCGATGAAATGCATCAGATTGTGCAGGTCGATCTTCCAGTACCACTGCGTGTAGGTGTTCAGCGTTAGGTTCATCCGCGCCAGTTCGCGCGCCAGACCGATTCCGTCCTCGTCGGTGTTCAGCATCGTCTCGTAGTGGGTGAAGCACTGCATCGCGTCGCCGCGCAGCATGTCCATCACGCGTCCGGCGGTCGCGGGCGGCAGTGTCTCGGCGCGGCCCTGACGGTTGCTGGCACTCTGCGCCGCCAGCTGTTCGGGTGCGGGGAGATAGAATTCCCGGTCCAGGATCGAATAACGCGCGGAGTACTCGTTCACGCTGGCCATGCGGTGGCGGATCCACTGGCGCGCGACGAAGATCGGCAGCTTCACATGGAACTTGATCTCGCACATCTCGAACGGCGTGGAGTGGCGGTGGCGCATCAGATAGCGGATCAGGCCCGCGTCCTCGCTGACCTTGCGGGTGCCGCGTCCATAGGACACGCGCGCGGCCTGCACGATGGCGCTATCGTCCCCCATGTAGTCGATGACGCGCAGGAAGCCATGGTCCAGCAGCGGGACGGCCTCGAACAGGCGCTCTTCCAGCGCGGGCACGGTCGCGCGGCGCGTAGTCGCGCTGGCGGCGCGCTGGGTTTCGATATCGGTGCGTTGGGCGTCGGTCAGTGGCATGGCCCCTTATAGGCGGCCAGGGGTCTCCCGGGGAAGGGGTCTTGCCGGTCCCCGGAACACAGCCTATATCAGGCGTGCCGGAGGGCTTGCCCTTGGCTATGGCGATAAACGGTATGTGGAATAATCGTTGCGGACCCGGGGGCAGTGCCCGGCGTCTCCACCAGTCAAGCCGCGTCAGCGGGGCGGCCATGCGGGGACGAAACAGGCTCGACGCGCGTGGTAAAGACATATCTTTTGCCCGGCATTGTACCACCGTCATCGGGCTAAATCACAAGTGCCAATGATAACTCTGAGGTGCTCGCTGTCGCTGCATAAGTGACAAGCGCGGTTCGGGAGGCACCGGGCAACAGAAGCCCTCCCACCTTCGGCCCTGCCGGCTGGCCCACCGTTTCGCACGCACTGTGACGCTGGTGCGCGTCCGCCACCCTTGTCAGCGCGACGGGTTTGACGCATGGCTTGGGCAAACTCCCACAGACGCGGCGCCAGCGCCCCGATGGAACAGAGTCAGATATGACCGACGACAGCGACGAATCCGGTTTCGACGGACTGATACCGGACTCCCTCCTGCCCTACGATCGCTGGATCGAGGACGCCTACCGGCAGGTCATGCTGCGTGCCCTCGACCATGCCGCCGTGCACGGCCTGCCCGGCGAGCACCATTTCTACATCACGTTTCGCACGGACTGGACTGGCGTCGTCATTCCGCCGCGCCTGCGGGCCCAGTACCCGCATGAAATGACCATCGTTCTGCAGCACCAGTTCTGGGACCTGAAGGTCGATCACGCCGCCGGCGTGATTTCGGTCGGCCTGTCCTTCGGGGGCACCGGCAGCATTCTGTCGATCCCCGTCGCCGCGGTGACCGCCTTCGCCGACCCGTCGATCCAGATGGCCCTGCGCTTTACCCTTAGCGAGGACGAGACCGCGGACGAAGCCGGCACCGGGGATGGGGATGCCGTAACCGAAGTCGCCGACGACAAGGCGGAGGGCGACGACGTCGCCGCGCCGCAGGTCGTCTCGCTTGACGCGTTCCGCAAGCGGGGGCCGTCCTCGACCTGACCACCTCGCGGGACGCCCGGAGGGAGCCGGGCGTTCCAGCCCGATCTTCCGGCCCCCGCAAGAACCCGAACAGAGTCATGGGCGGCCTTCAAATACAGGAGCAACGTCCATGACCGTCGTGACCAAGCCTGCCCCGGCTGCCAAGCCTTTCGTGTTCGATCCCGTGATTGCACCGGGCGCCGACGCGACCCCGTACCGCAAGCTCGATCTGGCGGGGGTGTCCACCAGCACGCACCAGGGCCGCACCATCGTCCATGTGGAACCGGCGACACTGTCCGAACTGGCCGCGCGGGCCTTTCACGAGGTGGCCCATCTGCTGCGTCCGGCCCATCTGGCGCAGCTTGCGGCCATCCTGAAAGACCCTGAGGCGTCTGACAACGACCGTTTCGTGGCGCTCGATCTGCTGAAAAACGCCTGCATTTCGGCCGGTGGCGTCCTTCCGATGTGCCAAGATACCGGCACGGCCATCGTCTTCGGTAAAAAGGGACAGCGCGTCTGGGTCGAGGGTAACGAGGAGGAGGCCTTCTCGCGCGGGGTCTACGATACCTACACGCGCACCAGCCTGCGCTACTCCCAGATGGCGCCGCTGACCATGTTCGAGGAGGTCAATACCGGCACCAATCTGCCGGTGCAGTGCGACCTGATGGCTAGCCCCGGCGATGTTCACCCCGAAGAGATGGAACTGATGTTCATCGCCAAGGGGGGCGGGTCCGCCAACAAGACATTCCTGTTCCAGGAAACGCGCGCCCTTCTGTCGACGAAGGACAAACTGCTGGAATGGCTGGGCACCAAGATCCGCACGCTCGG
Source organism: Ameyamaea chiangmaiensis (assembly GCF_013376175.1). Lineage (GTDB taxonomy): Bacteria > Pseudomonadota > Alphaproteobacteria > Acetobacterales > Acetobacteraceae > Ameyamaea > Ameyamaea chiangmaiensis. Next base: position 34,347 of record NZ_JABXXR010000016.1, read on the forward strand.
CACCTCGGCCTGCCCGCCCTATCATCTGGCGATCGTCATCGGCGGCATGTCGGCCGAGCAGACGCTCAAGACCGTCAAGCTGGCGTCGACCAAGTGGCTGGATTCGCTGCCGACCGAAGGCAGCCCAACCGGCCATGCGTTCCGCGACGTCGCCCTCGAAGCCGAGGTGCACAAGCTGACCCAGCATCTGGGCATCGGGGCGCAGTTCGGCGGCAAGTATTTCTGTCACGACGTGCGGATCGTGCGTCTGCCGCGCCACGGGGCGTCGCTGCCGGTGGGCATGGGTGTGTCGTGCTCCGCCGATCGCCAGATTCGCGCCAAGGTGACGGTGGAGGGGGTGTTTCTCGAACAGCTCGAAACCGATCCGGCGCGTTTCCTGCCGGACACGACGCATGCCCATCTGGGTGGGGAGGTCGTGAAGGTCGATCTCAACCAGCCGATGAGCGAGATCCGCGCGCTTCTGTCGCGTTATCCGGTCAAGACGCGGCTGGCGCTGACGGGCACGGTGGTCGTCGCGCGCGATATCGCCCATGCGAAGTTCCGTGAGCGGCTGGAGCGCGGCGAGGGGCTGCCGCACTATCTGAAGGACCACCCCGTCTATTACGCCGGACCGGCGAAGACGCCCGAAGGCATGCCCACCGGGTCGTTTGGACCGACCACCGCGGGGCGTATGGACAGTTATGTCGATATGCTGCAGGCCAATGGCGGTTCGTTCGTGATGCTGGCCAAGGGCAACCGTTCGCGCGCGGTCAAAGATGCGTGCCAGAAATATGGCGGCTTCTATCTGGGATCCGTCGGTGGTCCGGCGGCGCGTCTGGCACAGGACTGCATCCGCAAGGTTGACGTGCTGGAATATCCCGAGCTTGGCATGGAAGCGGTCTGGAAGATCGAGGTCGAGGATTTCCCCGCCTTTATCGTCATCGACGACAAGGGACATGATTTCTATGATGGGCTGACCTGACCGGCGCGCCAGCGCCCAACCGGAGCCCGCCCATGCGCTTTACCGTAGACCGACTCGACCACGTGGTGCTGACCGTTCGCAATCTCGACGTGTCGGCATCGTGGTATCAGCATGTTCTGGGCATGGAGCGCGAGGAATATGGACGCAAGAGTCGGACGGCGCTGAAATTCGGCGGTCAGAAGATCAACCTGCGCCCCCTCGACGCCGACGGGTGGGAGACGGCCGACGACGCGCTGCCCGGCACGGCCGACCTGTGCTTCGTCACGGCGGTGACCAGCGCGGACGTGGTCGAACATCTGCGCGAACGTGGCGTGCACGTGACCGAAGGGCCGGTCGCACGCCTCGGTGCGCTCGGGCCGACGACATCGGTCTATTGTCACGATCCTGACGGCAACCTGATCGAGATTGCGTCCTATCAGGGGTAAGTCGACACACGCCGCCTAGCGCGTCTCGCGCAGGCGGCATCCCTCCATCTCTGCCTTGAAGGCCAGCATTTCCTCATCCGTACGCCAGGCCCAGCGGTGCACGCTTTCGTTCCAGATGGCGTCGAACACCGTCGCGTTGCGCTCCACCGCCTCCGCCGAGTGGGAGGAGGTCGAATCGACGACGTCCAGGCCGCCGTTCATCAGCAGGAAGCGGCTGTCCCGGGCGCCGGGCACAAGGTTGGTGCCGCCGAAGCCGGCCCGGATCATGCGCAGCGTATGTTCGACGTGCTCGTGCCCGTAACGGCCGAAACGCGTGTCGAGAAACCCGACATAAGACAGGGCTTCGGCGGAAAAACCACAGAACTGGCCGGACACGATGTGGGCGTCGAACGGTTTGTACCATCGGCCCGCACCCTCCATCGGCTCACGGAAGAACCAGGGCGGCGCGTAATTGACGTGCCCGTATGCCAGCGTCGCAAGCGCCCACTCGATGTCCCACCCCTGGCGCGCCGGGCGTACGTCGTCCTCGATCAGCAGGACGACGTCGCAGCGTCGTGTCAGCCAGAGATGGAAAAGGGCGCGGTTCTTGTTCCACGCGATGCCGCGATTGTCCGCGCAGATGGCGTCGACATCGGGTGCCTCGTTGGCCAGATACGCGCGCGTGTCGTCGCTCGACCCGTCATCGGCCACCACGATCTCGAGATCCAGCGACGTGGTGCGGCGCACGGCGTCCAGAAGGTCGCGCAGATGGTCGCAGCGATTGTAGGTGGTGATCCCCAGACCGATCCGAAGATCGCGCAACGGCACGGTGCCGAGGGGACTGGCGCGCGCCGGGACCGTGGTCAGCGGCAGTTCGACATCGGTGCCATCGGCCGTGCGGAACACAAGCGCTCCGTAGGCGAGGGTATCGCGCGACAGGTCCTGCGGCACGGGGGTGATGACCTCGAAGCGCGCATGCGCGGCCTGGCCGCCGAACAGGGGGGCGACGTCGGGGCTGGGACGGCCGACCGGGACGGCGATCGACTCCGAACAGCCGTCGCCGAACACCAGCCAGCCTTCGGTGATGGCGTCCGGTCGGCCTTCCTGATGGATCCAGCCGCCGACCTTCAGGGCTCCGTTTTCGAACGCGACTTCATCAATCGAATGATGCCAGCGCCCGTTCGTCGCTTCGCTCAAGAGGTAGCTCTGGTCATCTCAATGTCCGCCGCCGCCGCCGCCCGCACGGGCGGCGTCAGATCGTAGAACGTCTGCAGATCGACGGTGAAATGTGGTGAATAGGCCGGGTCCCGTCGGAACAGATCGGTCTGGCCCCACCGGTCGAGCAGCGCCTGTGTCTCCCGGAAGAACCGGGCTTCGTGCTCCGGGCGATCGTCGGAGCCGCGCGACAGGCTTTCGTGATGAACGGCAGTGAATTCGTTGCACTGGATGATGCGCCAGCCCTTGGACCGCAGCTTGAGGCACAGATCGACATCGTTGTAGGCAACCGTGAGGCTTTTTTCGTCGAAACCGCCCACGGCCTCGAAACAGGCGCGACGGACCAGCATGCCGGCGGCGGTTACCGCGGTGACGTCATGCGACAGGACTGCGCGGCCGATATAGCCGTAGTCGCCATCCGGCAGCCCGCGATGCACATGCGCGGCGATACCCGCAGGCCCAACCGCGACGCCGACATGCTGGATCATACCGTTGGGATAGAAGAACTTTCCACCAACGGCGGCAATGTTGGGGTCGGACTGAGCTTCGGCGATGACGATCGACAGCCAGTTCGGATCGTCAACGAACAGATCGTTGTTCATGAAGAACAGGAAGTCCGACGTGCTGCGCACGGCGGCGAGATTGTTGAGACGGGAGAAATTGAAGTCTTCTTCCACGCGAAGAACACTCACGCGCGGGTCGCGTTCGATCAGCGCGCAGAAATCGCGTGCTTCCTGTGTCACGGACCAGTTGTCGACCAGAATGACGTCGAATTTCTTGTGCTTCGTCTTGGTCAAAACGCGTTCGACGCATTCGCGCGTCGTCTCGATCTGGTCCTTGAACGGAATGATGATGGTCACACTGGCCCGCGGGTCGGGAGCCCAGCCGACATGATACAAAGTGAGGCCGCGAATGGAGCTGACCTTCGCCTTGTGGCCCAGTCGCTTGAGGTGATCGCCGACCGCGCGAATGCCGGAGTCGATCGCATAGGTCTTGTTGTCGACGCGAACGGCTGTGGAGTTGGCGGTCTTGCGCCAGTGATACAGCACTTCGGGGACATGAAGGATGCGATCGTGCGGCACTGTCTCGGTCAGACGCAGGATCAGGTCATGGTCCTGCGCGCCGTCGTAGCGCGTGGCCAGCGCGCCGGTCCGGTCGAGTACGTCACGCCGGACCACCAGCAGGTGGCAGATATAGTTGCAGCCGAGCAGATAACGATAGTTGAAGTCCGGCTTCAGGTTAGGTTCGAGAAAGTATCCGGCCTGATCGATCTTGTCCTCGTCGGAATACAGCACCTCGGCGTGGCTGGCCTTCGCGCGGGCGATCATCACCTCCAGCGCCACGTCGACAAGCAGGTCGTCGTGATCGAAGAACGCAATCCATTCGCCCTTCGCGGCCTCGATGCCCGCGTTCGTCGCGCCGGCGATACCGACGTTCTTCTTCAGGGTGATGGGGCGGATGCGGCTGTCCTGCTCGCTGTACGCTTTGATACGGGCGGCGGTGGCGGGGCACTTGCCACCGTCATCGACGATCAGCAGTTCCCAGTTGCGATAGGTCTGGTTGAGAACCGAGTCGACCGCCGCGGTGAAATCCGGCATTTCCGGCTTGTAGGTCGGGCAGATGACGCTGACCAGCGGCTCGTTATAACTCGGCCCGCGCAGTGCGCGTTCGGCGGCCACACGTTCACGAAGCGCGGGGTAATACTGGCGTGCCCACCGATCGTAATCCCCCAGAGTAAAGCCCGGTGTCGGCAACAGATCGACCAGTGCCGAGCGCAACGTCTTGATTTCCCGATGAAGGCGCTCAACCGTGCTGGTCAGGTCAAGAAGTTTGCCTTCAAGAGCGTCCTCGACGATCGAGGTGACGATGGGGCCGCCATCGAGTTCCACGTCGTCGGGCACCACCGTGAAGCGAAACGTGACCTGTCCGGTGCGCTTGCGCTGGGGTGGAATCCGGATTTCGAAACCGCAGTTCGGGTCGCCGCCGACGGCCGCTGCCACGTCTCCGCGATAGCGGTCTGCCCGGCACTGCGTGAAGCGAACCCCGTCCATCGTGACGGCGATCTCGCATCCGCCCGTCCGTTCGCCGGTGCGTGGGTTGATCCGCTGCACCCAGCCGCGCAGCGCACCGTGCTTGTAGCCGTCGACATACGAATTGAACTGGTAAACCGTGCGGACGGTGAACGTGATTTCCGTGGCCGAGGGGGTGCCGTCCGATGTCAGCTCCATTGGCAGCGGCAAGCGGTCGGGAAAGCGCAAGGACAGGGTGTGCGGCTGTCCGTCGACAAAGGTATCGGGCAGCGCGAATTCGAACCCGACGCGATTGGTCTGCAGCCCGCCCGCTTCCTGCACGTCGTTACGGGGGGCGTTGCATTCGATCCGGCCGACTTCCTGACCGTCGATGAGGACATGCAGCCAGGTGGGCGTTGTGTGGTGCAGGCCGTCGATCGCCCACCCACGGGCCATGCCGTCGACCAGACCGTCAAAGTGACCCGTGAAGCGATTGGACAGGGGCATCGAAGTCAAGGGGCTACTCCGGAGAGGATACGGCAGGACGCCCGGACAGGCCATCTATTAAGACCTGCGTCAACTCCGTTGGTCAACTACGACCGGACCGCACACAAGCGTATTGCGGGCACGCATGGGGCGCGATGTGCCGGAAGAGTGGAGGCGGCGGGACACCGATGCGTCAGTGGCCCGGCGGCACGGCCATGCAGCCGAGGCCCTGACGCGCCATCTGGCTGCACGCATGTGCCGCAGCTGCACGGGACAGACCGGTCAGGCGGGCACGATAGAGCATGCGGCCGCCGGATGAGACGGTCTGGACCATGCTCTGCGCGCCAGACAGGTCATCAAATGCGGCCTGCCGTGCGATCGTGTTGGCAAACCGTGCCTGACCCTGGGCTGCGAATGCGCCCACCTGTACGGACCAGGCGCCATAATCCGGCACCTGAACCGGTGCTGCCGACGGGCGGAAACCGGTGACCTGAATGCCGGTTTTCGTAGGTGTGTTGAGCGTCGGCGCGGCGCCAGCCTGTATCGACAGAGGCGGTGCGGCCGTGGCTTGGGGTGGTGGTAATGGAGCGCCCATTGGCGGCGCCTGAGGCGCGGGGGCGGCTGCGGGCGGCGGCGTGTAGGCTGGCAAGGAGGTCGGTGCAGCGCCGTCCGCCGGTAGATCGCCCTCGGCCGAGGCGG
>NZ_JABXXR010000017.1 GCF_013376175.1 Ameyamaea chiangmaiensis
CATCGGTCGCCACGTCCGCCCCGACCGCCGACACAGCGGCCGTCGTGCCGCCCGCCCCCGATCAGGTGATGTTGCACGCCGGTGCGGCGACGTGGGTGCAGGTCAAGGGGGCTGGCGGGCGCGTTGTCTACGACCATATTCTTCAGGCCGGCGATACCTGGCCGGTCCCGGCGGAGGGCGGCCCGTTCGTCATGACGGTCGGCAATGCCGGGGGGCTTTCGCTCAGCGCTGGTACGGTGACCACACCAGCGTTAGGGCGGCCCGGTGCGGTGCGGCGGAACGTCTCGCTTGACCCGCAGGGCGTGCGCGACGGTTCAGTCATGACCCAGCCCGCGCCCGTGCGGACCGTGAAGCCCGCGGTGCCTCCGCCGGTGTCGTCATCCCCTGACCCCGCCAGCGCGCGCAGCGAGTGACGCGCAGCGGGGGTGGCCAAGCGGCCTGAAATTTGGCACGTAGCGTGCAAGCGCACACAGAAGGGCCGGATCGCGTGAGCCGTGCAGGCCGATCCCGTCCGGAGGACAGAGAATGAGCAGCTATCGCCCGTATCAGCACATCGAACGCCGCAAATCGCGTCAGATTCATGTGGGCAAGGTGCCGGTCGGCGGCGACGCACCCATCTCCGTCCAGACGATGACGAACACGCTGACCTCCGACGCGGAAGCGACGATCGCCCAGATCCGCCGCGCGGAACTCGCGGGTGTGGATATCGTGCGCGTCTCCTGCCCCGATGAGGCAAGCACCGAGGCTCTGGCCGAGATCGTGCGCGAAGTGAACGTGCCGATCGTTGCCGACATTCACTTCCACTACAAGCGCGCCATCGAGGCTGCCCAGGCGGGGGCCGCGTGCCTGCGCATCAACCCCGGCAACATTGGCAGTGCCGAACGTGTTCGCGAGGTCGTCAAGGCGGCGCGTGACCACGGGTGTTCGATCCGGATCGGCGTGAATGCCGGTTCCCTCGAAAAGCACCTGCTGGAAAAGTACGGTGAGCCCAACCCCGACGCGCTGGTCGAGAGTGCTCTGGAACACGCCAAGATCCTGCAGGACCACGACTTTCACGAGTTCAAGATCAGCGTGAAGGCATCGGATGTGTTTTTGGCCGTCGCGGCATACCAGCAACTGGCCGACGCCTGCGACCATCCGCTGCACATCGGCATCACCGAAGCCGGCAGCAAGCGCGCGGGCACGGTGAAATCGTCCATCGGTCTGGGCAACCTGCTCTGGGCGGGTGTGGGCGACACGATGCGCGTGTCGCTCTCGGCCGAACCGGAAGAGGAAGTGCTGGTCGGCTGGGACATCCTCAAGTCGCTGGGCCTGCGTCATCGCGGCGTGAAGATCATCTCCTGCCCGTCCTGCGCGCGGCAGGGGTTCAACGTGATCGAGACGGTGCAGACGCTGGAAGACCGGCTGGCTCACATCAAGACGCCGCTGACGCTTTCGATCATCGGTTGCGTGGTCAACGGTCCGGGCGAGGCGCTGATGACCGATCTCGGCGTGACCGGCGGCGGTCAGGGCCGTCACATGGTCTATTCCGCCGGCAAGCAGGATCACACGACCCCGGCCGAGAACATGATCGAGCATATCGTCGATCTGGTCGAGGCGCGCGTGGCCGATATCCAGTCCCGCGAGGCCGCGGAAAAAGCGGCGGCCGAGGCTGCGGCGGCCGAATTGTCGCCTGCCGGCTGAGGCTGCCCTTACCATAATGTCGTCGGTAGACGGCCCGTACTTCGGTGCGGGCCGCGCCACCGCTTTCGTATGAATGGAACACTGATCGTGAGCGCGTTGCAGGCTGTCCGAGGTACCCATGACCTGATCGGGGAGGCTCAGCGCCGTCATGCCCATGTCGTGGAGACGGCCCGCCGGATCGCGGCGCTGTATGGGTTTGCCGAATGGGCGACGCCGATCTTCGAAGACACACGCGTCTTTTCGCGAACGCTGGGCGAGACCTCGGACGTCGTGTCGAAAGAGATGTATTCGTTCACCGATCGCGGCGGTGATTCGCTGACGCTGCGGCCCGAGGGGACGGCTGCGATCTGCCGCGCGCTGGTCACCAATGGTCTGACACAGACCCTGCCGCAGAAGGTCTTCTACGCGGGTCCCATGTTTCGGTATGAGCGGCCGCAAAAAGGGCGGTATCGACAGTTTCACCAGATCGGCGCCGAACTGATCGGTCCTTCCGAGCCGCAGGCCGATGCGGAGGTGATCGCCATGGGGCATGCGATCCTCACGGCACTCGGTATCGCGGACGACACCATTCTGGAGTTGAACACGCTGGGCGATCAGCAGAGCCGCGCCGCGTGGCGCGACGGTCTGGTCGCCTACTTCACCACCGTACGTGACCAGTTGTCCGAGGACAGCCTGCGTCGTCTTGAGCGCAATCCGATGCGTATCCTTGACAGCAAGGCACCGCAGGACCGACCGCTGGTCGATGGCGCGCCGATGCTCGACGCGTTTCTGACGCCCGAGGCGCGTTTCTTCTGGGACGATCTGCGCCGGGCGCTTGACCTGTATGGGGTGCCGTTCCGCGAGAATCCGCGCATCGTGCGTGGCCTGGATTACTATAGCCACACGGCGTTCGAGTTCGTCACCGAACGGCTGGGCGCGCAGGGAACCGTGCTGGCTGGCGGGCGGTATGATGGCCTGGTGGCCGAGATGGGCGGTCCGCCGACCCCGGCGATCGGCTGGGCGGGGGGAATCGAACGTCTGTCGATGCTGCTGACCGAGGCGCCGGCCGCGCCGATTTCGGTCGCCGTCGTTCCGGCCGGGGACGAGGCGACGGGGGCGGCGATCGGCGTCCTGCAGGCGTTGCGCGGTGCGAACATCGCGGCCGAGACCGATTTTCGTGGCTCCCTGAAAAAGCGCATGGAGCGCGCGGCCAAATCCGGCGCGCGCTACGCGATCGTGCTGGGTGGTGACGAACTGGCGCGTGGTGTCGTGCAGGTGCGCGATCTTCAGGCGCGCGTGCAGGACGAGGTCCGGATCGACCTTCTGCCGTCTGCGCTGGCAAGCCGTCTGGCGGCGTGAGCGATTCGCCCGTCATGATGGACAAGCGGCGGGGCGTCGGCACTGGATGCCCTCGGGCATGAGTGTGTTCGATGACCGGCTGGACCGGATCGTGGCGCGGTCGGAGGAAGTGCAGGCGCAGCTTGCCGAAGGGCTGTCAGGCGAGCAGTTCACCCGTGCCTCGCGCGAGTATGCCGAACTGGAAGGCGTGGTCGGGCGCATCATGGCGTTGCGCGGTGCCGAGCGCGCGTTGGCCGATGCACAGGGTTTGCTTGACGACCCCGACATGCGCGATCTGGCGCAGGCCGAGATCGAGACGCAGCGTGCGGCCATCGACACGCTGCGGCATGAGGTTCGGCTGGCACTGTTGCCACGCGACGCGGCCGACGCGGGGAACGCCATTCTCGAAATTCGTCCGGCGGCGGGGGGCGACGAAGCGGCCCTGTTCGCGGCGGAGCTGTTCGGCGCCTACAGGCGTTATGCCGACCTTCAGGGCTGGCGTTTCGAGATCATGGAATATGACGCGAGCGAACTGGGCGGACTGCGGGGCGGTATCGCCGCGATCAGTGGCCGGGGCGTCTTCGCGCACCTGAAGTTCGAATCGGGCGTACATCGCGTCCAGCGTGTTCCCGCCACGGAGAGTCAGGGACGCATCCACACATCGACCGTGACTGTGGCGGTGCTGCCGGAGGCGGAGGATGTGGACGTCGAACTGAACGAGACGGACCTCCGGATCGACGTCTACCGCGCGTCCGGCGCTGGCGGGCAGCATGTCAACAAGACCGAGAGCGCGGTGCGGATCACGCACATGCCGACTGGCTTGGTGGTGGCGATGCAGGAGGAAAAGAGCCAGCACAAGAACCGTGCCAAGGCGATGAAGATCCTGCGGGCGCGGCTGTATGAGCGTGAACGGGCCAGCGCGCACGAAAGCCGCGCGGCGGACCGACGCGCGCAGGTCGGAACTGGCGATCGGTCGGAGCGGATACGGACGTACAATTTCCCTCAGGGACGTGTGACCGACCACCGCATCAACCTGACCCTCTACAAGATCGATCGCGTGATGTTGGGCGAGTTCGACGACATCGTCGGTGGCCTCATACAGGACGAACAGGCGGCCCTTCTGGCTGCCGCCGGGCTCTGATCGTGCCGGGGCCGGGGGTATCAAGCCTTACTGCGTCGGAGCGGTCCGCGGCGTCAGGCGGCAGGTGGCGCGCAGATGTCCGAGCGGCCGGGATGGCGTTCCACCACGGTGGGGTCGGCCGGGTCGGCGAGAAAGAAGTCCGTGAAGTTCGCCGTTCCCAAGGCAATCAGCGTATGGCCGGATGGCCCATGCAGCACGCCGCCGCTGTTGATGGCGTGAATCTCGCTGCGTCCGTCGGGCCGGCGAATGGTGATCTCGCCGCACAGGGCATACTCGTGCTGCAGGCGAGTGTCGTCGATGCCGACATGTCGCCGGAGTTCGGGTGTATCGGCGTTCAGGACAAAGGTGGCCGCCAGATGCCCGTCGACATACAGTCGGGAGTTCTCGGCGATTTCCTGATGCGCCATGCCGTCCACGACGGTGAAATCGCCGGCAAGGGCCGGGGCCGCACCGAGCCCCGAGAGCACGAGGGCCGTGTGAACGAGATGTTTCATGCATCGCATCCTACACCCGGGCATGTGTCGAGATGAAGAGGGACGCGACCCTGCGCGAGACCCTGCGCGATGCGGCTTGCCAGTTGAGCGCGGCCGGCATCGACGAGTCCGTGCGTGAGGCGCGGCTGCTGATGAGTCTGGCGCTCGAGACCGATCTGGGTGGCCTGCTGCGGCGCGCGCCCGACGAGGTTCTGACGGGTCCGGAAGCCACGCGTTTTTCGTCCGTTCTGACCCGCAGACGTGCGCGCGAGCCGCTGGCCTTCATTGCGGGGGAGGCCGGGTTCTGGACCCTGACCCTGTCCGTGACGCCTGACACGCTGATCCCGCGCGCGGACAGCGAAACCCTGATCGAAGCGCTGTGCGACGCCCGACCGGGGCGCGCGGCAGTGCGCTCCATCCTCGATCTGGGCACCGGGACGGGATGTCTGTTGCTGGCCGCGCTGCATGAATTCCCGTTCGCGCAGGGGGTGGGGGTCGATCTGTCGCCCGGCGCCGCCGCTCTGGCACGCCGCAATGCCGAACGCAACGCGCTGGACGGCCGCGCCGTGTTTCTGGCCGGATCATGGGACACGGCGCTTGCGGGCCGGTTCGACGTGATCTTGTCCAACCCGCCCTATATCCCGCACGCGGACCTGCGCGCCCTGATGCCTGAAGTTGTGGCCTACGAGCCCGCACGCGCCCTTGACGGCGGTGACGACGGTCTGGATGCGTATCGTGCGCTGGCGGCACTGCTGCCTGCCCGACTGAATCCGGGCGGGGTCGCGGTCCTTGAGATCGGTATCGGGCAGGACACGGAGGTGTGCGCGCTGGCAACGGCGGCGGGTCTGACGGTCCGGGAGGTTCGTACCGATCTGGGCGGCATTGCGCGCGCGGTGGTGCTCGAGGGCGTTACCAGGGGGTAGCACGCGGCTCCGTGATGTCCGGACGACGTATATAGTGCGGCGAACATGCAGAAATCATTTGGCGCACGTCAAGCGGGGCGCTAAATTGCCGTTGTGATCGCGATGCTGCACGGCATTGACGATCCCGGGGCCGGAAGGCCGTGACAAGGGTCACGGGCACCGTGGTCCATGGTTCGGGTTTTTCCCGACGTCAGTCCAAAATGACAAAGTCTCGGGACCGTCATCCCGGCGTTCTGCCGCTTACACGGCGATCGCGAACAGGAAAGTGCTGCGACAGCTCATGAACATGAAACGTATCCGTGGCCGTCATCACCGTCCCAATGGCGGTGGTAACGGCGGATCCTCACGTCATCACAATGGCCAGATTCCGCTCAACCGCAACCATGTCTTCGACAGCAACGGTCCAGACATGCGCGTGCGCGGGACCGCGCAGCAGCTTTTCGAGAAGTATCTGCAGCTTGGCCGTGACGCCAGCAGCTCGGGCGACCGGATCATGGCGGAAGCTTATTTCCAGCATGCCGATCACTATTTCCGTATCCTTAACGCGATGACCCAGGCAGCGCAGCAAAACCAGCAGGAGCGTCAGGAGCGTCAGGAGCGTCAGATGCGCCAGCGCCCCTCGGCCGCGTCGCATGAGGATGGCTCCGCTGATATGGGTGTGGACGGCGACGAAGGTGCGGTGGCGGAAGATACCCGCGAAGTCGCGATGGACTGAGTGGTCCCCGACGTTTGGGAGTTGAGGACGGCACAAAACGGCGCCCCTTGGGGTGCCGTTTTTTTTTAGAACGCCCCGAGGAATCGCGGCGGCAGACGCCATAGCTCATCACCGCTGAGATGAAGGTCGATCCTGTACGTGTCGTGCTCACGGCTTTCGGCGCTACGCAGCACACGTTCGACCCACTGAGCCAGGACCATGTCCGTCTCGCTCCAGTCCCCGTCCTGCCGCAACGGGAGATGCGCCATGCCGTTGAGCATCCCGGCCCATTCCACGTCGCTCATGCGCTGATGGCGCGCGGCCTCGTCCGATGCCCATGGCTGGCGCCGGGTGCGGGCAAGACGGTCGAGCCCGTCGCCTAGATCCGCATAGCGCAGGTGGAACAGAAACAGCCGGCCGAAGCTCGGCGGCGCGTCGATGCAGTGAAAGCCGGGTGCCCACTGGACGGGCCGTCGGATCGCCACCGGCTTGCACATGGCCGAGGAAAAGCGCACGCCCGCGCGTTGCAGACTGACCGGTCGCGCCCAGTCCAGATCCGGCTCCGCGAAAGGTCTGTGAACGATGTCCAGACCGATGGCTGTGGCTACGCCGCCATGCGGCATCGCCGCGGTGAAATCGGGCAGGGACGCGAACAGGGCCGGATCGGCGACCAGAAGCTCGTCGACGTCGACGTAGATGACGGCGTCATACCATTCCAGCAACGCTGCGCAGAACTCGGACAGGAAACGCGTGCGGCGGGTGTCGTCCTGCGGCGTACGGGGCAGGCGGGTGACGGAAACGCGCCCCAGTGCGTCCGTGCTGCCATCGTCAGAGCCGTGATCGATGACATGACAGGCTTGGTCGCCAACCTGGGCCGTGTAGTGGCGGCACCAGACGGGAAGAAACGTGCTCTCGTTATAGACCATCGTGACGATGGCGAGAGGCGCCTTCATGCGGAGGCCTGCGTGGTGAAAGCCACCACGTCGATATCGCGGGAAGAAACACCGGCGATGGTAGCGGCGGACGGATTTGAACCGCCGACCAAGGGATTATGATTCCCCTGCTCTACCGCTGAGCTACGCCGCCATCGCATCGGTGGCGTCGGTCTACCGGGGAGGGCGATGAGTGTCAACAGGGGGAGAAACGGAACATGCATGGAGGGGTATCAATCGCCCGACGGCAGCCCTTTGGCACCCAGCATCAGCCGCAACTCCCCGTCGGAGCGGTGGTCGCCGCTGGCCGGCGATTCGCGCGCGGCTTTGTCGGCCTCGTCTTCGAAACGCTTGAACTCGAGCGTCGAATCGTTTGGGGACAGGCCACCGGCGTCGATCAGAGACGCCAGACGGTCGCGCTTGAAATTGAGTTCCTGCACCAGAACGGTATCGCGGCCGGTGGCACGCGCCCAGAGGAACATCATCTTGTCGAGGCAGTTCGCACGGTCGTGGAATACACCGACATGCGGGGGATAACGCACGTGACACGCCGTCTCGAGCTGCCCGTATTCCCCATCAAGCCTGGCCACGTCGGCGCTCGAACGCGTGTCCGACTCGTCCGTACAGCCGCTGAGCGTCGCGATCAGCAGAAGCGCGGCGATCGCGACGATGTGAAGGCCGTTCCGTGACACGTCACATCGCATGGTCATGCGTATCCTCGCTGTCTCTCGGTCGTCGTAGCCGTCACAACCCTGTGTCGTGAGTGCGACGCAGGGCGGAGTGCCGCCGTCCATAGAGAAGGTAACAGCCAATGCCGGTCACGGTATAGCCACCAAGCAGGATCATCGGGACGGGATTGCCCAGAAGAAGGGCGCGGGCCATGTCGACGAACAGCGGCGCGCCCATGATCACACAAAAGGCGATACCGAGTGTTGGCACGATCCCGATCCACAGAGAGCCGATGCGGACCCCGCCACCCGGGACGCTGAATGGGCGGTGCATGTCCGGTCGTGCGTTGCGTTGCCAGATGACGGTGAAACAGACGATCCCGAACGCCGACGCCGTGCCGAGGCTGACCAGGTCGCTGATGATGTCGATGGGCAGCACCGCCGTTGCGACCGCCACGAGCACGCCCAGCAGGATCGTGCCGACCCACGGCGTATTCCAGCGCGGATGAAGGCGACAGAAGGCCGGCGGCAGCAGTCCGTCGCGCGCCATGGTGAAGAAAATGCGCGTTTGCCCGTACAACAGCCCCAGAAGCACCGAGCACAGGCCGATCACCGCGCCCAGCTTGATCAGTATGGCGAGCCACGGCTGTCCGATGGCGTCGACGGCGATGGCGATCGGGTCGGCCACGTCCAGGCGGGTGTAGGACACCACCCCGATCAGAACGCTGGCGACCAGCAGATAGACCAGCGTGCAGACGACCAGCGCGCAGACGATTCCGATCGGCACGTCGCGGCGGGGATTGCGTGCCTCGGACGATGCGGTCGACACCGCCTCGAATCCGACATAGGCAAAAAAAATGACCGAGGCCGCGCGAAAGATGCCCGGCACACCGAAGCGGAATCCGCCCTGATGCGGGGGTATGAACGGTGTCCAGTTGGCACGGTGCATCGCCCCGAGACCGAAGACCACGAACAGCAGCAGCACGCCGATCTTGATCACCACGATCGCCGCGTTGATCCGGGCCGTCTCCTGAGCACCCAGGATCAGGCAGCCCGTGACGACGCAGACGGCAGTCGCGCCGACGAGATCAAGCCGCGGGCCAGCGGCAATCTGCACGGCATCGGCCGTCACGGTTGAATGCAACGTCGAACTCGCCAGAAACGCCGGCACCTGCACGCCCAGATCGTGCAACAGGCTGGTGGCATAGCCGGAAAAGCCCGAGGCGACGCCAGCACATGAAATCCCGTATTCCAGCAGCAGCAGCCATCCCACCGCCCAGGCGAATGTCTCGCCCAGCGAGACGTAGGCGTAGGAGTAGGCCGATCCGGCGACCGGCATGGTCGAGGCCAGTTCGCCGTAGGACAGGGCCGTGAACAGGCAGGCGAGACCCGCGACCAGGAACGAGAGCAGGATCGCCGGTCCCGCGTATTCAGCCGCCGCCGTGCCGGTCATGACGTAGATGCCCGCACCGATGGTCGACCCGATACCGAGCATCGTGAGCTGGAAGGCGCTGAGGCTTCGGGTCAACCCGTGCGATTCGGTCTCATGCTCGATCTGTTCAATCGTCTTGCGAAGGGCAGGACGACGGGAGGGCGCGGCGGGGCGCGTGCCGGTCGAGGATGGGGGCATTGGGCTCGCGATGATTCCAGTCAGCCGAAACGGTATCGAAAAGTTCGGCCAGGCGACCGTATTCCCCGTCATGCACGTGACGACACCTCAAGTGCAAGCCCGTTGGACGCGCGACGCCCTGCACCGATGGAACGACAGCCCTCAGTGCGCGCTATCGGCCAGAAGACGGTTGACGGTGGGCTCTATCATCCGCGCGATTTCCGCCTGCGATGGTGCGGCCGGATGCAGCGGTGGGTCGGGTGGCACGAGGTGAGGATCGAGAAAACGCGCGGGATCGGGTTTGCCGTCGCGCATCAGCGCCGCGCCGACGTCCTGATAGGTGACCCACGGACGGCCGCTGGCGAGTGTGTGCGACAGGTGCGCGTTGAGCGTGCGCGTGTTCTCATCCACCCAGGGCGAGCGGATCGAGGGAAGCACGCCCAGGACCAAAATCCGCGTCTCCGGCAGCCTGGCGTGGATACGGTCCACGATGTGTGCGATGCCGCCGTACGTGTGTGCCGCGTCCGTATGGATGTGCCCGAAATTATTGGCACCGATCAGCAGGATTATGAGCCGCGGCGGTGTGCGAAAGGCAAGCTCGCCATGATCGAGCCGCCAGAGCACGTGACAGGTGCTGTCCCCCTTGAAGCCGAGGTTGAGTGCGTGGCGACCGCCGTAGAAACGATTCCAGACCGGGACGTAGTCGTCCCACGCATGGCCACCCTGCTTCTCGAAGTTCTGCGTTATCGAATCGCCGAGCCAGACAATGTCGTAGTGACCTTTGTCGATCTCCGCCTGCTTGGCCTCGAATCGGGCTTTCCACCACGGTGTTGACAGCCGGTCCACGGAGGCGGACGCAAGGTCGGGTGCCGAAGCGGCGGCGCCCAGCACGACACCGGCACATGCCATGAGCGGCACGCAGGCCCGGCGGATCAACAAACGCATCATGGTCAGAGCCCGAACTGCAGAAGAAGAAACGCGATCGCACCGGCGCCCACGCAATAATAACCGAAGGGGCTTAGCGCCCAGCGTTCGTGATTGTGGAAGTAGCGCATGAGAAACGCCGTACTGAGCAAAGCGGTGAGGGCGGCGACGATCGCGGCGGTCACGACGACCAGAAACTGGTCGTGGGGTATCGGGGTGTGGCGCGCCTTGAACGCTTCCTTGACAGTTGCGCCCAGGATCACCGGCTGGGCGATAAGAAAGGAAAACCGTGCCGACACGTCATGGGTCAGGCCACGGAACAGACCGCCGGTTATCGTGGCGCCGGAACGCGAGATGCCGGGAAAGAAGGCAAGGCACTGCCAGATGCCGACCGCCACCGAGTCCCGCAGCGTCATGGCGGCAACCGGCTTGTCATAGTCGGGGCGGCGATTGCTGCGCATCCACTCACAGAACAGAAGCATCGCCCCGTTCAGTATAAGGAACAGGCACGCGGCACTCGGGGAGCCGAACAGACGTCGCAGCGTGTGTTCGAACAGTCCGCCGACCAGCACGGCGGGGATCGTCGCAACGATCAGCAGACCGACGATACGCAGGCTCTGGGATCGCAGGGTGGGATCGCGCCCGAGCAGGATGGCGTGCGCCAGAGCATACCAGTCGCGCCAGAAGAACAGCAGCAATGCCAGGAGCGTGCCGAAATGGAGCACGACGAGAAACGGCAGCAGGCTGTCGCCGCCCTGGTCGATGTGCCAACCCAGAAGGGCGGGGACGATAACGGCGTGACCGAGACTGCTGACCGGGAAGAGTTCCGTCGCCCCCTGAATGATGGCGATGATGATGGCCTGAAGAAAACTCATGCGGGCTGTCCGGTCGTGATTATGAATAAAGACGGACCGGCCATTCAACTGGAGCAATTTGATGACCGACTTTGATGAATGTTGTCGTGCCCCAGCGACGGGTGCGGGGCAAGAGGTGCCTTGACCGCTCCTTGGCCACCTGCATAACTCGCGCGGTTAACGATGTTGGGCGTCTTGATGTGGTAATGGAAAATGCCACGACAAGACACTGATAATGCAGTTTTTTCGGCGCGAGCCTCTCTCGGTCGACGTCTGGAAGGTGGGCGGGATATGGCACAGGGGCGAGGCGGCGCGATTGTCGCCAGTGCGGCCGTTCTGGCGCTGGGCGTCGGATTCGCAAGCTATGTCTGGAAAACCGAGCGCGGGCCGGTGGGCGAGGACTACCCGCTCGCCGCCCGATTCGTCTCGGCAAACGGCCTGACGCCCGGGGCCGACGTCGATCTTGCCGGGGTGCCGGTCGGTAAGGTCGGTTCGATTTCGCTCGATCCCGAGACGCAGATGGCGATCGTCCATTTCCGGATCGACCGGCGCCTGTCTCTGCCGTCGGACTCGGTGCTGACGGTCGGCGCTCCCAGCATGACCGGCGACAACGCCCTGCTGATCGAGCCCGGTCACGGGCCGGAGCGGCTGGCCAGCGGTGCGCTGGTCACCAATACCCGCGAGCCGCTCAGCCTCGAACAGCAGGTAAGCAATTACATCTTCGGCGCCGGTAGCCTCGGCCAGTAAAGGTCAGTAGGGACCAGCGGCAAGGACGGTCCTGATCGTCCGCGTCAGGTGCGAGAGTTGCGCCGCCGTTATGGTGAAAGCCGGCGTGAGATAGACGATCGTGCGGAAGGGCCGTACCCAGACGCCCCCGTCCACCAGTGCCGCTTTCAGTCGCGGCATGTCGGCGATATGGTCGAGCTCCACCACCCCGATCGCGCCCATCACGCGCACATCCCGCACGCCCGGCAGGCCGCGACACGTCTCCAGCTCCGCGCGCATCTGGGCTTCGATCGCGGCGACCTGAGCCAGCCGATCCTCCTGCCCGAACAACGCAATCGAGGCATTGGCGGCGGCGCAGGCCAGCGGATTGGCCATGAAGGTCGGGCCATGCATCAGCGCGTGCATTGGGTCGTCGGACAGGAAGGCCTCGAACACCCGGCGTGTGGCGACCGTCGCGGACAATGCCATGGTGCCCCCGGTTAGCGCCTTGGACAGGGTCACGATATCGGGGACGATTCCTGCCTGTTCGCACGCGAACATCGTCCCGGTGCGCCCGAACCCGGTGAAGATTTCGTCGAGGATGAGGAGTACTCCGTGACGGTCGGCAAGTTCGCGCAGCCGGCGCAGCGTCGCGGGGTCGTGGAACAGCATCCCGCCGGCCCCCTGCACCAGAGGTTCCACGACGATGGCCGCTATGTCCTGCCCCTGGGCGTGCAGCAATGCGTCCAGTGCGCGTGTCGACCCGTCGTCGCGCGGCAGGTCGGCGATGATATGCTGCGGCAGAACGCCGGTGAATAGGGCATGCATGCCTTCTTCGGGATCGCAGATCGCCATGGTGGCCAGCGTGTCACCGTGATAGCCGCCCCGGAACGCCAGCAGTCGCGTCCGCCCCTGAACGCCGCGATTGAGCCAGTATTGCGTCGCGATCTTGATCGCCACCTCGACCGCGACAGAACCGGAATCGGTGAAGAACACGCGCTCCAGATCGCCGGGCAGAAGATCGGCCAGACTTGCCGCGAGCCGCAGCGCGGGTTCATGCACCATGCCGCCGAACATCACATGCGGCATGCGTGCAAGCTGCGCCTGCACCGCGTGGGCGATGGCCGGGTGATTGTAGCCATGGCACGCCGTCCACCAGGACGCGATCCCGTCGGTCAGTATGCGGCCGTCCGCCAGCGTGATGGTGCAGCCGTCGGTCCGCTCGGCGGCCAGCGGCGGGGGCGTGACCAGCATCTGCGTATAGGGCAGCCAGATATGGGGGAGTCCGCGCTCGTACCAGTCGGGCCGGTCGGTAGGGGACATCGCGCGCACTCCTCGGACATCATGATTGACCGCCGAATGGGTGTCCGGCAGGAACGTCGCTGTCATGACCCGCTTTGACGCATATTGCCAGACGGCTTTGCTCGACCGCGCCCGCAGGCATCTTCTGCGCACGCCCCGACCCGTGTCGGCCAGCCGTCCGGGCTATGTGACGAGCGACGGCGCGGACCTGGTCGACCTGTCGTCGAATGACTATCTGGGTCTGGCACATCACCCCGTGGTGCGCGAGCGCGCGGCCCTCTGGGCGCAGCGGCACGGGGCCGGGGCCCGGGCTTCGCGCCTCGTCACCGGAACGCTCGACCTCCACCTGCGCATCGAGGCGCGTCTGGCTGCCTTCAAGGGCTGCGAGGCCGCCGTGTTGTTCGCCAGCGGGTGGCAGGCAAATGCGTCGGTCCTGCCGGCATTGGCCGCACTGGCGCTGGAAACCACGGGCAGTCCGTTGCGGGTCTACGCCGACCGCCTGAACCACGCGAGCCTTCATCATGGTGTCGCGGCGGCGGGACTGCGGCAGGTCCGGTTCGGTCACAACGATCTCGGGCATCTCGAGACACTGCTGGCGCGGGACGCGCACAGGCCGGGCCTGCGGCTTATTGCGACCGAGAGTGTCTTTTCCATGGACGGCGATCGGGCCGACCTCCCGGCGTTACGGGCCTTGGCCGATCGTTTCGACGCGTTCCTGTATGTGGATGAAGCGCATGCGACGGGTGTGCTGGGCCCGGGCGGTCGCGGGCTTGCGGCCGGAGTGGGTGTCGATCTGGTGATGGGCACCTTCAGCAAGGCGTTCGGCGCCATGGGGGCCTATGTGGCCGGGTCGAAGCCGCTGTGCGCATGGCTTGCGAACGTGGCGTCAGGGTTCGTTTTCAGCACCGCGCCGCCGCCCGCCGTGCTTGGCGCGGTGGATGCCGGGCTGGACCTGATCCCGACGATGGACGCCGAGCGTGCCCGGCTGCACCGCCACGGCGCACGTGTCCGGCAGGCCGCGCGGGATGCGGGCCTGTCGACCGGGGGGTCCTCCACCCAGATCGTCCCGATTATTCTGCGGGACAATGAGCCTACGTTGGCAGCGGCTGACCGGATGCGTGCTGACGGAATGATGGTGACGGCGATCCGGCCTCCGACCGTGCCGAGGGGGCAGGCACGCCTGCGGCTGGCGCTGAGCGCGGCCCACGACGAACACGCCATCGAGCGCCTGTGTGCCGTGTTGCCCGCGCTGCTGGACACGGCGTCCTGACATGCGGGTGGTGCTGGCACATGGGTGGGGGTTCGGGCCGGACCTGTGGGATGCGGTCGCGTCGTTTCTGGTCGGATACGACATCTGTCGGCTCGATAACGGTTATTTCGGCGGACGGCGGATAGGGTCGCCCAAGGAGGCGCACATCCTGGTCGGCCATTCCGCGGGCGTGATGGAGGCGCTGCTGACCCCGGCGTCGGGACGTCGCGGGCTGTTGTCGATCAACGGCTTTCCTCGCTTCACGCAGGCAGCAACGTATGAGTACGGCACCCCCATGCGTGTATTGACGCGCATGCAGGCCGCGTTTGTACGCGATCCCGATGCCGTCCTGCGCGATTTTCGGGCGCGCTGCGGCGTGACGGGCGACTGGTCTGGCGCTCCGGACGCGCGAAGACTGGGCGACGGGCTGGCCGAACTGGCGACGGGTGACGGGCGCGCCGGCCTGGAGGCCTGTCCGGTGGTGGCTCTGGCCGGGCGGCAGGATACGATCGTGCCACCGACGCTGACCGACGCGGCCTTTGCTCGCCATCATGTCGACTGGATCAGCGATGGCGGGCACATGCTGCCGTTGACGCATCCCCAGGCCTGCGCGGAGTCGATACGCGCGTTCCATGCGCGCGCGTGCGCCACGATATGACCATGCGCCGTGGCGACCTCGCACAGCGTTTCGGCAGCGCCGTTTCGTATGACGCATACGCGCGGGTGCAACCGCATGCGGCCAGGCATTTGACGTCCCTGATCGAGCGCGCGGTCGCGCGTCCGGCCCGTATTCTCGAAGTGGGGTGCGGGACGGGCGGCCTTACGAAGCGGCTCGCGGCCCTGTATCCGGAGGCCGCTGTTCTGGCGACCGATCTGGCGCCCGGAATGCTCGAACGCGCGGCGACGCAGGTCGCCTCGGCGCGGGTCCAGTTCATGCCGCTCAACGCCGAAGACGCGGCGGCACTCGCGCGAGTCGGTGGCGACTTCGACCTGGTGTGTTCCAGTCTTTGCGCGCAATGGTTCACGGACAGGCGCGGCACGCTGCGAAGACTGGCGGCGCTGGTGCGGCCAGGGGGCATCTGCGCCCTCTCGATCCTCTGCAACGGTACATTCCCGGAGTGGCGGCTGGCACATGAGGCGTGTGGCGTCACGCCAGCGACACCGACGTTCGCCGATGAGGAGGATCTTCGGGCAGACTGGGCAGCGTCTGGCACGGCCCGCTGGAGCTTCGAGTCGTACACCGAACCGACGCAAACAGCATTGGCATTCATGCGCGGTCTTCGGGGTTTGGGAGCCGACCGTCCGCGTCCCGGCCATCGTCCCCTGTCGGCAGGGCGCATGCGGCGGGTCATGACCCGTTTCGAGAGACAGGGTGGCACGGCCACGTATCGTGTCGGTTATGGAGTGTTGTTGCGATGATATCCGGGCCCAGTTCCGCACGCCGTTCAGGCGGCGTTTTCGTAACCGGCACCGATACGGGCGTCGGCAAGAGCTTTGTATCCGCGTGTCTGGTCCGGGCCTGGGGGGCGGCTTACTTCAAGCCGCTGCAGACCGGGCTTGCGGATGAATCGGGTGACAGCGAGACAATCGCTGGCCTGGTGCCCGGCGTTCACGTCATTCCGCCCGTGTATGCGTTCGATGCCCCGCTAGCGCCCGATGAAGCCGCTGTCCGCGAAGGCCGGGTGATTGATCCCCGGCGACTCGTGGCACCGGACTGGAGAGGCCCCCTCGTCGTCGAGGGGGCGGGTGGCGTCATGGTGCCGGTTTGCCCGGGAGTCATGATGGCCGACGTCATCACGCGTCTGGCGTTGCCCGTCGTTCTGGTCGCACGCAGCGGGCTGGGCACGATCAATCATACGCTGCTCTCACTGGAGGCCTTGCGCACCCGGGGCGCGCATATCGCGGGCGTCGTAATGAACGGACCGCCGGCACCTCATAACCGCCGCGCCATCGAAACGCACGGCGCGGTCCGGGTGCTGGCCGAAATCCCGCATGTTGACGACATATCCGCCGATACGGTTACGACGACCGCCCGCCTGATCCCGGCCCTTGCGGATGTTATCGGCTAGTAACGCCGCACAAGGCCGACGAGGCACCCCTGTATCGAGACGCGGTCGGCCGGCACGATCCGCGTTTCATAGGCGGCGTTGGCAGGTTCAAGAGCGATCGCGTTGCCGCGGCGGCGGATACGTTTGAGCGTGACGTCCTGACCGTCGATCAGGGCAACGGCGATCTGCCCGTTGTCGGCGGTCGTCTCGTTCCGGATAATCACGATGTCCCCGTCGAGGATACCGGCGTCGATCATCGAATCCCCGGCGATCTCCAGCGCGTAATGTTCCCCGCTTCCGGCCAGTAGCGAGATTGGTACTTCCACCTGCGTGCCCGTATCGCGCAGGGCCTCGATCGGCAATCCTGCCGCGATACGCCCGTAGAGCGGCAGCAGGACAGCGGACGCGTCGTCCAGTGGGCGGGCTCCGGTTAGACGCGCCGAAAAATCACCCTGGATGACCGTCGGGTGAAAATTGGGGGCCATCACCGGCGCAGGGCCTTCGACGACGGGCAGCCGCAACACCTCGAGCGCGCGCGCGCGGTGGTGGCGCCTTGCCAGAAAGCCGCGCTCCTCGAGCCCGGAGATCAGGCGGTGGATACCCGATTTCGATTTCAGCTCGAGCGCGTCTTTCATCTCGTCGAAGGAAGGTGAAAAGCCCGTGCGCCGAAGATAGTCATCGATAAACAACAAAAGCTGGTGCTGTTTGCGCGTCAGCATGAGCGATCCCTCGTGCACCCCGTGCGTCACGACAGGGCGGAACAAACCAAAAACATCTCGTTTGTTCTATGTTGGTTCGCATGCCGTCGTCAAGCGTTCCGCCCGCAATCGACGAAAAACGCGTGCTTAAAGACCCAACGGCGCGAGTCGTATGATACGGCACCGTTCGCCCGCACGCGCGGCGGGGGCGTGCGACGGGCGAAGCACGAGGGCGTCGGCCTGACTCAGCGCTGACAGCATGCCGGAATCCTGTTTGGAGAACGGTGTCGCAACGGTGTCGCCATTCTCGTCGAACGTCAGGCGGGCGCGCAGATGATCGAAGCGCATGTCGTTGCCCCCCAGATCGCAGCCCAGCGTCGCCGATTCGGTCGGCACCTGATACGAGGTCCGGCCTTGCAGACGCGCGATGACCGGCAGGACGAACACGATACCGCACACGAGGGCCGCCACGGGGTTGCCGGGTAAGCCGATGCAGGACAGCGATCCCTTGCGCGCGTGCATCAGGGGTTTGCCAGGCCGCATGGCGATCGTCCAGAAATCCGGTGCGAAGCCCGCCATGGACAGGGCATCGCGCATCACGTCATGGGCCCCGACGCTTGCCCCGCCCATACTGATGACGAGGTCGATGTCGCGCAGCCCCGCCAGAACCGCCGCCACGTCCTCGCGGGAATCGGGCAGGGGCGGCAGCAGAACAGGCTCCGCGCCCGCCGCATGTACGAGCGCCGACAGCATCGGTCCGTTGGAGTTGTAGATGCCGCCGGGCGGCAGAGGGTCTCCCGGCAGCGACAATTCGTCGCCGGTCGTCAGAAGAGCGACCCGGGGGCGGCGGCGAACCTCCACCCAGACATGTCCTGCCGCGGCCAGAAGCCCGATGGCGCGCGCGTTCAGGCACGCGCCGCTCTGGACGACGTCCTGACCGGCGGCGAAGTCCTGTCCGGCGCGCCGCACAAAACTGCCGTCCGGCACCGGGGCGGTGGCCACGATCGTCCCACCCTCCAGCCGGGCGTTTTCCTGGATCAGGACGGCGTCCGCGCCTTCGGGCATGATGCTGCCGGTGAAGATACGGACCGCCTCAGCGGCGTGAACAGTGCCGGAGAAGGGCTCCCCCGCGCGGCTTGTGCCGACCACGCGCAGAACGGTCGCCGAGTCGGCGCTACGGACCGCATACCCGTCCATGGCCGACACGTCGGCAGGCGGGTTGCTGACGCGTGCCTGAACGGTGCGCGCCACGATCCGGCCGGATGACTGGGCGAGAGAGACGATCTCCGTCCCGACGGGCGTGACGGGCGCCAGCAGGCGCGAAAGGGCCTCGGTATGGGGTATCATGATCTTCCTGATGGTCGTCGGGGCAGAAAATCGGCCGAGTTTGTCCTCAAGCACCCGGAAACGCTTGACCTGACGCCCCTGTATGAGCAATTTGCGCCCGGAAGGGCAATCCGCTTCGTGCGTGGGGCGGCGCTGCCTGCGATGATGACAACACTGAATACCTGTGTCGCTCCGGCGGGGCAGGGACGCAATCGCTTCCGGTCATAGGGCAGACGCCCCGGGATCAGGACGCGGCGCAGCACTACCGAGGACCCCATGGCGAAGACCAACACCATTCAGATCAAGCTCGTCTCGTCGGCCGACACCGGCTACTTCTACGTGACGAAGAAGAACGCGCGTGCGCAGACCGGCAAGATGGAAATGCGCAAGTACGACCCCGTCGCGCGCAAGCACGTCGCTTTCCGTGAAGCGAAGATCAAATAAGTCCGGCTACCGGACATGAAAAAGGGCCGCCTTCCGTTAGGAAGCGGCCCTTTTTTTGTGCCGTCGGCGTACTCAGTAAAGCTTGTCGTGAGGCCCGTACGGGACCACCAGATCGCGATCATGCGCGAGATTAAGCATCGCGCGCCCGCGTTCATCGACCATGTCCGCGTCGAGCGCGTTTTCCTGCAATGCCGCGACACGGCGGTTCCAGATCGTACGTTCGGACAGGGCGTCCTGCTGGGACTGCTTAGCCTGGTCCAGAAGCTTGAGCTGCTGAGCGTAGCTGCGCAGCCCGTGATCGCCCTGCAGGGCGTTCCAGCCGAAATATCCCGCCAGCCCCAAAAACAGGGCGGGGGGCACCGTAGCGTTGAAAAAGCGGCGAACAAGGCGGCCGATCTGCATAAGGGACGGTCTCCGGACAGGCTGTCTTTGCGACTACGCCACCATGCTAAATGAAAAATGAACCGCCGTGGAAAAATTCCGCGCCCGCTGTGAGGCGGGCGCGGCGGGCATGATGGTCAGTGCTTCAGGATCGACCGGCCGGCATAACGTGCCGCGGTCGCCAGCTCCTGCTCGATGCGGATCAGCTGGTTGTACTTGGCGGTACGGTCCGAGCGCGACAGCGAGCCGGTCTTGATCTGGCCGCAGTTCGTCGCGACCGCGAGATCGGCGATCGTGGAATCCTCGGTCTCGCCCGAACGATGGCTCATGACGGCGGTATACCCGGCACGATGGGCCATCTGAACAGCCTCGAGCGTTTCGCTCAGCGTGCCGATCTGATTGACCTTCACCAGCAGCGAGTTCGCGGTGTGGGCCTTGATGCCGCGTGCCAGCCGCTCCGGGTTGGTGACGAACAGGTCATCGCCGACAAGCTGCAGCTTGCTGCCAAGAGCTGCGGTCAGTGCCGCCCAGCCTTCCCAGTCGTCCTCAGCAAGACCGTCCTCGATCGACACGATGGGGTACCGCGCGGCGAGATCGGCGAGATAGCTGACCATACCGGCGGAATCGAGGCGCTTGCCTTCGCCTTCCATCACATAGAACCCGTCCTTGTAGAACTCGGTGGCCGCACAATCGAGGGCGAAGGTAATGTCCTCACCCGGACGATAGCCAGCGGCCTCGACGGCTTTCGTGATGAAGCCCAGAGCGTCGTCAGCCGATTTCAGACCCGGCGCGAAGCCGCCTTCGTCGCCCACATTGGTGTTATGCCCTGCGGCGGCGAGGTTCTTCTTCAGCTGGGCGAAAATCTCCGATCCCATACGGACGGCGTCGGCGATCGTCGGAGCGCCGACCGGCTGGATCATGAATTCCTGGATGTCGATCGGGTTGTCGGCGTGTTGGCCGCCATTGACGATGTTCATCATCGGCACGGGCAGGGTGTGGGCGAAAACACCGCCGACGTAGCGATAGAGCGGAATCTGGAGTTCCTCGGCGCTGGCCTTCGCCACGGCGAGCGAGACAGCAAGGATGGCGTTCGCACCGAGGCGTCCCTTGTTCGGTGTGCCGTCCAGATCGATCATTGCATTGTCGATCGCGACCTGGTCCTGCGACTCGGCCCCCTGCAGGGCCTCCAGGATTTCGTTCTCGATGTTTTCACAGGCTTTCAGGACGCCCTTGCCGCCGAAACGGGCTTTGTCGCCATCACGCAGTTCGACCGCCTCATGTGCACCGGTCGAGGCGCCGGACGGCACCGCGGCGCGGCCCGTGGCGCCGGAGGCGAGTTCGACGTCGACTTCGACGGTCGGGTTGCCGCGACTGTCGAGAATTTCCCGCGAGACGATATCGGCGATGGCACTCATTGGCTTTTCCTCTTCTATCACGGTGGCAGCGTGGCCACTGGATCGTTCTTATTGATCGCGGACTATGGCGCTACGCAAGGTGCTGCCCGTCCGTGGCGCCTATCAGTCTCCGACAACGCGGCAAGGTCAAGACACCCCCGTGCGAGCGAGCTGTTCAACCAATGGCGTCGCGCGCGCGGATGTCCTTGCCCACCGCGTCGACACGCATGAGGTCGCGCAGCAGGGACTCCATCTGCCGCAGCGGGATCATGTTCGGGCCGTCGCTGGGCGCGTGATCGGGGTCCTGATGGGTCTCGATGAAGACGGCGGCGACGCCGATGGCCAGGGCCGCGCGGGCCAGAATGGGCGCGAATTCCCGCTGGCCGCCTGATGAACCGCCAAGGCCGCCCGGCTGCTGCACGGAATGCGTCGCGTCATAGACGACCGGATAGCCGGTGGCCCCCATGATCGGCAGGCCGCGCATGTCATTGACCAGCGTGTTGTAGCCGAAGCTGGTGCCGCGCTCACACAGCAGGACATTGTTGTTCCCGGTCGAGGCGATCTTGGCCGCCACGTTGGCCATGTCCCACGGCGCGAGGAACTGGCCCTTCTTGACGTTGATCGCGGCCCCGGTCTCGCCGGCGGCGAGCAGAAGATCGGTCTGGCGGCACAGGAAGGCCGGGATCTGCAACACGTCCACTGCCTGTGCGACGGGTGCGCACTGTTCGGGCGCATGCACGTCGGTCAGGACCGGAACGGACCATTTCGTCCGGATGGCCGACAGGATATCCAGTCCCTTATGCATGCCGACACCGCGAGCGGCGCCGATCGACGTGCGATTGGCCTTGTCGAAGGAGCTTTTGTAGATCAGCCCCAGACCCAGACGCTGGCAAATCCCGTGCAGGGCCTCCGCCGTCTCGAACGCATGGGCTTCGGATTCGATCTGGCAGGGACCGGCGATCAGGACGAACGGACGATCGTTGCCGATCTCCAGGCTGCCGACCGGGACAGTGCGCGCGAGAGCCGTCATACGAGGCGAGCCTTCTTGACCGCGGCGCCCACGAAGCCTGAAAACAGGGGATGGGGGGCGAAGGGCTTGGACAGGAGTTCAGGATGGTACTGCACGCCCACGAACCACGGGTGATCAGGGTATTCGACCACCTCGGGCAGGATACCGTCCGGTGACATGCCCGAGAACTTCAGCCCGACGGCCTCCAGCTTCTCGCGATAGTGCAGGTTGACCTCATAGCGATGACGATGGCGCTCCCGCACCTCGGTCTTGCCGTAGATGTCCGCCACGCGTGAGCCTTCGGCCAGCTTGGCCGTGTAGGCGCCCAGACGCATCGTGCCACCGAGTTCACCGCCTTCACGGCGACGCAGCAGTTCATTGCCCCGCGCCCATTCAGTCATCAGGCCGACCAGCGGCTGGTTCGTCGGGCCGAACTCCGTCGAGGAGGCATCGGGCAGTCCGGCCAGAGAGCGGGCGCACTCGATCACCGCCATCTGCATGCCGAAGCAGATCCCGAGGAACGGGATGCCCCGCTCACGGGCAAAGCGGACGGCGTCGATCTTACCCTCCGATCCGCGCTCGCCAAAGCCGCCGGGGACCAGAACGCCATGTGCGTTGGCGAGGCGTTCGAGGGCTTCGTCCGAACGCTCGAACACCTCGGACTCGACCCAGTCCAGTTTCACGCGCACCCGATTGGCGATGCCGCCATGCAGCAGGGCCTCGATCAGCGATTTGTAGCTGTCGAGCAACGCCGTGTATTTGCCGACCACCGCGATCCGCACCTCGCCCTCCGGATTGCGGATGGCATCCAGGATCGCATGCCACTTCGACAGATCCGGCTCGGCGTCGGCGGGCAGGCCGAAATAACGCAGGACCTCATTGTCCATGCCTTCGGCGTGGTAGGAAATCGGGCAGGCATAGATGCTATCGACATCCAGTGCTGCGATCACGGCTTCCGGACGGACGTTGCAGAAGTTGGCAATCTTCCGACGCTCGGTCTCGGGGATCGGACGGTCGGAGCGGCAGAGCAGCATCTGCGGCTGGATGCCGACATTCTGCAGTTCCTTGACGGAATGCTGGGTCGGCTTGGTTTTCAACTCGCCCGCGGCCGGAATCCACGGCAGCAGGGTGAGATGGACACACATCGTCTGGTCCGCGCCGAGGTCGTTGCGCAACTGGCGAATGGCCTCAAGGAACGGCAGACTTTCGATATCGCCGACCGTGCCGCCGATCTCGACCAGCACGAAATCGAGGTTCTCGGTCCCGGCGACCACCGCTTCCTTGATCGCGTCGGTGATGTGGGGAATGACCTGAACGGTCGCACCCAGATAGTCGCCGCGGCGTTCGCGTGCGATGACGTCCGAATAGATCCGCCCGGTCGTCGTGTTGTCCGAACGCAGGGCATGCACGCCCGTGAACCGTTCGTAGTGGCCGAGGTCGAGGTCGGTTTCCGCCCCGTCGTCGGTCACGAACACCTCGCCGTGCTGATAGGGGCTCATGGTGCCCGGATCGACGTTGAGATAGGGGTCCAGCTTACGCAGACGGACCTTATAGCCCCGGGCCTGCAGAAGGGCCGCGAGAGCTGCTGAGGCGATGCCTTTTCCAAGCGAGGAAACCACGCCGCCGGTGATGAATACAAACCGCGTCATGGAAGGCTTTCCTACACTGGTTCGCCGCCCGGGCGAAAGGGCGGCAGGAGAATAAAAGCGATGAAAGAAAAATGGCGCCTTCCGGGGAGGGCGCCATTCCGACGATCAGTGCGTTGTGTCCGGCGTCTGCGGGGTGGCCGGAGGTGCGGTCGCCGGAGCGGGCGGGGCTGGAGGGACTACCGCCGGAGGGGCCGCCAGAATGTCGTGCGCGCTCCCGCTGCCGGCACCACGGTTGATCACCGCCAGCGCCAGCGACAGCACCATGAAGATGCCGGCCAGAACCGCCGTCGTGCGCGTCAGGAGATTCGCCGTTCCGCGACCGGACATGAACGCGCCCATGCCCTGGCTGCTGCCGATTCCCAGACCGCCGCCTTCGCTGCGCTGGATCAGCACGGTGCCGATCAGGGCGACTGTGACAAGAAGATGGATGATCAGCAGAAACGTGGTCATTCTCGGGTTCCGGACAGGGTCGGGCAGACAGTGGGTCGAGCGGCGGCGTCAGTCGCCGGCGGAGGCGCGGACGATATCAAGGAAGGACTCGGGCTTCAACGACGCGCCACCCACCAATGCGCCGCCCACCTCCGCCACACGCAGGATCGCCGACGCGTCGCGCGGTGTGACGGAGCCTCCATACAGGATTTGCATCGTCTTGCCACCCTCGCCGAACTGGCGAGCCAGCTCGGCACGGATAAACGCCATCATGTCGGCGATATCGTCGATCGAGGCGCTCTGACCGGTGCCTATGGCCCAGACGGGCTCATAGGCGACGATACCGGCGAAGTCCTGCGGCAGGGATCCTTCGATCTGATAGCCGATCACGTCGCGCGCCTGTCCTGCGGCGCGCTGGTCCTGGGTTTCGCCGACGCACACCACCGGGACCAGACCTGCGGACGCGGCGGCGACCGCTTTCTGCCGCACCATTTCATCGAGTTCCTGATGTCCGGCCCGGCGCTCCGAATGCCCCAGAATGACGTAGCGCACGCCGATATCGGCCAGCATCGGTGCGGAGATGTCGCCCGTGAATGCCCCCCGGCCTTCGTGATGGCAATCCTGCGCGCCCAGTGCGACCGCCGATCCGGAGAGCTCCGCCGCGACCGTAGACAAATGAACGAAGGAGGGACAGACGACGACCCGCGGACCGGTGTCGGACGACACGCCGTCCGCCACCGCTCTGGCCAGCGTGCGGGCGTCGGCCACAAGGCCGTTCATTTTCCAGTTGCCGATTATCACCTGGCTGGTCATGGCGTGTCGTCCGTCTCCCGTGGCCTGGCACGCCGTGGCGCCGGGCCTTGTTCTAGGTTACGCCACCGTATTCCATTCGGCGCCCCATGCGCAAAGTCAGGCCACGCGGACGGTAGCCCGCGCGGCCGTTTGCCTGTATGTATCCGCCCGTTTCCACCGTCGGGCCTGGTTCATGATTTCATTCCTGCGTCATATCTTCGTTGACTCCTGGCTCGGCCGGATCATTGCGTTGCTTATCTTCGTGGTGTTCGCGGCGCTGGGTATGAACGGCCTGTTCGATTCCGGCGCGTTCGGAGCGGGGGATGTGGTGGCCAGTGTCGCAGGCGAGAAAATCCACGCCGACGATCTGGCGCGCGGCGTGCAGTCCGGCCTGACCCAGACCGCGCGCCAGATGGGGGTTGCTGATGCATCGGCTCTGCCGCCCGCGACCCGCGACCAGATCGCGCGCGAGGCGCTTCAGCGTCTGTTGATGGAGCGCGAGATCGCCGTGGCCGCGCGTCGACACGGGCTGGTCGTGCCGGACAGCGCCGTGCGGGACGAGATTTTTGCGATGCCCTATTTCAAGGGCACGACCGGTCAGTTCGATCACGCTGTGCTGAACCAGAAGCTCGCGCAGATCGGTATGACGGAAAAGCAACTGGTCGAGATGGTCAGGGCAGAGATCGCGTCGCGCGGCCTGATGGAGGCCATCGGTGGATCGATTGCCGTGCCGGATATCATGGTCCGCCGGATTTTCGATTTCGATGCCGAGTTGCGCAGCCTCGATGTCGCGCAGATCCGCTTCGCGTCCATGACACCCCCGGCAGCGCCCGACGAGGCCGTCCTGCGGCGGTTCTACGACAATCATCCGCAGGATTTCCGCACCCCCGAATACCGTCATATTCGTGCCGTGGTTCTGTCGGCCGATACGATCGCACGGTCGATGAATATCGCCGATGCGGATCTGCATCGTGTCTATGACCTGCAGTCAAACCGTTTTCATGTGCCCGAGCTTCGCTCGCTTCAGTTGGTGACAGCCCCGGATCAGGCCGCGGCTGACCGTGTGGCGGCACAGTGGAAGGCGGGGGCGGACTGGCAGGCGGTGCAGGCCGCCGCCAAGGGCAGCGCCGCCGTGGAGATGCCCGACACCCGGGCCAGCGACCTGCCATCGGACGCCTTGTCCAAACTGGTGTTCGCAGCGCCCACCGATGCGGTGCAGGGGCCGGTCAAGGTGGACACGGGCTGGGTCGTCTTCCGCGTCAACGCGGTCAAGGCACCCCACGACACCAGCTTCGAGCACGCGCGCGCGGACATCCATGATGAAATCGCGCACGCACAGGCACCGGGCCTGGTCGGTCAGCGTCTGCCGCGCTTTCAGGATGCGGTCGCCGGAGGCGGCGATCTGGACAAGATTCCGACCGATATCGGCGCGGTCGCGGTGTCGGGCGCACTGGACGCGCAGGGTCTGACCCGCGAGGGCGAGCCCGCCCCGCTGCCCGGTGACAAGGCCGTGCACGATGCGATCATCAACCGTGCCTTCGTGCAGGGGAAGGGCGCCCACCCGAGTGTTGTCAGCGCGGGTCACGACACATGGTTCGCTCTGGTGGTCGACGACGTCACTCCGGCCGCCAAACGTCCCTTCGACGAGGTTCGGGACAAGGTTCTGGCCGCCTGGACCCAGGCGCAGGTCCGTCAGCAGGCCAACGAGCGTGCGACGTCGCTGTATGTCGCCGCGACGGACAAGGGCGGCATCGCGTCGGTCCCCGATGCGGGTGCCGGACTGCTGCATGGCGTGAGCGTGACGCGCAACGGCGGTCCGGACGTGCCGGCGGCGCTGACGCACGTGGCGTTCGGCCTGAAGGTCGGGCAGAGCACGATGATCGAAGCCGACGACAGTTTCTATATCGCGACCGTGACCGGCATTACGCACCCGCCGGTCAGCAGCAATCAGACCGGCTACGATCGCGTGCGCGGCTCGCTCGACCAGTCGATCGGCGACGATCTCGGTATGTCGTATGTCGCGGACCTCGAGAAGACCCTGAAGCCCAAGACCAATATGGCCGTGTTCAACCAGGTTGTCGCGCGTTTCAGTGCCCAGCCCGGTGCCGGCGGCTGACGGAGGCACCCGGAACATGAGCGACACCAGGCTGCTGCCCCCGCCGCCCGACGATGACGTGCTGGTCGCGCGGCTGAACGCCGGGCAGTCTTCGCTCCTGTGGTCGATCGAGGTGGCCGATCTGCTGACGCCGGTCGCCGCGTTGAAGCGTCTGGTACGGCTGACGGACAATGGCCGTTACTCATTCCTGCTCGAAAGTGTCGAGGGCGGCACGTCGCGCGGGCGTTATTCGGTCATCGGACTGCTGCCCGATCTGGTCTGGCGCTGCCACGGGGGCGTCGCGGCGCTCAACCGAACGCCCGCCGATGACGCCGGATTCGAGTCGGTCACGGGCACACCGCTCGAGTCCCTGCGGGCCGTGATGGCGGACAGCCGGATCGATCTGCCCGAAGGTATGCCTCCCATGGCCGGGGGCCTGTTCGGCTATCTCGGCTACGACATGGTCCGGCAGATGGAGCATCTGCCCAATATGCCGCCGGACGATCTCGGCCTTCCCGAGGGGACGATGCTGCGTCCCGCGCTGTTCGCGATCTTCGATACCGTGCGGGACGAGTTGATCCTTGTCGCGTCCGTACGCCCCGGTGGCGCGCATACCGCCTGCGACACGGTCGCGGCCGCGCGCGCGCTGATCGAGCGTGCCCGATCGGTCCTGTCCGAGCCATTGGCCATCGCCGACATGTCGCCCAGCGGGGCGATCGAGATCGGGCCGCAGCGTTCGACGTTCACGCCGGAGGCGTTCTGCGACGCCGTTCGCAGGATCCAGGACTACATCGCGGCGGGCGACGCGTTTCAGGTGGTGCCAAGCCAGCGATTCTCGGCCCGCTTCAGCCTGCCGCCGCTGGCCCTGTATCGTGCCTTGCGCCGGATCAATCCCGCGCCGTTCCTGTTCTATTTCGATTTCGGAGCGTTCAGCCTCGTGGGGTCATCGCCCGAAATTCTGGTCCGGCTGCGCGAAGGCGTCATGACGGTCCGGCCCCTGGCGGGGACGCGGCCGCGCGGTGCCACGCAGGCGGAGGATCTGGCGCTGGAGCGTGAACTTCTTGCCGACCAGAAGGAACTGGCCGAGCATCTGATGCTGATTGACCTCGGTCGCAACGATGTCGGGCGTGTGGCCGAGATGGGGTCGGTGAAGGTCCGCGAAAAGTTCGTGATCGAGCGTTTCAGCCACGTCATGCATATTTCCTCCACCGTGGAGGGGCGGCTGCGCCCCGAGTTCGATGCGCTTGACGCCCTCGTCGCCGGGTTCCCCGCCGGCACGCTGACCGGTGCGCCCAAAATCCGCGCGATGGAAATCATTGACGAGATCGAGCCCACGCGGCGGGCTACCTATGCCGGCTGTATCGGCTATTTCGGTCCGGACGGCGACATGGATACGTGCATCGGGTTGCGAATGGCCGTGGTGAAAGACGGCGAAATCCACGTTCAGGCCGGCTGTGGCGTCGTAGCGGACAGCGTGCCGGAGGCCGAGCATGCCGAAACCCAGCACAAGGCGCGGGCGCTGTTCAGGGCCGCGGAGGAAGCGGTGCGGTTCGCGGGCAGCAACAGGGCGCCGCTGGGATGACGTCTGAGGATTTGACCCGCGCGGTCCGTAACGCC
Source organism: Ameyamaea chiangmaiensis (assembly GCF_013376175.1). Classification (GTDB taxonomy): domain Bacteria; phylum Pseudomonadota; class Alphaproteobacteria; order Acetobacterales; family Acetobacteraceae; genus Ameyamaea; species Ameyamaea chiangmaiensis. The sequence goes on from NZ_JABXXR010000017.1 coordinate 28,357, forward strand.
ATCATGACGCCATGATTCTGCTGATCGACAACTACGACAGCTTTACCTTCAACCTCGTCCATTATCTCGGCGAGCTTGGAGCCGCCTGCGACGTGCGGCGGAACGATTCGCTGAGCGTGCAACAGGCCCTGGCGCTTGAGCCCGAGGCGATCGTCATTTCGCCCGGTCCCTGTACGCCGAGCGACGCGGGCATCTGCTGCGACCTGATCGAGGCAGCGGCCGGACGTATCCCCCTGTTCGGCGTTTGTCTGGGCCATCAGGCGATCGGGCAGGTGTTCGGGGCCGAGGTGGTACGCGCGCCGACCCCGATGCATGGCAAGATCAGCCCCGTCTTCCATGAGGGCACCGATGTCTTTAGTGGCCTGCCCGATCCGTTCAACGCGACGCGTTATCACAGCCTGACGCTCGCGCCCGACAGTGTCCCGGATAGCCTCGCCGTGACCGCCCATACGGCGGACGGGGTGATCATGGGCGTGCGGCACAGGACCATGCCTGTGTTCGGTGTCCAGTTTCATCCCGAAAGTATCGCGTCCGAGCATGGGCGCGAGATACTGGCGAATTTCCTCGGGCTTGCGCGGGGTGCCAACCGGACGCCCGCCATGGCCTCGTCGAGCTGAGCGCCCCGGGTGGCGGACGCCTCGATCGACCCCGAGTTTCGCGACGGCCTTGAGCGGCTGGCGCGGGGCGACGTGCTGGACGCCGCGAGTGCTGCGCGACTGTTCGGGCGCATTATGGACGGCGACATATCCGACATCGGCATCGCGGCCTTTCTGATGGCGCTCCGCACCCGGGGGGAGACGTCCGCCGAACTGGCGGGTGCCGTCCGTGCGATGCGCGACCGGATGATCGGCCTGTCGGACGTCCCGGCCGACACGGTGGACGTCTGCGGCACCGGGGGAGACGGCCTCGGCACTCTGAACGTCTCGACGGCCGTTGCCTTCGTGCTGGCGTCGATGGGGGTGCCGGTCGCCAAGCATGGCAATCGGTCACAGTCGTCGCGGTCGGGTGCCACCGACGTCGTCGCGGCGCTGGGCGTCGGCATGCCGGACGACCCGTTGGTGCTGTCGCGCCTGTTGCGCGACACCGGTCTGGTGTTTCTGGCGGCGCCCAACCATCATCCCGCCATGCGCCACGCGGCGCCCGTGCGACGTGGTCTAGGGATTCGCACCCTGTTCAACCTCGTCGGGCCGCTGTCCAATCCGGCGGCCGTCCGGCGCCAGTTGATCGGTGTCTACGATGTCGCGTGGCTGATGCCGGTCGTCGAGACCGCGCGCGATCTGGGCGCCACCTGCGTCTGGGCCGTGCACGGAGAGACGGCGCGCGGGGGTACGGACGAGCTGACCCTGGCAGGCGATAATCATGTCGTCGGGCTCGATGACGGCCAGATACGGACCTTCACCGTGACGGCGGAAATGGCGGGCCTGCCGTCCGCACCCATCGAGGCCATCGTCGGCGGTGATCCGCGGCACAACGCACAGGCGCTCGAGGCGCTGCTGGGCGGCGCGACCGGGCCCTACCGCGACACCGTGGTGCTGAATGCCGCGGTGGCCCTGCATGTGGCCGGGCGAGGCGGCATTCTCGACGAGGGACGTATTGCGCCCGCCGCCCTGCGGGACAATGTGACACGGGTGGGCACAGCATTGGCGAGCGGCCAGGCACTGCAGGTTCTGCGGACGCTGCGCGAGGCGTCTTCGAGCCAGTTGCTCGCCGCCATGAACACAGGAACAGCATGACTGACACATCAGTGCCGCCCTCTGCGGTTCAGGCCGTAGCTCCGGAACTCGTCAAGCGGGAGTTGCGGACCGACATGCCCGACGTTCTGGCGCGTATCGTCGCCAGAACGCGCGTGGACGTGACCCAGCGGGCGACGATCCTGCCGCTGAAGGACATCACGGCCAAGGCGCGCGAAGTGCACGAGCCCACTCGGGGATTCGGGCAGGCGCTGAAACAGAAGACGGCGGACCGGCAGGTCGGCCTGATCGCGGAGATCAAGAAGGCCTCGCCGTCGGCGGGTATCCTGCGGGCGCATTACGATCCCGCGGCGATCGCGCAATCCTATCATCAGGCCGGTGCAGCGTGTCTCTCGGTACTGACGGAAGGGTCCTGTTTTCATGGCGACACGGCGGACCTGAAGACCGCACGCGCGGCATGTCCGCTGCCGGTGCTGCGCAAGGACTTCATGCTCGACCCGTGGCAGGTTCACGAAAGCCGGATCATCGGCGCGGATGCGATCCTTCTGATCATGGCCATGCTGACGGACATGCAGGCGTCCGAACTGCTGGATATCGCCCGTGGTCTGGGGATGGACGTACTGGTCGAAGTTCATGACGAGGCCGAACTGAACCGGGCACTCGCGCTCGACACGTCGCTGATCGGGATCAACAACCGCAACCTGCGCACCCTGCAGACGGACATCCAGACGACATTCGATCTCGCGCCGCTGGTGCCTCCGGACCGGATCGTCGTGTCCGAAAGCGGCATCCGCACGCATGAGGAAGTGATGCGGCTGAGCGAGATCGGGGCCAGCGGCATGCTGGTCGGCGAATCCCTGCTGCGTGAGGACGATCCGGGCGTTGCCGCGCGCCGCCTGCTGGGTTTTGCCTGATGGCAGAGGGCCTGACCCATATCGGGCCCGATGGCTCGGCGATCATGGTGGACGTGTCGGACAAGCCCGAGACGCGGCGTGACGCCGTGGCGGTCGGTGCGATCCGCATGCGCCCGGAGACGGTCGCGCGGATCGTGCAGGGCACGATGCCCAAGGGCGACGTTCTGGCCACGGCGCGCATAGCGGGGATTATGGCCGCCAAGCGCACGGCGGACCTCATCCCGTTGTGTCATCCCCTGTCCCTGTCGTCGGTGCAGATCGACCTGTCACCCGGCGAGGAGGGGATCGCCATCACCGCACGGGTGCGAACCACCGGCCGCACGGGTGTGGAAATGGAGGCACTGACCGCCGTTTCCGTTGCGGGTCTGACGCTGTACGACATGTGCAAGGCCGTGGATCGCGAGATGGTGATGGATGGTATCCGCCTCGCCCTCAAGACGGGAGGTCAGAGCGGAGACTATGGTGCCGGGCAATCGAAGGACGCGGGATGACAGGCTTGGGTCTACGTTCACTGACGTCCGTCCCACTCTAATCAGGTCAGAAAGCTCCGGCGCTAATCTTTCCGGAGCGCAAGCACGAGGAGACACATCATGGCAGAAGGAAGCGGCGTAGGGGGCGGTCATAACGGACCGGCGCTCGGGGTCGAAGAACTCAAGCGCGCCTTTCACGACATGGTGCTGATCCGCCGGTTCGAGGAAAAGGCCGGCCAGCTCTACGGCATGGGCCTGATCGGCGGTTTCTGCCATCTGTATATCGGTCAGGAGGCGGTCGTCGTGGGTGTCCAGATGGCGCTCAAGCCGGGTGACAAGATCATCACCTCCTATCGTGACCACGGCCAGATGCTGGCGGCCGGCATGACCCCTCGCGGTGTGATGGCCGAACTGACCGGTCGTGCGGGGGGATACTCGCACGGCAAGGGTGGATCGATGCACATGTTCTCGCGCGAGAAGAATTTCTACGGCGGACACGGTATCGTCGGCGCGCAGGTGGCGCTTGGTATTGGCCTGGCCTTCGCCAACAAATATCGCGGCACGGACGAGGTCTCGGTGGCCTATTTCGGCGAGGGTGCGTCCAACCAGGGGCAGGTTTACGAAAGCTTCAACCTTGCCGCCTTGCAGAAGCTTCCGTGTGTGTTCGTCATCGAAAATAACCGCTATGGCATGGGGACCAGTGTCGAGCGGGCGTCCGCCTCGACCGATCTGTCGCAGAACGGAGCGCCGTGGGGTATTCCGGGCCGCAAGGTCGATGGCATGGACGTCGTCGCCGTGAACGAAGCGGTGGAGGAGGCCGTGGCCCAGTGTCGTGCTGGCAACGGTCCCTACCTTCTCGAGATGATGACCTATCGCTATCGCGGCCATTCGATGTCCGATCCGGCGAAGTATCGCACGCGGGACGAGGTCGACGATATCAGGCGCAATCAGGATCCGATCGAACGGGTTCGCCATGAACTCGATCGTCTGGGCGTCAGCGCCGAGGCGCTCAAGGAGATCGAAAACGACGTGAAAGCCGTGGTCAACGACGCGGCACAATTCGCGCAGGAAAGCCCCGAGCCCGATCCGTCCGAGCTTTGGACCGACGTGCTGCTGGAGGCCTGAGGGAAGTATGTCCACCCAAATTCTGATGCCCGCCCTGTCGCCGACCATGACCGAGGGCAAACTTGCCAAGTGGCTTAAATCCACAGGTGACAAGGTGTCGTCCGGCGACGTGATCGCCGAGATCGAGACCGACAAGGCGACGATGGAGGTCGAGGCCGTCGATGACGGCACGCTGGGCCGTATTCTGGTCCCCGAGGGAGCGGAGAACGTCGCCGTCAACACGCCGATTGCCGTGCTTCTGGCCGAGGGCGAGGACGACACGGCGACCGACGCCCCGGCGGCGGAGACACCGGCGCCGTCCGACACCGCGACCCCTGCGCCATCGGGCGACGTGGCACCGCTGCCCCCTGCCGCCGCCACCGTGGCGCCGGAGCCCGAATGGGGCGAAACGCAGGAGATCACGGTGCGTGAGGCCCTGCGCGACGCCATGGCGGCGGAACTGCGCCGTGATGAGGACGTGTTCCTGATCGGCGAAGAGGTCGCGCAGTATCAGGGTGCGTATAAGGTCAGCCAGGGCCTTCTGGATGAGTTCGGCGAGAAGCGGATCATCGACACGCCGATTACCGAACATGGCTTCACCGGCCTTGCCGTGGGTGCGGGCCTGACCGGCCTGCGCCCGATCGTGGAGTTCATGACCTTCAATTTCGCCATGCAGGCGATCGACCACATCATCAATTCGGCGGCCAAGACGCTGTATATGTCGGGCGGCCAGATGGGGTGCCCGATCGTGTTTCGTGGCCCCAATGGTGCGGCCGCGCGCGTCGGCGCGCAGCATTCCCAGTGTTACGCCAGCTGGTATGCGCACGTGCCGGGCCTGAAGGTCGTGGCACCGTGGTCGTCGGCGGATGCGAAGGGGCTGCTGCGGGCCGCCATTCGCGATCCCAATCCGGTCATCTTCCTCGAAAACGAAATCCTGTATGGGCACAAGTTCCCGTGTCCGGTGGACGAGGACTTCATCCTGCCGATCGGCCGGGCGAAGATCGAGCGTGAAGGCACGGACGTCACCATCACCGCGTTTTCGATCATGGTGGGTGTGGCTCTGGAGGCAGCGGAGAAGTTGGCCGAGCAGGGGATTTCCGCCGAGGTGATCAACCTTCGCTCGCTACGTCCGCTCGACACCGAAACGATCGTCAACAGCGTGAAGAAAACGTCGCGTCTGGTCAGCGTGGAAGAAGGCTGGCCGTTCGCGGGCATCGGGGCGGAAATCTCGATGCAGGTGATCGAACACGCCTTCGACTGGCTGGACGCGCCGCCTGTGCGCGTGGCGGGCCTGGATGTGCCGATGCCGTTCGCCGCCAATCTGGAAAAGCTCGCGTTGCCGCAGCCGGACTGGATCGTCGACGCCGTAAAGAAGCTGGTCTGAGGGGGCGCGCATGGCTGTGGATATTCTGATGCCCGCGCTGTCGCCGACCATGACGGAAGGCAAGCTGGCACGGTGGCTGAAAAAGGAAGGCGACACCGTTGCCTCCGGCGACGTGATCGCTGAAATCGAGACCGACAAGGCCACGATGGAGGTCGAGGCGGTCGAGGAGGGCATTTTGGGCCGCATCCTGGTCGCCGAGGGCAGCGAGGGCGTGAAAGTCAACGCACCGATCGCCATTCTGGTCGAGGACGGCGAGTCTGTTCCGGAGGGGCCTTCAGCGCCGACACCGAAGAACACGACCAAGGCAGAGGTCGCGAAGACGATCGATGCTCCCACAGTCGCCGCCCCTGCGACGGCTGCGTCAAAGCCCGCCGACAAGCCGGCCAACCGCATCGTGGCATCGCCGCTTGCCCGTCGTCTGGCCAGGGAGGCAGGGCTTGATCTGGCGACGATCACCGGGTCGGGTCCGTACGGGCGGATCGTGCGCCGGGACGTGGAGGGTCACACACCCGCACCCAAAGCCGCGCCGAAGTCCGTGGCTGCGACGCCCGCTGGTGGCGGCAGCCGCGCCGTGCCGAATTCGTCGATGCGGAAAGTCATCGCGCGTCGCCTGACGGAGTCGAAGTCGACCGTTCCGCATTTCTATGTCTCGATCGACGTGGAACTCGACGCGCTTCTGGCCCTGCGATCGCAGCTGAACGCCGTGTCGCCGTCCGAAGGACCGGAGGCGTTCAAACTGTCTGTCAATGACCTTCTGATCAAGGCCGCCGCCGTGACGCTCAAGCGTGTGCCCGGCGTCAACGTGTCCTATACGGACGAGGCAACGATCTTTTACGACGACGCCGACATTTCGGTCGCGGTTTCCATCCCGGATGGTCTGATCACACCGATCGTGCGTGCCGCCGATCGCAAGAGCGTGCGCACGATCAGCACCGAGGCAAAGGGACTGATCGCCAAGGCGCGTGCGGGCAAGCTGAAGCCGGAAGAGTTTCAGGGTGGCACCTTCTCGATTTCGAACATGGGCATGTTCGGGGTCAAGGATTTCGCGGCGATCATCAATCCGCCGCAGGCTGCCATTCTTGCCGTCGCGGCCGGTGAAAAGCGTGCCGTGGTCAAGGGCGATGACATTAGGATCGCGACCGTCATGACCGTCACGCTGTCGGTGGACCACCGCGCCGTGGACGGCGCGCTGGCGGCCGAGTTCGTGTCGGTGTTCAAGTCGGTGGTCGAATCCCCGATGGCGTTGGTTGTCTGAGGGATATGGCATGAGCAAGACCGATTTCGACCTGATCGTCGTCGGGGGCGGCCCCGGTGGCTATGTCGCGGCGCTGCGTGCGGCGCAGCTCAAACTCGACGTGGCGGTTGTCGAATCGACGCATCTGGGCGGCATCTGCCTGAACTGGGGCTGCATCCCCACCAAGGCACTTCTGCGCGCGTCGGAGATCAATCATCTGCTGCACGATCTCGGCCCGTTCGGGTTCAAGGCCGAAAATGTCTCCTATGATTTCGACAAGGTCGTCGCCCGCTCACGGGCCGTGTCGAAGCAGCTTGCCGGCGGCGTGGGCCATCTGCTGAAAAAGGCCAAGGTGCCGGTGTTCGACGGCCGGGGGAAACTCGCCGGCGTATCGCGCGGACGTCGCATGATCGAGGTCAGCAAGGACGGCAAGCCGGTGGCGACCCTGACCGCGAGGAACGTCATTCTGGCCACCGGTGCGCGGGCGCGCGTTCTGCCGGGGATCGAGCCGGACGGGGACCTTATCTGGTCCTACCGCGAGGCCATGGTGCCCAAGGCGATGCCGAAGAGCCTGCTGGTTATCGGCTCCGGGGCGATCGGGATCGAGTTCGCGTCGTTCTACCGGAACATGGGCGCGGAGGTCACGGTCGTGGAGGCCATGGACCGCGTCCTGCCGGTCGAGGACGAGGAGATCAGCGCGCTTGCCCACAAGGCTTTTGAAAAGCAGGGCATGACCATCCTGACCGGCGCGAAAATCGGGACACTGCGCAAGAACGGTGCCACCGTGACCGTCCCGGTCGAGGTGGCGGGCAAGACGCGGGAGATAACGGTCGAGAAAGTGATCTCGGCCGTCGGCATCGTCGGCAATGTCGAGGATATCGGTCTGGAGGGTACCAAGGTCGAGGTCGACCGCACCCATATCAAGGTCGATGGGTATTGCCGCACGGGTGAGCCGAACGTGTATGCGATCGGCGACGTCGCCGGGGCGCCGTGGCTCGCCCACAAGGCCAGCCACGAAGGTGTCCTGTGCGCCGAGCATATCGCCGGACGGGAGGTTCATCCGATGGACGTCACCAATATCCCGGGCTGCACCTATTGCCGCCCGCAGGTCGCGTCTGTGGGCCTGACCGAAGCCAAGGCCAAGGCGACCGGGCGCACGCTGCGTGTCGGTAAGTTCCCGTTCATGGGCAACGGCAAGGCCATCGCGATGGGTGAACCCGAAGGGCTGGTCAAGACGGTGTTCGACGCCGAGACGGGCGAGCTTCTGGGCGCGCACATGATCGGGGCGGAGGTCACCGAGATGATCCAGGGCTATGTCGTGGCCAAGACGGGCGAACTGACCGAGGGCGAGTTGAAGGAGACGGTGTTCCCGCACCCGACCATCTCCGAGTCGATGCATGAGGCGGTTCTTGCCGCGTGGGGTGGCGCGCTTCACTTCTAGGAGCCGTGCGTCATGTGTGCTTGACGTGCATGACGCCGCATTCCACCTGTGGGCGGCATGGCTGGTAAGGTCGTGACGCCGCGAGGGGCGTGCATAGTAAAGTTGATCAACGGGATGGCCCGCCAATGTCCAGCACACGCGTTCTGATCGATCATCGCAAGGGCGGTGTCGCGCGCCATCCGGAAAAGGCCCACCGGCCCGACAATCCGATCCTGCGCAAGCCGGACTGGATCCGCGTCAAGGCGCCCAACAGCCCGACCTATTTCGAGACGCGCAACCTGATGCGCGACAACAAGCTCGCCACCGTGTGCGAAGAGGCCGCATGCCCGAATATCGGGGAATGCTGGTCGCAGCGTCACGCGACGATGATGATCATGGGCGAGATCTGCACCCGCGCCTGTTCGTTCTGCAATGTGACGACCGGTCTGCCCCATGCGCTGGACGCGGATGAGCCTTCGCGCGTGGGCGACGCCGTGGCCAAGCTGGGTCTGCGCCATGTGGTGATCACGTCGGTCGATCGCGACGATCTGGCGGATGGGGGGGCTGCGCATTTCGCCCGGGTCATCGGGGCGGTGAGGGCCGCGTCACCCGGCACGACGATCGAGATTTTGACACCCGATTTCCTGCGCAAGCCCGGAGCGCTGGAAGTCGTCGTGGCGGCGCGTCCCGACGTGTTCAACCATAATCTCGAAACGGTGCCGCGGCTGTATCTGACGATCCGTCCGGGTGCCCGCTATTACCAGTCGCTGCGGCTTCTCGATGACGTCAAGCGTCTGGATCCGGGCATCTTCACCAAGTCCGGGTTGATGCTGGGCCTGGGCGAGGCACGGCCGGAAATCCTGCAGGTGATGGACGATCTGCGCATCGCCGATGTCGATTTTATCACCATGGGCCAGTATCTCCAGCCGACGCCCAAGCACGCTGCTGTCGACCGGTTCGTGACCCCGGACGAGTTCGCCGATTACGCGTCCATGGCGCGTTCGAAGGGCTTCCTGCAGGTGTCGGCCACACCGCTGACACGCTCGTCCTATCACGCGGATTCCGATTTTGCCGAACTCAAGGCAACGCGTGAGGCACGACTGGCCGCGACCAACGTCCAGCCGGCCGAAACGGTGGCCGTCTGATGCCCACCCATGCGGAGGAGCGTCTGGTTCCCTACTCGCAGGACCAGCTGTTCGAACTCGTCGCCGATGTGGGTAAGTATCCGCAGTTTCTGCCGTGGTGCACCGCGGCGCGGGTCCGGACGCGTACGGCCACCGAACTGGTGGCGGACCTGACGATCGGATTCGGACCTTTTCGAGAGACGTTCACCAGCCGCGTGTCGCTGCACCGGCCCGAGCGCGTCGATGTGCGTTATGAGCGTGGGCCCTTTCGTTATTTGAACAATGTATGGCTGTTCAAACCCCACGCTGACGGCTGCGTGGTGAATTTCTTCGTCGATTTCGAGTTCCGGTCGCGCCTGCTTCAGGCGGCGATCGGCGTTGTGTTCAACGAGGCCGTACGCCTGATGGTGGCGGCGTTTCTGCGTCGCGCCCGGGACGTGTATGGCGCATCGCAAGGCATGGGCGGCACCGGCGCACCCGCGGTCACGCCGACCCGACGCTAGGCGCAGGCCCACAGTCTCGGATACCGGCGGGAATTTTTTTCGCGAACTCTGTGCACGATGACACGTTCGATGACCGATGGCGTGCCGCAAGGCATGCGCAGGGAAAGGAACGTCATAATGACTTCACGTTTTCAGTTCGCGCTCGTCGCCGGTGCCATGCTTGCTGCAGGACCTGTGGTGGCAGCCACCCACCACCATGGTCATCACGACAAGTCCGCCATGCCGTCGGCGCAGGCGAGCCAGACCGATGCATTGAACGACAAGAGCCTGGCCGACGCCCGGGCCAGCATGACCCCGCCGCCGCAGCCTGCGGCGATCACGACGGGTACTTCGCTGAATACCGCGCCGACGACGGCAGCTGGCACCGGCATGACCGCACCCGCGGCTGCCTCCGCGCCTATGCAGCCGTCGGCCAGCGACATGAACGCGCCGGCGCCTCAGCCGCAATAACACGTCGTCGGTGTTTCGACTGACCGCGCCAAAGGCCGTCCCATATGGGGCGGCCTTTTTCGCTTCACGCGGCCTGAAGCGACCGGCGCGCCTGCTCGATAAGGCCCAGGGCCACGCGCACCGACTGGTCCCTCACAGCCGCGCGATCGCCGCCGAACACATGGTGTTCGGCTCGGACGTCGGTGCCGGAGCCATCGGTCCACGCGACCGCGAACCAGACCAGCCCCACCGGCTTGTCAGGCGTTCCACCGCCCGGGCCGGCGACGCCGCTGACCGCAACAGCGATCGATGCTTCGGGCGCACGAGCAAGCGCCCCCCGGGCCATGGCGCGTGCGGTCTCGGCGCTGACGGCGCCATGACGCATAAGCGTCTCTTCCGGCACGCCCAGAACCGCCTGCTTCATGGCGTTGCTATAGGTGACGAAGCCGCCGCACAGGGCGGATGACGAACCCGCGTGATGTGTCAGGCTGGCCGAGACCAGACCGCCGGTGCAGCTCTCGGCGGTGACGACCATCCGGCCGTCGCGGGAGAGGGCGCGCACCAGTGCGGCCGACAGGTCGAGCGTCGCGGGATCGAGGGTCATCAGCGTTGTTCCGATGCCTGGTACAGGGCGAAGTTCTCCTCGACACGTTCGACATAGTCACGTGTCTCGGTAAAGGGGATCGACTCGATCCAGTCGATCATCGCGTCCTGCGTCGCCGGGTTGTGCGCTGCGTCCCCCAGTGTCCCGAGCCACTGATCGGTCCTGTGCGGACCGGCGTTGTAGGCCGCGAGAACATACGGCACGACCTGATCGAAGCGCTGCATCAACTGTTCAAGATAGGCACTGCCCAGCGCGATGTTGTTGGCCGGGTCATAGAGCGACACAGCGTCGGTCCGCGCGGAAAGGTGGCCGCGCCGGGCCACGTCGCCGGCCGCCGCGGGCAGCAACTGCATCAGGCCATAGGCCCGGGCCGGGCTGACCGCGTTGGGGTTGAAGCTGCT
>NZ_JABXXR010000018.1 GCF_013376175.1 Ameyamaea chiangmaiensis
GGGAGGTTTCCCCGAGTGGCTGGCACAGGACAGGGGGCTGTCGGCCAAGACGATCCAGAGCCGGATCAGCCCGCTGAAGACCTTCTGGGACTGGCTGGAGCGCAAGGGCTAACGAAACGAAGGTCGGAATGACAAAGACATCAACTTCGGTTGCCGGGTCTTTGTTTCAGTGTGCAGCAACCGACTGCATCCAGTCACGTGTCTGATGAAGGTCCATGTAGACTTTAAGGCTGACACCGACGAGGGCACGGCGAGTTCGAATGACGGCGGCTTTCGTTATGGGGCGTGACAGGGCAGCGATGGATTATTTGCGGGCAGGTCCCTGTTCGCGCGCACCAAAGGCAAGGATATCAGTCACGAGGGCGAGCGGCCGGGTATCGACGTCCGTCTCCCCACGCGCAATCAGGTCGGCAAAGCGGCGATAAAGACCCGCATATTCCGTATCCTGCGCATCGACAATGATCTGCCCGTCCAGCGAGAGCTTTGCACCGCCGCTGCTCAGACTCAACTTTGCGTTATCAGCCAACACCCAATCGATATTCCAGGTCTCGTCCGGCCCGGTGTAGTCCCAGTCAAACGTGCATTTGATCGCGATCGTATCTTCGGGATCGCGCAGCGAGACCTCGGCCAGCACGGGTGCATGCAGACCCGCTGGGATCAGCAGATGGGCGCTGTCATAGACGATGTCGCAGGGGGAGACCGACACCAGGATCGACAGGGCGTTGATGCCCGCATCGAACACACCGAACGCGCCCGGCTCCCAGAACCATGTAGCATTCGGATGCCATTTTTCCACATCTTCCTGCCAGCGGATGGTGGCGGACTGCACGTCATGTGTTCTCAGCAGGGCACGCGCTGTGGGCACGGCCGCAGAATAGGCGGAGTGCCACGTCGCGAAAATCGTGAGCCCAAGCGACAGGGCGTAGGCCTCCAGAGCTAGAGCATCGGTCACGGTCGTGCTGGGCGGCTTCTCCAGCAGGACGTGCAGCCCCAGATCCAGCGCTTCCCGTGCGAGGGCCGAGCGCACATCCGGCGGCGTGCACAGCGCGACTGCCTCGACCCCCAACGCGCTCTCGGCAAGCGCCTCCAGCGAACGAAACACCGGAATGTCGCTGCTATCTCCCCGTCCGTCCGGCGAGACGAACGCCACCAGATCGAAGTCGGGCGATGCCGTGATCGCCGGAATATGCTGGGTCTTGGCAATCTTACCAACACCGACAACCGCAAGTTTAGTCATAGGGAAAAGATCCTCAGAAATTCAGGTAGCCGCCCGGACCACCGGTTTGGAACCCCACAGGGCATAGAACAGAAGGAACACATAACATGCCCCCGGCAGAAGGTAAGAGAGCGCCAGTCCGACTTCATCGGCGATCATGCCCTGCACGATCGCCGCAGCGCCGCCTGCGATTGCCATAATAAGAAAGCCGGAACCTTGTTCGGTCTTTCTCCCAAGCCCTGCAATTCCAAGCGCAAAAATGGTGGGGAACATGATGGAATGGCAGAGACCCGTGAAGATGAGGGCCCACATCGCCACGTATCCGGTGGTCATGATTGCGATCAACACCAGCGCGAGTGCCGCACCCGCGACACTCGCCAGAACCTTGTGCGGGTTGACGGCTCGCAGGATCACAGCCCCTACAAAGCGTCCGACCATTGCACCGCCCCAGAAGAATGCGACGTATTTCGCCGCAGCTTCATGCGACATGGCACCAATGTCCGGTTGGGAGATAAAATTGACCAGCGTGCTGCCGATACCGATTTCGCAAATCATGTACAGGAAGATCGCCGGAACACCCCATGCCAGATTGCGGTGACACCAGACGCTGGGCTCATTGGACAGGTCTTCGGTCTGGGTGTGTTCGTTCAGGACCGGCAGCGGGAAGCGCCACACGATGAGGGCCAGCACGATCAGCACAGCCGCGATGATGCCATACGGCAACTGCACCGCCTGCGCGTCCAGCATCCGCTGAGATGCTGTTTCCACAGCACTGGTTGAGACGCCGCTGGTACTGCGACCGAAAATCAGCATGCCGCCGAAGATCGGTGCCACAGTCGTGCCCAGCGAGTTGAACGCCTGCACGAGGTTGAGGCGACTGGACCCCGTGGCCGGCGGCCCGATCACCACCACATAGGGATTGGCCGCCACCTGAAGCAATGTTATCGCGGCCGCCAGCACGAAGAGTGCAAAGAGGAACAGTTGATATGAGAAAAAGGCGCTTGCCGGGATGAACATCAAGCAAGCGACGGCCATTCCAAGAAGTCCGGTGATGACGGCGTTCTTGTACCCGATCCGCGCAATGAGGCGGGATGCGGGCAACGACACCACTAGATAGCCCAGATAGAAGCAGAACTGGACCAGCAGAGACGCTGTATAGCTCAGGGAAAACGCCGCCTTGAGGTGCGGAACGAGGACATCGTTCAGCACCGTGGCAAAGCCCCACATGAAGAAGACGGTCGTCAGAAGCGACAGCGCTGCGCCGTAAGGCGTTGCTGAACGGCTTGTAGCGACTGAGGCGGAAGAATCGAGAGATTTCATAGTGACCATTTATAATTCTCCTGACCTATCATCAGATACAGCACCAACAAGACTGATTTTCATCCCCGCCGCACCCCGAAGCGGAAAATGGTCGAGCTTTTGAAGGTCTGACCGGGCTTGAGTTCAGTTGTCGGGAAATTCGGGTGGTTCGGGCTGTCCGGGAAATGCTGCGTCTCGAATGTGACGCCTTCGGTCTGGCGATAGATGCCGCCATTCCCGGCATAGTTTCCCTTGACGAAGTTGGAGGTATAGATCTGGACGCCCGGTTCGGTAGTGTCGCATTCCAGCGTTCGTCCGCTGGCAGGATCATACAGCGTCGTGGCTTTTTCTAACGCATCCGGCCCGTGATGCTTGTTCAGAACCCAGTTATGATCATAGCCTTGGGCAAACAACAGCTGTTCGTTATCCACTTTCAGGTCACGCGAAATTGCCTTGGGTGTTCGGAAATCGAATGGTGTGCCAGCAACACTTGCATTTTCCGCGAACGGGATGGAGGTTCTGTCGGTCGGGGTATACTGGTCCGCATCGACCCACATCACCTGGTCTAGCACGCCATGTGGGGAACCGGGGCCCGCCAGATTAAAGTAGCTGTGGTTGGTCAGGTTCAGGACCGTGTCTTTGTTGGTCGTCGCGCTGTAGTCGATGCGGAAGCTGTTGTCTTCACCAAGGCTGTAGGTCACGGCGATGTCGAGCGCTCCGGGATAGCCCTGATCGCCATCGGGGCTCGAAAGCTTAAGGACAGCACTAACAATACTGCCACTGTTCTGCAGGCGCTCCACATTCCAGATACGCTTGTTGTAGCCGTCGTTGCCGCCGTGTAGAGAGTTCGGCGGGTTGTTGATGTCCAGATGATAGGTCTGGCCATCGAGTGTGAACTGACCTTTGGCAATGCGGTTGGCATAACGCCCCACCAGCGCACCAAAATAAAGACCGCCATCAACGCTCTTGGTTTCGTAATCATGCAACGTTGGAAAGCCGAGCACGATGTCCGCGGGCTTTCCGTGCCGGTCGGGCGTTTCGATTTTTGTGACTACGCCGCCCCAACTCATGAAAGATACGGAGACACCATGGCTATTTTTCATCGTGTAAAGTGTCACCGGCTTGCCGTCCTGCGTCTGCCCGAATGGCTCGGACGTTAACGTCGCGCCGTGAACGTCACCAAATGCAAGTGTGGTTGACGCGAACAGAACTGCAAAAAAAGCTGACGTTTTCATAATTCATCCCCTGATATTTTTATTGGTTTTCGGGATTACGCCGCCACTAGCTCGGTGCAGCACCTTGTGTCTGGACCTGAAGCGTGCAAAGCGACTGCCCGCACATCATAAACAGGATAGTACGCTTGCGACCCCCGAATGTGAGGTTTGAGCATAGCTGCGGGAGACGCATCCGCTCCAGCAGTTTACCAGTCGGTGAGAACACCATCACGCCGCCATAACCCAGCGGCCCGCTGGACTCGCACCAGAGATTCCCCTCCACGTCGGCGTTCATGCCGTAGGAAGAGCATTTGACGCTATCGACCACCATGTTGGTGAACAGCCGCTGATTGGACACCATGCTGCCATTGACATCGAAGGCGTAAATTACGGACTTACCCCTCGCCACTTTCAAGCCCGGCTCCTTTGACGTGCTGGCGACATATACGGCTTTGAAATCGAGGGAAAAGCAGATTCCGTTCGGGTCTGGTAGTTCCGATTCCGAAATGACCGTGTCGATCTTGCTGGATTTATCGATCCGGTAGCAGTTGGTTGGCAGTTCCCGCTTCTGACCGGTGATCAGTTCGGGGTGATCGTCACCGATAAACGGACTCTGATGGCCGGAATTGGACGGCCCACCCAGCACATCCGGATGCCCTTCGGACAACGTGTCGCCATAAGATGGGTCGGTAAACCAGACACTGCCATCGGGATGAACAGCAAGATCGTTCGGGGAGTTGAAGGGTTTTTCTCCAAATTTATCGGCAAGAAGCATGTAGCTGCCGTCGTGCTTGCGCCCGATGATACGGCGATAATGGTCTTGTTCGATAATTTGGCGCGCTTCAAAATCGAAGGTATTTCCGTGGTTGTTTCGGGAATCTGGTCTGGTTATCGTGACTTCTCCGATCTCCCACAGATAGCGATATTGCGTATTCGCCTGAACGTCGCTGAAGATCAGGTAATTCCCCTGAGACGACCATGCCGGGCCCTCCAGACATAATCCCTTGTCCCATAGCCGGCGGATCTGCGTGATCCCGACCAGAGAATCTTTGAACACCGGATCGACCACGATGATATCCGGGTCAGGATAACTCGTCGGGGATGCATCCTTGCCCCACTCACGCGGTGGGTTCGCAATGACACTCGGGGGGATTGCTCCGGCAGCGAGCGCGCGGGGTTCTACGCCAATCATGAGGCTTCCGCCAACTGCCGCCAGCGCCCGGCGACGGGAAACCGGCACCTCAGGGGTAATGGGATTCGGCATAGGTAACAAAGTCCTCTTGATCATGCGCCTATGATAACACGCTCAATTTATTATGTTTTCCAGTCACATTACCGTCGAATTCATGCCGGGCTCGTCGGAGGGCACGTTGATGCGTGGCTGCTCCTGCGGCACGCTGCCGTGCCAGACTGTTTGCCGTGCCCGAAAAACAGCAATGCAATCACGCCCGACAGAATGAGACAGCAGCCAAGGACCACCAGACCCGCCTGATCGCTGCCAAAATGGTCGCGCAAGATGCCAAGAATGGTCGGGCCGCAAAATCCGCCGAGATTGCCGATCGAATTAATCGCTGCGATCCCGGCTGCGGCAGCGCGCCCGGTCAGTTTTTCGCCCGGAAGGCTCCAGAAGAGGGCCGAAGACGTCATGCTGCCGATCATCGCTGCCGTCATGCAGATAAGCGTGACATAAATGCTCAGCATGCCCCAATAGGCGCTGGCGATCAGCGAAACACCGCTCAACACCGCAAAACCGGCGATAAACAGGGTCTTGAGGCCGAGTTTTTCGGCCATGCTGCAAAAGCAGACCATCCCGATCGCGCATCCAATATAGGGAACGGCCGACAGCAACCCAACACTTTGGTTGCTCTGGATTCCTGTGTTGTGAATGAGCGTCGGAAGCCAGAAATTGATCCCGTACACACCGACAACAATCAGAAACCAGCACACGGTCAGCACCCAGATCGTGGGTATTGAAAGGATCTTCAGAACAGGGACGTCTGCCTTTGTATCACGCTCGGCAGCCAGCGCACCTTCGACAACCGCGCAGTCTTCTGATGAGAGCCATGCGGCTTCCCTCGGGCGATCGTCCAGTACGAGCAGTACGATGCCCCCGAGGATGATGGCAGGCAGTGCTTCGGCCGCGATCATCCAGCGCCAGCCGGCAACGCCCCATACACCACCCAGATGCTCCATCAACCAACCGGCGATAGGAAGGCCGATCACAAAAGACAAGGGCTGTGCCGCCATCAGGATAGAAAACACACGTCCCTGACGGTTCGTCGGGAACCAGTAATTCAGATATAGTACAAGACCTGGGAAAAAGCCTGCTTCTGCTGCACCCAACAGAAAGCGGATGGTCAGAAACGGAACGGTCGCATTGATCAGATGGAAGGCAGCTGCGATCTGGCCGATGAAGGCAACGCCAGCGGCGATGACGCCCCACGTCACCATAATGCGTGCAATCCAGAAGCGGGCGCCGACCTTATGCATGGCTAGATTGCTTGGCACCTCGCACAGGAAGTACCCGACGAAAAAGATGCCTGCCCCCAGACCGAAGGCGGTATCGGACATTTTCAGATCGCCCAGCATCTGCAGCTTGGCAAGACTGACGTTGACGCGGTCCATATACGCCACGACGTAACAGACAATCAGAAAAGGTAGAATACGAAGCGCGACACGACGGAAGATCCGATCTTCCGTCTCATGCTGCGTGGCAATGCCGGACTCCATAACGCGTCCGCTCCCGGTTTTGTGTCCGCTTGAGCGGATCTGTTATTGCGACGATGCGGCCCTCAGGATGCCAGTGGCGAAGGGCCGAGTTCCTCAAGTAGTTGTGCCATCTTGGCATATGCCTTGTTACGGTATGCTACCAACGCAGCGCGTTGCTCTTCGGTGAAGGTGCCGGTGAAACCTTGGCCAGATTTCACGCCGAATTTACCTTCGGACACCAGCGACGTCAGCAGTTCCGGGGTCGCCAGACGGGGACCGAAAGCATCCTCGAACGTTTTGAAGCAATTCGCATACACATCGAGGCCCGCCATATCGGCAATTGCGAAGGGCCCGAAGAACGGCAGCCGGAAACCGAAGGTCGAACGCACAATCGTGTCGACGTCCGGTGCTGTCGCAATCCCCTCTTCGACGATCGAGTTGGCTTCCTTAAGCAGCACGTACTGCAGTCGGTTCAGCACGAAGCCTGGGGTGTCAGCAACTTCCGCGCTGCTGCGTCCTGCCCGGTTAAGCATATCCTTCACAACCGGGATGACCGCCGGGTCGGTCGCGGTGCCGCTGACCAGTTCAACGCCGGGAATGAACGGCGCGGGATTACTGAAATGCACCGTCAGAAAGCGTTCCGGATTGGTGACTGCCGGTGCAAGTGTATGGACGGGCAAGGTCGAGGTGTTGGTGCCGATAATGGCGTCCGGACGTGCTGCAGCACAAATGCGGCGCAGTACTTCATGCTTGATTGTCGGGACTTCGGGAACGGCTTCTTCGATGAAATCGACCGATGTTACCGCTTCTTCGATCGACTGAGCAGCCGACAGATGCTTTTCAATCGTTACTGCCGCACCCTCAGGGAACAGACCCTGTGCCTCGAATTCTCCGGCTTCGCGCAACAGCCGCGCCAGCGACGTTTTCGTGGCTTCGGGCGAGACATCCGCCAGAATGACCGTCATGCCAGCCATTGCCAAAGACTGCGCAATGCCACCGCCCATATATCCGGCTCCGATGACGGCGACGGTCTGAATTTTTTCAATCACGTTACAAATGCTCCAAATTTTGGAGGGCGTGCTCTGACGAACATGCCCGGTTACTCAGTTTTCGTAAGAACAGATGGCGGCGACCTTGTCCGCAGATGCAGATTTCGGATCGAATTCCAGTGTCAGCCACTCGGCCGCAAGAACGCGCGCGAGTTCGAGACCGATGACACGCTCGCCAAAGCACAGAACCTGCGCGTTATTGCTCAACACGGATCGCTGCACGGAATAGATGTCGTGCGCGGTAATAGCGCGAATACCCGCCACCTTGTTGGCGCTAATGGCAACCCCGAGACCCGTGCCGCAGATCAGCAGCGCGCGGTCGACCTCCCCACTTGCCACCATGCGCGCGGCGGTCACGGCGACGTGGGGATAGGCCGTGTCGTCTCCGGCCTTGACACCAACATCCGCAACCGACGTCACGAGGCTACTTTTTTCAAAATCGGCCTTGAGCGCATCGCGAAAGCGCACACCGGCACTGTCGCATCCGACCACGATCTTCAGTTTCTTATCTTGCACGGTTTTCACTCCACTTTCGACGTCACGTGCGCTACGAGCGCGAAAGACACGGCCCCGGCATCGCGATGACCTTTGCTGCGTTCTGCCAGCGGGCGGGCGCGCCCCAGCTTGGGCAGCAATTGAGCGGTCGCGGTCGCGGCTTCATCAGCGGCCTTGGCTGCTTTCTCCCATGCTGTCGCGAGTGAATCCCCTGCCTCTACCCGTTTGGAGAGAGTCTTGGCAAAGGGCTCGAACGCATCGATCAATGTCTTGTCCCCGACTTTCGCGCCGCCAAGCGCCATGACATTTTCGAGGCTCGCTAAAACGGCGGCGGTAACGGTTTCGGCGCTCGGCGCTGCGGTGTCCGAAAGGCCGAGTGCCGCTGACCGGAGCCCGAGACCCCAGATGGCACCAGACGTTCCGCCTGCCCGGTCGGCCCATGCATCGGATGCACGTCCCAGAACCGTGGCGGCCCCTGCACCGGCAGATGCTGCCTTGGCGGCAGCAGCAGCGGCGGCGGCGGCACCACGTGCCATTCCATGTCCGTGATCGCCGTCGCCCGCTTGTGCGTCGATCCGGCCAAGTTCCCCCTCGGCCCCGGCGAGAGCGTCGCTCAGCGCTTTCACGCCCCTTGCGATCAATTCGCCAACCTTGCGGGACTCTTCGGACGATTCCGGCACGGTTTCATCGACAACGATGGCGTCCGGAAGCGGAGCTGCGGGCGTCGCGTCCGGCAGGTTGCCCACGCGCAAGGCCGCTGCATCACACGGCGCGAGCCAGAGCGGTTCCAGTTCCTCATCCAGCCACGTCACTGTCAGTGAGCACCCTTCCATATTCAGGCTGGTCACATATTCACCCACGATCGGGGACACCAGCGTCAGACCAGCCGCCTCAAGCAATGGCTTGATGTAGGTCCAGAGAACGAACAGTTCTTCATACTTTGTGGTGCCAAGGCCGTTCAGAAGGACGGCCACGCGCGCGCTGCTGCCATCCGGACGATCAGCCAGAACGCGTTCCACCAGCAGTTTGCCCAGATCGGACGCCGGGGCCAGCGGCACCTCCTCGATCCCAGGTTCGCCATGGATACCCAGGCCGAGGGCCATCATACCCGTCTTGACTTCAAACAGCGGTTCAATCGCGCCGGGCAACGTACAGCCGCCGAACGCAACGCCGAAGGAGCGTGTGCTGGCGTTGGCCAGCCTCGACAGTCGTTCCACCTCGTCCAGAGAGTCACCACGATCGGCCGCTGCACCCGTTATCTTGCAGACCGGGATATCGCCCGCGACGCCCCGACGACGGGAAATCTGGTCTTTCGGGGCGCTCGCCACGTCGTCCGTCACATGCACGATGCGCGCGTCGATGCCTTCGGCACGCAGGCGTTCGGCGGCAAAGCCGAAGTTCAGGACGTCGCCCGCGTAGTTCCCGAAGCTCATGATGATACCGCCGCCGAGGTCGGCCATCTTGCAGACTTCGTAGACGAGACGGGTGGAGGGCGATGCGAAGATATCGCCAGCGACAGCCGCGTCGGCGAAACCGCGCCCGACAAAGCCGGAAAATGTCGGAAAATGGCCGCTGCCACCGCCAACGACAAATGCAACCTTGCCCTTCTCAGAATGTGTGGAGCGCACCACTCCACCCGGCACCGGGCGCACGATCCGTGAATAGACATCGCAATAGCCGGCCAGAGCCGTTTCGGCGAATTCTTCAGGATTTTGAATGATGTGCGTCATATGTTGTTCTTCTTTTCTATTGTTCTTTTTCTAATATATGGATTTCATTTCCGACAACTCCGATCAAACGTCGTGATCAGGCAAAATACTTCTCAAATATTCGCGATTCGTTGCACTGACGCTGAGGCCGTCGCCGCCGTAATGCTCGCAGCACAGGGCACCACGGAAGCCCAGAGAAATGGCGAGTCCGATGGCATAGCGATAGTTGATAAGCCCCATTTCCAAGGAAACCGGCGTGGAAGCGATAAAGCCGGTTTTCGCATCTTCGATCCGGGCATAGTTTTTGACGTGCCAATACCGCGTGAACGGCATTGTGAGATCCACCATCTCTTTCCAGTGTTCTACCGGACGGTGCAGGCGGATCAGATTGCCAAGATCCGGGTTCAATCCCACCGATGGATGATCCACATCCTGAATGAATTGAGCGGCACCACGTGCTGTTCCGATATATGTGTCTTCATACATCTCCAGCGCGATGTCGACGCCGACCTCAGCCGCATGGGCCCCGAGTTCCCGCAGACGCGCGATTGTGGCGGCCCGATCTGCGGGTGCTTCGGATGTTTTTTCGCCGTCCACTGTCCAGAACCACAGTGCTTGCTTCTGGGCATCTGTCAGCGCTCCGAAAAGACCCACACATACGGTGCGTGCACCAAACGAGGCGGCCACATCGATCAAGCGGTGACAATACGGCATGATCTCTGGTCCAGTCGTCGGGTGAGCGAGATTTTTTCGGGCGGTCGAGATTGCGGGGACCGTCAGGCCCGCCTGCTGCACGACGTGCTGGAACTCTGCCAGGCGGACAGGTGAGAGATCGGCAACGCGAATCCAGCAGTCTGTCGGATCGAGTTCAGTGAAGCCGGCGCCGGTGATGTCTCGCAGCGTTATGGCCCATTGTTCTGCGGATTGGTCCTGTACACTTGAACCATCCGGGGCTATGTTGGCGTATTGTATCATGGCGGCTGCAATCGGCCAGTTTTTCCGATTGAGCGGCCCAAAGTCTTTCAAGGGAGGCATCAGAACTCCGTTCTGGACCGCTGCTTTAATCACCCGCCGGGGGATGATTGTGTCCCGAGGCGTGGCAGCAAGCGGCTCAATATCTTGTTATTGATCTTGTCTCTATTCGTTTGAACGTGAGGCACGGTAGACAGCAACCCTGATAACTGTCCAATATGATTTGTTACTAAATACATATTGATATGAGTATATGAAACAAATCCTCACGCCCCGGTTCAGCGCGTCATGGTTCGTCAATGGTCGCATAAAACTCAGGCAAATTCAGTTGCTTGCCGAGATTTCACGTCATGGAACTTTGCAGGATGCGGCGGACGCAATTGGTATTTCCCAGCCAGCAGCATCGAAACAGTTGGCTGATCTCGAAAGCTTGATGGGACTCTCACTGTTCGATCGTGAAGGGCGGCGTCTGGTCCGCAATCTCCATGGGGAGATCATGACACGGCGAGCCCTCACGGTTATGGCCGAACTGGAAAGTGCCGGAGAGGAATATAAAGCGCTGATCGAAGGGCGTGCCGGGCGTGTGGCGATTGGAGCGATTGACGCGCCAAAGATCACGATTCTCGCGGCTGCGGTCGTGGAGTTGCAGACCGAACATCCCTTGATTGATCTAGATATTATTTCGGGCTCAAGCGGCACGTTATTCGATCTGCTCAATGCGGGAGAGATTGAGATCATGCTCGGAAGGCCTACTGAGTTTTCTGATTCGGAACGATTCCTTTACCTTGACATTGCGCGCGAGGGGCTGGCCTTCATCGCCGGTCCACAGCATCCACTACGGGGGCGTAGTAAGATTCCCCTCGAACACATCGCGGCGTATCCGTGGGTGCTTCAACGGAAAGGGTCGTCACTCCGGCAAGGCGTTGAGCGCCTACTGCATGAGCATAATCTCCCGATTCCAACGCGCGTGCTCAACACTGATTCCGTGCTGATGACACTGTCCTATCTGGCACGATCGGAAGCCATTGCCGTCGTCTCTCAACCCGTGGCGCAATTGCAGGCAGAGTTCGGGCAGGTGGCGATCCTCGACACGGCGTATGAGGCGTCGATATCCAGTTATGGTATTCTCATACCCAGAAATCGCCCGCTACCACCCGCTGCGACAACCGTTATGGAAATTCTGCGTCGCCACGCGCATGTCTGATGCGCGTTGTGTGCTTATTCACGGGCATGGATCGGGACGTCTGAAGTGCTCCCCGGCTTTGGGCAACGTGAACTGGAAACTTCCGGGTTCAAGGCTCAACCGGCAGATCCGCCGGAGAGCCGTTCAGCAGCGATATCGGGGGCTTGTTGCCGATGGCGCTATGTGGCCGGACCTCGTTGTAAACGCTACTCTGCAAGACCCATAATACCGACGAGTGGGAGGTTCTCTACCCCTGGCACCCTTGGTTTAGGCATTGGGTGTGCGTCGAGGAGATGGTTGAGCGGGGCGGCCAAGTCCTTTCCCGCTGCCTCCTATCCGACGCCGGAGCGGTCAGGCTCCTTGACTTGCCCGCGTGGATGCTTGATCGCGCGGCTTGCGCTGGGATGCGGCCGGCCCCGGATCCGGTCGTGTCACTGAATGCATTGCGTGATCTGCGATCGCTGCTGACGGGCTTTTTGTCGTCGTATCCATCTGAAACCGTCGCAGGCTTCTCTTCTGACTGGAATCGGAGAGAGGACCATGCGACACGACGGATGACAGCGCTCGCGTGTGGGGACGATATCGGCGCAGCCGGATCTGTTCGAAGGCAAGGAGGCCGAACCGCCCTGTTCGAACCCGGTCTGGCAGGGCCTTCCCCAGCAGGCGAGGAACGATCTGCAGTCGATGATGGCCCGTCTGATCCTCGATCACGTGCGCGGTCACGGACCCAGCGCCGTGCAGGAGGCCCGCGATGACTCGTGACAAGATTAGCCCACGTCATCTGGACCGCAGGGCAATCCTGTATGTGCGACAATCATCCGCGCACCGAGTGCAGCACAATCGGGAAAGCCGCGCCTTGCAATATGCCATGCGCGAACGGCTCGCCCTCCTGGGCTGGCAGACAATTGATGTGATCGACGACGATCTGGGCTGCTCGGCAGCGGGCGGCGTGACGCGCGTCGGTTTCGATCGCATGGTGGCTGAGGTGTGTTTGGGGTGCGTCGGTGCGGTCGCGGCCCTGTAGGTCTCCCGGTTCGCCCGGAACAGCCGCGACTGGCAGCAACTCATCGAAATGTGCCGCGTCGTCGACACACTCCTGATCGATCAGGAGGCCATTTACGCACCGCGTGTCGGGAACGACTGGCTCTTGCTCGGTCTGAAGGGCAGCCTGAACGAATATGAGTTGGACCTTCTGTGGCAGCGGTCCCTGACGGCACGTTATGAGAAAGCGCGGCGTGGCGAACTCGTACTGGGTGTGCCTGCGGGTTCGTCAAAACTGGCGACCGTTATAAGAAGGATCCTGACATGCGGGTTGAGGCAGCCATCAGTCTCGTTTTTGACAAGGTCGTCGAACTCGGCAGCGCAGCGCAGGGCAGGCACTACTGTGGTTTCACGCGCATGACCTGGATCTGCCGGCACGACGTCGGAACGGCGATGTTGTCTGGCGACGGCCGTACTATGCCACCATCCATCGCATGATCGCCAATCCGATCTATGGTGGTGCCTATGCCTGTGGCAAGACCGGCGTGGCCGCGTCCTATGATGGCAGCGCTTTCAATGCCCAGCGCCAGTGCAAATCACGCGAAAACTGGCTTGCTCTGATTCCCGGCACGCATGATGATTATGTGAGTTGGGACAGGGCAGAGGCGATCCGCCGCATGGTGAGCGAGAATGTGCCGACCGGACGCCATCATGGTGCGCCCAAACACGGGGACGCGTTGCTGGCGGGCCTTTTGCGTTGTCACCGGTGCGGACGCAAGCTGACGCTGCGCTACACGGGAGCCGAACATAATATCCCGCGCTATAGCTGTGTGCGCGGCTGGCTTGATAGCGGGGAACCGCGCTGTATCCCCTTTGGCGGATTGCGGGTCGACGACGCGATCGAAACAGCCCTGCTCGATGTCGTAGGGCCACGCGCGATCGAAGCTGCAGTCACCGCTCAGGCGACCATCAATGAGCAGCGCGACCAGACACGCGAAGCGCTCGCGCGCGATCTGCAGGCGGCCCGTTACGAAGCGGACCGGGCATTCCGCCAGTACAATGCGGCCGATCCGGAAAACAGACTTGTGATCGGAGAACTGGAACGGCGATGGAACGCTGCTCTGACCGCTGCAGCCGCGATCGACCAGAGGATTGTCGACCACGACGCGGCACGAGGTAGGAACGCGCATGCGAACCGCTCTCGTTGCCGGAACTAGAGCACGTCCACGTTATTCTGATTCATATCCTGCGGCGGTGAAGAAGTTGACACATTCGTCCGGAGTGAAAGTGTCCAGGACTGATCCGGCGGCGTCCCATAGGGCTGTGACGGGTCTTGCTGCCTTGGCTCGCAAGAGGGCCTTGAACTTGGCGAACGCCATTTCGATCGGGTTGAAATCGGGACTGTAGGGAGGCAGGAACATCATCTGTGCCCCCGCTCGTTCGATGGCCTTTCGCACGCCCGGCATCTTATGAGCGGGCACATTATCCAGCACGACGATATCGCCCGGGCTGAGCGTCGGCACGAGAACATGCTCGACATAGGCCTGAAAAATCTCGCCGTTCATGGCGCCCTCATGCGCGAAGGGTGCGGTCATCCCCGTGAGGCGCAAGCCGGCGGTGAACGTCGTGGTTTTCCAATGGCCATGAGGAACACCAGCCCGACAGCGTTCTCCGCGTAAAGCGCGGCCACGCAGGCGGGCCATCTTCGTGGAGAGGCTGGTTTCGTCGAGGAAGACCTGGCGGTGCGGATTGAGGTCAGGCTGGCCGTCGAAGCAGTCCTGCCGACGTATCAGCACATCGTCGCGCTCCGGCTCCAATGCCTGTGCGGTCTTTTTTTTGAATGTCCACCCCCGCTGCCACAGCCATCGGCTGAGCATGCTTCGACCGATCCCGACGGACTGCTCACCCTTCAGGCGCGCGACCATCTCTTTGAGAGTGATGTCCTTTTGCGCTTCGATCATGCCAACAATAAAGGCTTCATGCCCGTCCAGCCTCGAACCGCGGGGCTTGCCCTGGCGGCGCGCCGCCCGTTCGCCGCTTTCACGTTCGCGCCGAAGCCACCGGATCGCCGTGGAAATCCCGATCCCGAACTGCTTCGCTACTGAACGCGCTGACCCGCCCGCTGCGCCGGCTTCCAGAACGCGCACCCAAAGATCGTCACTCAATGCTCGCGCCATCACCATCTCCATCAATGGAAACGGTGAATCACAATCCACGCTCCGCGCCATCCCCCACGATTCAGAGTTCAGTGGACGCTCTCTAGTGGCTTGCGTAGGCTTCTGCTTCGGGCTCGTTCAGAAGAATCGCCACGAGCGCCGACGTATCCACGGCGATCATCCGGGCAGGCCATCCTCATCGTAGAGGAAATCCTGACTCCGCGCGGCGTCGGGACCAGGGCAAGTCCCGCCGGCAGCATTCGTGCGAATCCTATCGAGCAAGGCCTTTCGCTTTGTCCAATCGGGTTTTGTGTTTATGGGCACGAGACGCACAGCGGCATGGCCGTATCGCGTCAGGATGACCTCATCGCCGGCCTCGACACGACGGACGAGATCGGTCAATTGGTCTTCTGCATCGGTGAAAGAAATCTGCATCGGGGACCACTCTGACTAACGGAGATTGAAGATAGTCCATTCAATGGACTATCTTTACGCATCGAGCCCATGGCTCTGACACGGAGGAACAAACACCTTTCTGCCTCCTCGCAACTATCCAGATAAAGCCAGGAAAGCGAAACTCGATCCGATGCGGTGGCTCAGAAATCACTTCGGTTGCGGCTTTTCGAATTCAGGAATACCCAGTCTGCCATCGCGTTGTTCTTCCCGAGGCCTCTCTCGTGTGATGCCACCGTCAGCCGAGCTGGCTCGGGGTATGTCATGGAGTATTCTCCATATGGTAAGATCGTATTGTGTATACAATACAATCAATTAATAAAAAGATTGATTGACACTCTCTCCGCCACAGTCGATGGTTATCAACGAAATCGGCACTTTATCAGACCCACTTCGGTAGTGAACTACGGCCGCGTCAGTAGTGGTCCGTCAGTAGTCTGTCTGTAACACGGAAGGTCTCTGAAGAGACGCATGGACTGAGGCTTACGGGCAGGAAAACCTACGCGGCGCGAGTGTCGATCCCGCGTGAGCGCTGGGTGGATGTCGGACGAGCGTATGGCACCCGGTCGGCGGTCCTGCAGGAAACGGGTGCGCTCCACACAAACGCGGGACCGTCATGAGGCGATCCGCCGACGCGGCAAAGTGCTGGAAAGCCTGCGGGCGGATGTTGATGCGAAGCTCGTCACCCATGGAAAGGCTGAATCACAGGTCGCCCCTCCTGTCACGCTCCAGAGTGGGCGTTGAGTGGGGGCACTCCGGCCATATACCGGGCGTAATGTCTCGCAGAGCCGCTCCCGTCTGTCGCCGATATGTGGTTTTGCGCAACGGCCTATGCCACCTGACGCGTCAGGACGCGGATCCGCGACATCATTTCGTCTCGGTCGACATAGGTGCCCTGTAGGTGACGTGCGCCACTTTGGGGATCGAATTCGCGACGCGCATGCATGACACGGCGGTTGTCGAATACCCACATGTCTCCGGGCGCCAGACGGCGCTCGATACGGAAGCGGGCTTCGCGCGTCATGGCCTGAAATAAACGAAGGGCATCGTAGATGGCGGGCATTTCGCCTTCCTCTGCCTCGATCGGTCCCCGCAGAAAGTTGGCAAAGCGTACTTCGCTGACGTCACCGTGCGCATCCAGCGCGATGACCGGTGCCGACCAGCGATAATCCGTCCGGTCGTCACGATTCCAGAACGCTATTGGCACGGTGGTGATCGTTGCGAAACACGCAGGGCGTTCGCGCCGCATCGCATCGGCGATGGCAAAGCCGTCTACGAAGATACTCTCACCACCTGTGGCATCGTTGACAAGGCAATGCAGGAATTGCAGCCCGGGTTGGAGTTCGCGTGTCGGTAGATCGGTATGGGGCGGCAGGTTGACAGAGGTGTAGGCGGCACTGTCCGGCGACGGTTTGGAACGGACGTCGAAAACGCGACCGAAATTCGTCTCGCGAATATGCGAAATGCGGTGCGCCGGTCCGAGAAGTGCTTCGGCTTGATCCGGTACACCGCGCACCAATGTCATGCCGGTATCACGCAATGACTCGAGCCATGCCAGGAGAGCCACGTCATCGGTCATCAGGGCGTCATGGTCAAAGGTCTGAAGCCGATCGGCGTGTTCAGCCCCCCAGATGATCGAACGAGGATGCTGTGCGCGGCGCTCGGCACGGGAGGTCGCGTCTGTGGCATGCGCGCGGAGCCAGCCCGGCAGATAACGGCTGTGATGGCCGTCGGACCACACGACGTCCAGTCGTCCTGCGTCATCGCAGTGCACGTCACTCGGGGTGAGCTCATCTGGCGCATCAATGATTTCGAAAACCTGCTCCCGGGTCAAAGGAAGCACGCAGCGTGCACACGGGCAGTTATCCCGCAGCCAGAAACGGTTGAACACGCTCCGTCGACCGTCGCTCCAGTCCACGGCAACGTCGTCGGCGGTCCGTACGGCATGCCCGATGCTCTCGTTGCTCTCGAAACGGCGCCAGTCGATGATGAGGTCTTCGATCATGTTCACGATCCTACGCTCCAGCCTTTGAATGTGGGCCCCATGCGGGACGGGAAAAGATGCGGTTCAGGGCCGGGATAAAAGCGTCTAGCGGCAAGGTGTCATAGCCGGAATCGAAAGCTTTCTGATCCCACGTGTCGGTAAAGCGTACGGTGCGCTCGAACGCCGGATGGCCGCGAAAGGCCGCCCGCGCATTGGGGTCGCCACCGAAATACTGTGCATAGTAATAGCCCTGGAAAGCCTCGTGGTTTTCAACCATCCAGGCATTATCGGGCGAGATATAAGGCGCGAGCATGGTTGCGGCGAATGCCCCGTGGTTGGTCGGCGCCAGTGCGTCGCCCACATCGTGCAAAAGCGCGCAGACCAGCGTCTCGTCGTCGGCACCGTCGCGGAGGGCGCGCGTCGCGGTTTGCAGGCTGTGTTGATACCTGTCGATCGGGTAGCCGAGGTCGAGGGTCGCCAGCAGTTTCAGGGCACCAATGATGTGACTGGTGATCTCGCCCTGAAAGGCGTCGAATTTTACGCCGATCGGCACCCAGTCATCCGCCGTGCTTTCGTCGAAGCTTCGAAACATGGGCGCTTTCCTCAGCTCGTGATCTGGCGGGATAAGACCTTGCGGCGGCTGCCGACCACATCGCGATCCATGTAGCATTGGCGCATATGACGCATCCCGGTACCCAGCCGGAAGCCGGTGCGGCCGTGCAGAAGCCGGTAATTGTCCATCATCAGAAGGTCGCCGGGTTGCAGAGTAAGTCTGAGTGTCAGGGGCGATGCCGGCTCGATCAGGCGCCAGAACGCCTCACGCGCGCGATAATAGGCGTCGAGCTGCTCTGGCGGCATCCATCCGATCATTTCCGTACGATTTGAAAACCGGATCTGAACGACGTCGCCCTGATGATCGGTGGCGATCAACGTGCCGTGGTTTTCGAGAATCGTGTTGCCATCGGCATAACGAAACGCGACGGGGGTGGAGGTCAGGGTCGTAAAAGCTTCCGGATCCCGTTCTCGCAGCACGCTTGCGGCCGCGAAACCGTCCACAAGGGTAGACGCGCCACCGTCAGCGTCATTGCGCAGGCAGTGCAGCAGAATGTAGCCGGGCACCGGGTGCCGATATGGATTGTCACTGTGAGGCTCCAGGTGACGCGGCGTCATCGTCAGGTCGTAGGCGCCGGCGATGGCTTTCACGTCCGCCAGCCCGCCCCAATTGGTGATACGGATCGGCCCGATCCGTTGCGCGACGTCCAGAGCGCCATCGATTTCCGTGGACACGCCACGCACAATCGCAAAGCCGTAGTCCTCCACGGTATCGAGGAATGTACCCAGAGAAGAGTCGCTTTTCCGAAGCTCTGTATAGTCGTGGTAGGGAATGTCGCACAATGTGCCATCCCAGAGGTTCCGATCACGCCTGGGTGGTCGGGCCAATATCCGTGCGATCCAATCGTCGGCTAGGGTAGCTGTAAAGCCGTCCGAAAATGTCACGGTGTGGTCGTCGTCCACGTGCATGATCGTAAGGTCGCAGGCGAGATCAGCGGCCTCGATCAGCCGCTGTCCAGTGCGTTCGTCGAGTATGCGTGCATCCGGCAGGCGCTCGCGCAGCCATAACGGATGCAGTGTTGTTGCCTGACCATCGGGCGTGGTTGCGACAAGGCGGCCACTCGTATCGAGCGAGAGCGTCATTATCGGTCTCTTTTCGAAATCGTTCCGTTGTCATTGTAGATCGTCCTGGCCGTGCTCTATGCTCTTAAACGACGAAGATATGTCGTTTTTCGACGTGCGGGGTGTCCATGACGTTATCCAGACGCATCGCCTTTCTCCTGTTGCCCGGCTTCTCGCTGCTCGAACTCAGTGCGGCGATCGATACCCTGCGCGTCGCAACGCGTCTGGGTGTTCCGGGGATCACGTGGTCATGTGTGTCGCTGGACGGAGGCAGCGTTCAGGCATCGAACGGTTTGATCATCGCGACCGAGGCGTCGCTCGATGCGGTCGGGCCACTCGCCGTGCTGTTTGTCGTGGCCAGCTACGATCAGGAAGCAAGCGTCACTCGCAGGGCGCAGAATCTGTTGAGGCGTTGCGCCCGGCATGGGGTGCGTCTGGGGGCCTTTGATACAGGCGCCTTTGTGCTGGCCCGCGCCGGACTGTTGGGAGGGCGGCGCGTCACCGTACATTGGGAGTCATTGCCGGCATTCTGTGAAGAATTTCCCGAAATCGATGTCCGAGACACACTGTTTGAGATCGATCGCGATCGCCTGACCTGCGCCGGTGGTGTGGCCGTGATGGATATGATGCTCCATCTGATCGAAGAGCGCGTTGGGGCGGCGACGGCGCGTCTGGTCGCCGATCAACTGTTGCTGTCGGCACGCCGGTCCGGCGACCATGCGCAACGCGACATACATCAGCGAAGATCGTTGATGCGACACCCATCGGTCGGGCGCGCCGCGGCTATGATGGAGGAAAACCTGTCCCCGCCGCTGGCAATGGATGTGGTGGCCGCGCGGGCAGGGGTGTCACTGCGTCAGTTGGAGCGCCTGTGGCGTGACCACCCCGGCGGCACCCCGAAAGGTTATTACACCGGGCTGCGTCTGGAGCGTGCGCGGCAGTTGCTGGTGGACAGCCGTCTGACGGTCACGCAGGCGGCCTTGGCGGCAGGCTTCGACAGCCCGGCGCATTTTTCAAGGCAGTTCAGGCGACATTTTGGTTATCCGCCGGGGCGTGCCAAGCGCGGGCAAATGGCCACAGCCCCGCTGGTTCACAGTGTATGAGACAGAAATGACGCGATCGTACTGGCGACATTCGCAGGCTTTTCCCAAAACGCATTATGCCCGAGGCCGGCAAATGTCACGACCTGTGCGGAGGGCAATCCAGCGACGAGGGTTCCGCGCATTTCCGGCGTCATAATCGGATCCTTTTCCCCCCAGATCAGCAATGTCGGTGCTTTCAACCGGGGCAGGCCTGCCTGAAGGTCTAACCCGCTGAGGCCCTGATCCAGAACCGCAAGCCACACACGGGCCGGCATATGCGCGGAATCGACCCTCTGCCGTCTCAGAAATTCCGCATCGACAGGCGTTGGCGATGACCACCACATTTTCATGAACGGAGAGTTTGGATCAATCGGGTCGTGCAACTGGAGAATTGGGGTTCGGAAATCCATCGCGGAACCGCGTTCTTGCCGTTCTTTATCCGATGGACATGCCTTGAGGCCACCACTTGAAGAAATGAGGACGACGCGATGGACGCGGTCGGGCCAGTTTTCGGCAAGGCTCTGCGTGACCAGACTGCCCAACGAGTGTCCGACGATATCCGCGCGGGCGATACCAAGATGATCGAGCAGAAGTTTAATGTCGTACGCAAAATCCACGAGCGTGTAGCAGCAGTCGGGTTTGCTTGATGCTCCATGCCCACGCAGATCGGGAATAATTAAGCGATAATGCGCCGGCAACGCGGGGACGAGCGGAAACCAGTCACGGGCACTGTCGGTGTAGCCATGGATCAGGACGACTGGTGTGCCGTCGCGGGGACCGCGATCGATAAACGCGAGCCGTTCACCATTCGGCAGGACGATCGTCTGCCGGCTGGCGTCATAACGTTCCAGTTCCGTCGACGCACGGGAACCTGTCCACGGGACAAGTAGACAGAACAGAAAGATCGCGATTTTAAAAATTAGCGGAGTTTGGGTCATGTGCCCCTAGACCAGATCGCGCGGGAGACGTCGCTGCCACGAGCGGGAGAAGACGTGTTTGCCATTTTCCCACGCGTCGAAGGTTTCGCGACAGAGGAAGTGGGTGGGCGTCGAGGTTGTCAGCGACCATGCACGGAGGCGAATATCCCAGCCGGGTTTCTGATAGGTCGTGATATATTCGGCCTCCATTTCCGCGCTGTTGGGATCGTCCTCGCGAATGGCGCGTCGGGATCGGGCCGCCTCGCCCATACGCGTGTCCAATCCGGCGATGGGGGTTTCCTCGGGGTGCGTGCTGCCGGTCTCGAGCGTAAACACGCGTCGTCCGTGTGTGCCCTCGACCCGGACATGTGCCAGACGGTCATGATACGGCGGCCCTGGCAGTCCTGACTGGTCATAGCGCCGGTCGAGTTGTCGGATCGGCATTGATGTGTCGACCGCATCGTGCATGACGGGGAGCGTCACATGAGATGCTCCGGTTGTAATTTCCAGAGTGACCGTTTCGGGCGATGGCCATGTCACGGGCCACCAGGATTCGCTGATGGCCACGCGGAGCCGGTTTCCCGGCAGGATACGGCGGCAGCAGAACACACCTTTCAGGATGACGTCGTAATCGCGTCCCGGTTGCAGAGGTGCCGGCGCGCGATCGCTGTCACGATGGGTCAGGTTGAGAATGGCATAACTGATGAGGTTCGACTGCCCGTCCGGTGTGACTTCTGTAAGGCGCGCAAAAACCTTCGCGACAGGCCGATCAGCACGAACGCGCAGATGAAATGTCGGCTGACCCAGAAGATCGAGTGGCTCGGTCAGAAGCGCCCCGTCAAAGGTCAGCGAGAGTTCGTCATCCCCCGATTGTTCCCGCCACCAGCTCAGGGGATCGCCGCTGCTGTAGGTTGTGGGCGTTGAAAATCCGACCAGCAGGCTTTGCGGACACGACAGGCGTTCGCGCTCCGCAGGCTGCGGCTTCAGATGCCCTTTCTGCAGGTAATGGGTCGTATGTCCGACGGCTTCGGACGGCCAATGCTCCTGACCGACCCAACGGCCGGGGGTGTCGCGGGGGAACTCTTCTCCCGGTGTCGCTGTCGCCTGGAACGTCCACAGACGCGGTCCGTCCATGACACCGTTGGCCTCGCCCGCCAGCCAGTGACGCCACCAGCGCGCCTCCTCAGGCAACCAGTCCAGACCCGGGCCAGGCACGCCATTGGCGGCGGCACTGGGTGGCCCGCTGTGGCCTGGCGGGTCGGGGTAGCCGGGCCATTTGTGGGTCCATGGACCAATGAGCGCCTTTTGCGGCACATCGGGCATCCGTTCCATCAATCGGGGGGCGGAGTCGACATAGCAATCAAGCATGCCAGCCACGTGATAGATCGGGCACCTGATCGCCGTGTCGTCTTCGACGGACCCATAGGCCCATGTGTCGTCGAGGCGCTGGTGGCCGGTCCAGTCGATTGAAACCGGGCGCGTGGCGTCCAGTCGCTGCTGCCACATGTGACGCCAGCGTTCTTCGCCGACGATCGCAGGGTCTGGTGGCGCGCGCATGATGACCTGCCACTCCATGCCCCAGTCGAACTGGGCTTGCAGAAGGCATCCGCCACGGTAATGGATGTCGTCGACGTAGCGTAGCTCCGTACCGCAGGCCGACACGATGGCTTTGAGCGCCGGAAGCCGTTTGGCGGCGGCCTGTAAACCGGTGAACGAGCCATAGGAAATCCCGCGCATGCCCACGTTTCCATTGCACCACACTTGTGTGGCGATCCACTGGATGACGTGCACGGCATCGTTCTGTTCGTCCGGACGATATTCGTCCTCGATCGCGCCGTCGGAGTCCCCGGTCCCGCGTATGTCGACACGGATAAAGGCGATGCCATGTGTGGCGAAAAACGCTCCGGCCACATCATCCCGATAGCGATATCCGTCCCGCTTTCGATAGGGGAGATATTCCAGAACGGTGCCCACCGGCTGGTGTTGGGCGCTTCTCGGCAGAAACAGACGTGCGGCGAGACGTGCGCCGTCTGGCATCTCGATCCAGATATTCTCTGTGATCTGGATCTCCGGGTCGTTGAGCGCCGGGGCGATCGGTGCGTCGTTCTGCGCGTGAGACAGCGAGGGCATGAGGGCGGCTGCCGCCCCCATCAACAATGGACGCCGTGTAATACCTGTCATGAACCCTGCTGCATCTCGACTAGAACTCCATCTTGACCGTTCCAAAGAACTGGCGCGGCGCTCCCACCAGAAAGGACTGATAGTCGCCGCTCATTGGTAGGCCGTTTTCGCCCATCGTGGCGATGTATTTCGTGTTGGTCAGGTTATAGATGTTGAATTCCAGGGTCAGGTTATGAAGAAACGCAAGGTGACGGTTATATTTCGCCATCTGGCCGGCTTGCCAGCGGGCGCCGAATGTCTCGATCCAGTAGGCGGGGACTTTCGTGTCACCGGTGTAGCTGAAGTTGCGCTTGCCCATATACTGGGTGTCAAGGTGGGCATCGAATTCATGCCAGCGATATGACAGGCTGGCCTTATACATGAAGCGGGGATAGGACACGATCTGCTGGCTGCGCAGATGGTAGGTCGTGCCCGCTTCGGTCAGGTTGTCGTCATAGGTGGCATGGTTGTAGCTGACACTGTTGTAGAGCGCGAGGCCCTCGATGGGCATCAATGTCAGGCCGGCGTCGACACCATTCATGGTCACGCCACCGACGTTGGCGACCGTTGAGATCGGGTTGACGATCGAGCCCGATGTAACCTGCTGCAGCCGGTTTTTGAAGTTGGTGTGGTAGCCGTACAGTGACGCCAGCATATAGCGCTGCGTGAAACGATAACCGACGCCGTAGTTCCAGTCCGTTTCGGGTTGCAGTGTGTGCCTGATCTGATTGAAGACCGTCTGGGAGACCGAGAACGGCGATGCGCCCTGATTCCATCCCGCCGTCGGGTAGGACTTCACATTTTCCGCAAGATCAAAGTAAAGTTCGTGATGCTTCAGGAAGTGCCAGTCACCGCTGACGTGTGGCAGGAAGGCGCGCGCGGTTGTCATGGAGCCGGAGGTTAGGGCCGCGGTGCCGGTGTAGGAT
The DNA here is from genome assembly GCF_013376175.1 of Ameyamaea chiangmaiensis. Classification (GTDB taxonomy): domain Bacteria; phylum Pseudomonadota; class Alphaproteobacteria; order Acetobacterales; family Acetobacteraceae; genus Ameyamaea; species Ameyamaea chiangmaiensis. The sequence goes on from NZ_JABXXR010000018.1 coordinate 24,180, forward strand.
TCCAGATTGGCCGTTTCCGTGGCGCGGACGGTCTGCAGAAGAGACTTGAAACCGAAATGCAGCGCGACGTTGGGAAGGACATTATATGTGTCCTGCACGAAGGCCGTGAAGCTGTTGGAGTTGAAGCTCTGCCGCCACAGTGTGGCAAAGGGGGCCGCGAGCGAACCCATGGGATTGACTGGCGTGCCTTCCCCCAGCAGCGGCTGTTCGAAGGCATAGCGCCCGATGTCGGTGTTATAGTTTTCGTACCAGACGCCCGCGCTCAGATGATTGTGCGCGATCGTGTATTCCAGCGCACTGGTGAAACCAAATCTCTGCGTATGGGTGATTGTCATCTGTTCCATCAGAGGCGCTCCGTTGGGGGATGCGACGTACGGATTGGACCAGATGCCGCGGCTGTATTGTCCATGCCCATATACGACGCTCTTCCAGCGTAGCTTGTCGGTCAGGGCCAGGTCGGCATTGACACCGCCGAGATAGTCCTGCTCGAGAGTTCCGCCGTCGTAATAGGAGGCGTCCCACGGATCCGACATCTTGGAATAGCCTGCGGGGAGCGAGCCTCCCGGTAGTCCGTTCAGGGAGAGGGCGGAGCGATAGGCTTTCGCGTAACCGTTCCGTGTACCGACGAAATTATCGATATTGTAACCGCCGTTTTTGAGAATATCGAACGACATATCCTGATAGTTATAAACCTCGAGATCTGCCCAGTCGAAGAAAGCCGAGATGCGACTGTCATGCCCGATCGGTTGTAGAAGCTTGATGTTTACCTGCTGGGCAAACTGATCCGCGCCGCCTTTCCATTTGTGGGCATCATTGCGGGCGTAGGACGCGTAAAAACGGGTGCCACTCTTGTTGAGAATGCCACTGTCGAAACGGGCATACGTATGCATCGTGGTGTTGCTGCCGAAAGTCTGCGCAATCGTAGCACCCATCTTCTTCTTCGGGTCTGATGAAACATACTCAACGGAACCGCCAAGATTACTTGTGCTGGCAATAGATTCCGCGCCGGCACCGTTGGACACGTTGAGGCGCCCAACATTCTCCGAGGAAATCGCGAGGGCGGAGTTAAGCCCATTGTAGGAGTGGAATTCCTGATCGCCCAACGGTATCCCGTCGAGTGTCATGCCAATCTGGTTCTGCAAAAAGCCATGCATGTAGAACTGGTTTGACCAGGTGTCGTAACCCTGCGGGTCATCAGACTGGAACATGGCCCCTGGCATCTGCGCCAGTACCTTGAGCGGGTTCGTGCCAGGAACGGCCCGCGCCATCATTTCCGACGTGATCACCTGCTGGGCACCGTGTTCGAGACGATGCCCGACGACGCCCAGTTCCTCGGCGCGCGGGGTGGTGGCGCGGACGCTTGGGGGGGGCGTCCCGATGGTCGAAGGGACTTTGCGTATTCCTGGTGTGCGTGCGGTTGTCGCCCTGGTGTGCGTAGGCGGCTTGACCGCCGTGGCAGCCATCGCCGAATGGCAGCCGGTCACAAGGATCGTCGTCACCAGAAAGCGCTGAAGTGCGGAAACGTCGCGCATCGTAAAGTAGCTCCTGAAGAACCGGGGACGGCAAGCGCGCCTCGTGACCCGAGCACCCGTATGGTCATGACGCGGCCTCGCAACGTGGCCGTCATGCTTGCACGCGTGACTGTTGTTGTGTCGAAACGATATGTATTAGGTATGTCCGTGCCAACACGTGATATAAGGATTGCGACATCCCTCATGACAGAAACGACGTGGGGCGGGTTGTTGTTCTGTAGTTCGATAGGAAACCTTATGACGTAATAGGTTTCGATTAAAAATGTGGCGATCACGCGCCTGAGAACGAGCTGACATCACTGCCGCGCCTTCTGTCCGACGTGTCGGCCAGCGCCTTCCGGTGTTGCTATGACGGCGTGTCGTTGCGCGAGTGGAGCAAGGCGCGCCAAGACCTCGTCCGCGGCCGGGCATGTACGGCCGCTGACCATATCGACGTGCAGTAACATCTGTTCCGCCGTTGCTATGACGCACTGCGTTGCAAGATCATAGATATGCGTAAAGAAGTGCAAACGCTTTGAATCATACGAGAGGATCTGAAGGGTCGTATACAGGCTCTGCCCGAGTTTCGCCTCCCCCAGATGCCGGAGATGTGTTTCGACGGTATAGTAACTGTGGCCCTGCTCGATATAGGCCATATCGACGCCGATAAGTCGCAGAAGGGCATCCGTTGTGTCACCGAACACCTGAAGGTAGCGATGCTCGGTCATATGACCATTATAATCGACCCATGCCGCGTTGACGCGTGTATCGATCAGCCGCAATGGCGTCGCTGCCTCGAGATCGATAGTGGGTGGGGTGGCCCGTGACCAGAGTTTCTGTTCAAAATCTGTCAGGAGTTTGCCCGCGCCCCATCCGGCACCGGCATCTCCAGCCTGAAGCGCGTGTAGAATCCCCACGAGATTCTCATCGCGAATGCGCTCCAGATCCCGGATCGAGCGCCCCGCGGCCTGTGAATCTGACTGTACACCGATCCTTTCGATCAGCGCCTCGTCAAGATCGACGACATCGGTCAGCTTTGTCCAGGGCAATGACAGGCAGGGGCCAAACTGACCAAGGAAATGTCGCATCCCCGCTTCGCCCCCCGCGATGCGGTAGGTCTCGAACAAACCCATCTGCGCCCAGCGTAGACCGAAGGAATACCGGATGACGTCATCAAGTGTTTCTGTGTCGCAAATCCCGTCCTTGATCAACCACAGGGCTTCACGCCAGAGGGCTTCCAGAAGGCGATCGCCGACAAAGGCCTCGATTTCCTTGTCGATCACCACACCTTTCATCCCGATTGATTCGAGTATCGCTTTCGCGTTCACGAGTGTCTCGGGCGCCGTCGATCTGCCGCCGACCAATTCGACCAACGGCAGCAAATACACAGGATTATACGGGTGCGCCACAAACAGTCGTTCGGGACGGGTGAGACCAGTTTGCAGGTCGCTGGGCAGAAGGCCGGAGGTCGAGGAACCGATCAGGGCCTCGGGTCGTGCGGCGGCGTCGATGTCGGCGAGCACACGTTTTTTCAGGTCGAGGCGTTCGGGAACGCTTTCCTGGATCCAGTCGGCATCCGCCACGGCGTCCTGGAGCGTTGTGCAGAACGTCAGCGTGCCCCGGGGGGGCAGCGGTGCCATTGTCAGGAGGCCGTAGGCGCGGTCGGCATTGGAGAGCACTTCGCCCACGATGCGCTTGGCTTCAGGGTGCGGGTCGTAGACCCGTACGTTCAGGCCGGAAAGAAGGAAGCGCGCGATCCAGCCGCCACCAATCACACCGCCGCCGACGCAGGCAACGCTCGAAACTCCTTTGAGCATGGAAAGAGGCTTTCAGCGTTTGATGAGTTTCAGTTTTTCGCGAACTTCGGCAGGGGACAGAAGGCGTGCGCCCATCGCGGTAACGACGGTCGCTGCCTTTTCAACCAGCTGTGCATTCGTTGCGAGCTGCCCTCGCGCGATGTAGAGGTTATCCTCGAGGCCGACACGCACGTTGCCCCCGGCCAGGGCCGCGGCTGCGGGATAGGCCATAGCATTGCGGCCGATCGAGAATGCGGAAAATGTCCAGTTCGAGGGCACGTTATTGACCATGGCCATGAATGTGTTGAGGTCGTCGGGTGCGCCCCATGGAACGCCCATGCAGAGCTGCACCATAACCGGATCTTCGATCAATCCTTCTGCGACGAGCTGCTTTGCAAACCACAGATGTCCTGTGTCGAAGGCCTCGATCTCCGGCCTAACACCCAGTGCCGTCATTTTCCGCGCCATGGCGCGGAGCATCGATGGGGTGTTGGTCATCACATAGTCGCCGAGCGAGAAATTCATCGTGCCGCAATCCAGCGTACAGATCTCGGGCAGGCATGCCGCAATGGGCTCGACACGCTCGGTGGCTCCCGCCATGTCGGTGCAGTCCGGATTGAATGGCACGGGAGCTTCCACGTCGCCGAAGACGAGGTCTCCACCCATTCCGGCGGTCAAATTGAGGACAACGTCCACGTCCGCGCTGCGGATACGATCGGTCAGTTCACGGTAAAGATCTGTGCGTCGAGATGGCGCGCCCGTCTCCGGATTGCGGACGTGGCAGTGCACGACGGCTGCACCGGCTTTCGCGGCATCGATCGCTGACGCGGCGATCTGGGCTGGCGTGATCGGAACATGAGGGGACTTGCCGGTTGTGTCGCCCGACCCCGTGACGGCGCAGGTGATGAAAACATCGCGGTTCATGGCCAATGGCATCGTCGAGGCTCCAAGCGGTTCGCGAGGACGAGATTGACGATAATCGCTGGTCGAGCGATTATCATAAACGGATCGAAACTTTGCACGATCGGCAAAAATGCGACGATGTAGCAACGACCCCGCCCTGGAGATCGATGTGCTGGTCGTGCCCGGCACCACGCTGTTTCTTGTGGCGGCTGTGATCGAGCCTCTGCGTGCGGCTAATCGCATTGCAGGGCGGCCGCTCTATCGCTGGCGGCTGTTCTCGCCGTCTGGAGATTCCGTGGAAAACGGCAGTCGTGTTCCCGTGGCTGTGGATGGAGCGTTCGATCCCGGACAATGTGCTAACCCACTCTATGTATTGGCGAGCTATGATTGGGAAGCCAATGCAGGTCCGACGCTGCCCGCGTCTCTTTCGCGCGCTGCACGGTACCGGCCTGTCATCGCGGGCATCGAATCCGGTGTGTGGCTGCTGGCGGCTGCGGGGCTGCTCAACGAGCACACAGCCCCCGTGCATTGGGAGGATCGAGAGACTTTTGCTCTGCGCTTCCCGCGTGTGACCGTCAGTGCGGAACGGTATGTGATTGACGACAAGCGCCATATGGCCGGAGGCCTGTTTCCGACGCTCGAACTGATGCTCGAGCTGATCCGCCGGCAGCACGGTCACACGCTCGCGCTCGAGGTTTCACGTTTGTTTCTTTATCAGGACAGTGCGCCGACGAGCGGCGATACGGTGCTTGCTGCAGGTATCGATCGACGGGTCACGCTTGCGGTGCATATGATGCAGGAGAGCATTGATACGCCGTTAAAGATGGAGACTCTTGCGCGCGCCGCGGGTATCGGTGCCCGACACTTGCGGGCATTGTTTGTGCGGGGATTGGGCGTAACACCGCAACAGCATTATCTGGCGCTGCGCCTGAATGCGGCCCGACGGCACGTCATCGAGACGCGGGCCAGCATGGTCGATATCGCCACCGCAGCCGGTTTTGGTTCCTTGCCCGCATTTTCACGTGCTTATCGCACATATTATGGTGAGAGTCCGTCCGGGACACGCGGGCGGCTGGCCAAGACCCTTGGGTCGCGCGACGCCTGTATCGTGGGAGTGTGAGGATATGGCCGTAACCAGCCGTGGTTGACCGATGCCCCCGTTCGGCTTCTATTATGAAATCGCAATGAAAGTGGGGGAGGGTCGCGTGGCAGACGAGGCTTTACCGTCAACCCTTGCGCTGGCGGCCGCCCGACAGGCCTGTGTTCATGGGCCGCCGCCATGTCTGCGTGGAGGGACGTGTTCGAAGGCGGGAGGGACACGTCTCTCCATGAACAATCGCGTTGCGCCCGTCTGGGGCACGCGATTTCCGAAGAGGTCGGCGCGCTTTACATTGTCTGGCAGCAGGTTGAGCAGCACGGGCAGAGCTGCCTCGGACGCCTTGTTTCGTGGAAGGCCGGAGGGTTTTGCTCTTTCGCGGGCGATCAAACGTCAACACGCGGCCTTTGCGTCGTCGATACTCGCGGATATGGTGAACCGAGAATCTCGTTCCAAACCTGATTCCTGTTTTGGAGGACGGCGATGGAACACGCTTGTTGCGTGTCACGTCGAGCCTCTGCGCAGCGACGGTTATTGATCGGGTGTCAACGCTGGCGCGCACTCGGTTTCGAACTTATCCGCCGGGCCTGTTTGTGCTCTGCTTTGTCGAGCTGTGGGAGCGGTTCTCGTTCTACGGAATGCGCGCACTGCTGGTTGTGTACATGACGCATGTCGTTCTCGTGCAGCCCGTCGACGCCGTCGAAGGGCTTGGCGTTTTGTCCGGTTTTCTGGGGCTCGATCCGGTGACCGATAAAGGGGCATTGGTGTCCGAACTGTACGGTCTGTATTCGGGTTTGGTGTACTTCACCCCGCTGCTCGGAGGGTATCTGGCAGATCGCTTTTTCAGCCGGGATGCCGTGGTGATCGCCGGGGGCGCGTTGATCGTTCTGGGCCATCTGATGCTGACGACGTCGACGTGGTTTCTGCTGGCGCTGGTACTGATTGTGCTGGGTACAGGGGGGCTGAAGGGCAACATAGCCGCCCGCGTCGTCGATCTGTATCCGGAGGACGACCCGCGTCTGTCGCGCGGTTTTTCATTATTCTATGTGGGTATCAACATAGGGGCGGCCCTTGCGCCATTTGTGTGCGCCGGGTTGGCCCTGCGTTATACTTGGGGGCTCGCGTTCGGGGCGACCTCGGTTGGCATGGTGCTGGCGTTGGCGACGTACTGCGCGGGGCGGCGCTGTTTGCCGCGGCAGACCGTCCCGCGCATGGCGGTCGCCGCGGGCGGCGGCCGTTCAGTGAACATATGGCTGCTGGCGGCGGCGTGCGCCCTTGTATGGGTGAGTTACGAACAGCAGGCCAATGGACTCATGCGGTGGCTGTCGGGTCGTCCGGGCGGAATCGGACAGGCTTGGCTGCAGGCCATCCCTCCGTTAGTCGTCCTGCTCGGCACGCCTGTCTTGCTACGCGTCTGGCGTGTTCAGGCCCGGCAGGGGCGAGAGGTTTCGGCGGCTCGTAAGATCGTCTGGGGCGCGACGGTCATTCTTCTGGCTCAGGCAATCCTGTGGCTGTTCGCCTTCACGGGACCGGCGCCGCCGCCGGTCATCGGGATCGTCTTTTATCTGGCTCTGTGGGAGGCGGGGGATCTCCTGTTCAGTCCCGCCGCCATGGATGTGTTTGCTACGGCCGCCGCGCCGGGACGCGCGGGGATGGGGATGGCGGTGTGGTACCTGACGATTTTTGTCGGCAACCTTGCCAGCGGTTGGATCGGGGTACTGTGGGGCCGCCTGCCGGTGTCATCGTACTGGCTGGTGATCGTGATGACCACGGTTGCCGGTGTGGCGGGTCTCTCGCTGGCGACGATGAAACGTGATCGCGAAGCGTGTTATGACATCAAAACGGAATGGAAATGACATGAGCGCTGAGTTTGATGTCCAGGAGCACCTGTGGATTACGCTATCGGACGGATGTCGCCTGGGCGCGCGGCTCTGGCTGCCACGTACGGCATATGAGCAGCGTGTGCCCGCGATTATGGAATATATCCCCTATCGCAAGGGTGACGGTACACGTGCGCGCGATGAGCCTATGCACGGCTACTTTGCGCAGAACGGATATGCCGCGATCCGCGTGGACATGCGCGGCAGCGGTGAATCGGACGGCCATCTCGCCGACGAGTACCTGCGACAGGAACAGGATGACGCGCTGGAGGTGATCGACTGGATCGCACGCCAGCCGTGGTGCAGCGGCGCGGTCGGTATGATGGGTAAATCCTGGGGCGGGTTCAATGCGTTACAGGTGGCGGCACGGCGGCCGGCGGCCTTGCGCGCCATCGTGACGGCCTATTCAACGGATGACCGCTTTGCTGACGATATTCATTTTATGGGTGGTTGTCTTCTCAACGACAATCTCTGGTGGGGCAGCATCATGCTGGCCTATCAGGGCCGACCGCCCGATCCGGCGATAGCGGGTGACGACTGGCGTGCCATCTGGCGTGCGCGGATCGATGCCATGCCGTTCTTCCCCGCCGTCTGGGCTGGGCACCAGTCGTACGATGCCTACTGGCGACACGGCTCGGTGCGTGAGGACTACAGCGCCATCGTCTGCCCTGTCCTGATCGTCGGCGGTTGGGTCGACAGCTATACCAATGCGGTGCCGCGACTTCTGGAAGGTCTGACCGTGCCGCGTCAGGCGATTATCGGGCCGTGGGGACATGTCTACCCACAGGATGGCGTGCCCGGACCCGCCATCGGCTTTCTCCAGGACGTCACGCGGTGGTGGGACCGATGGTTGAAAGACACCGGCGGGGACGTCACGGACATGCCGGCCGTGCGTGCCTTTCTTCAGGACCCGATGCCGCCGGATGCCACGCGGGCCGAGGCCTCTGGCCGCTGGGTATCGGAAGGCTCGTGGCCGTCATCGATGATTGAACACCGCGACTGGTCGCTTCGCGGTGACGGCGGGCTGGGCCAGCCGGACCACAGTGAAACGCTGCTACGTATCTGCACGCCCCAAAGCCACGGACGGGCCGGTGGCGAGTGGATGGGCACGGGTTGCCGTGGTGAAATGCCGCTTGATCAACGTCTCGACGATGGTTTTGCGACCGTGTTTCAAACCGGACCCCTGGCCCAGACTTGCGAGGTGCTCGGGGTGCCGACCCTCCGGGTCGAGTTGTGCAGTGACCAGCCTGTCGCGACATTGGTGGTGCGGCTGTCCGATGTCGCGCCCGATGGGCGTGCCGAACGCGTGTCGTATCAGGTGTTGAACCTGACCCATCGTAATGGACATGCGACGCCTGCCCCGATGGAGCCTGGTCGCCTTGTTCCGGTCACCGTGACGTTAAGCGCGTGCGGACACCGCTTTGCGGCCGGACACCGTATTCGCGTGGCCCTTGGAACAACCTACTGGCCGATGATCTGGCCGGCACCACAGGTCGCGACACTGATGCTCCGCCCGGCGGGTTCCATTCTGACACTCCCCTGCCGGACGACCCCGCCAGAACAGGAGAGAGCGGTCGTGTTCGACCCGCCGGTGCATGGCCCCGTGACACCAGTGACGCAACTGGAGGCCGGACGCTTGCAACGGCACTTTGCCTTCGATGCGGTGTCCGGCGTTTCGACCTACGTGACCGATGCGGTAGGGGGCGTCTTTGGTGAAGGTGTACAGAAATTTGATGAGACGGACACGGTCATGGCACATTCCCTGCGCCGTGAGTTAACCATTCGAGACGATGACCCGCTGTCGGCGCGTTACGTGCTGACGCAATCTCTCCGGCTCTCGCGGCCGGAGTGTGACGCGCGGATTGAGACACGGACCGAGATGACGTCTGACGCACATCATTTCCATCTCGCGGGTGTGTTGACGGTTCTGGACCACGGCGACGTATTTGCCAGACGGGAATGGCGGGAGAGTATCCCACGGACACTGTTGTGAGCATCTGTCGCGGCATCTCCGCGTTGGCGGCGCTGTGCATGACAGTCGTGCCGGTGTGCGCGATGGCTGAGACGCCGTCGTGTGGCACGGTGAGGATCGCGGAAGCCGGCTGGACCGACAACGCGGTCGCAACCGGTATCGCGGCTGAACTTCTGGACATGCTGGGCTATCACGCGGACACACCCCTGGTAACGGTATCGCTGGCCTATGTCAGTATGCAGTCAGGCAAGATCGACGCCTTTCTGGGGGCCTGGAAGCCCGCGGGGGAGCGCGCGATCGCCCCGTATCTGGCGGACGGGAGTTTGCGTCTGCTGGCCACCAATCTGGCGGATGCGCACTACACGCTGGCCGTGCCGGATGAGACATGGAAGGCGGGGTTGCATGATTTTCGAGACATCTCACGTTTTGGCGCGCGACTGGGCTACGTGATCTATGGGCTTGAGGCCGGGAACAGCGGGAATGTGAAGGTTCTGTCGGCTATCACGCACAATGACTTGGGTTTGGGGCGCTTCCGCCTGATTGAAAGCAGCGAGCAGGGCATGCTCAGTCAGGTGCAAAGAGATATCGACAGCCATCGGCCGATCGTATTCATGGGGTGGGAGCCGCATCCGATGAACCAGCGCTTTCAGATGCATTATCTGACCGGAGGCGACGCCTATTTCGGGCCGGATCACGGCGCGAGCGTTCGAAGCGTGATCCGGGCCGGTTATGATACGACCTGTCCGAACGTGACGCGGCTTTTGAAGAATCTGAAGTTTTCCATTCCCATGGAAAACCGTCTTATGCAGGTGATCCACGATCAGCATCTTGCATCGCGCGACGTGGCGCGCGCGTGGCTTCGTGCCCATCCGCAGAGTCTGGCGTCCTGGCTCGACGGTGTGACGACCTTCGACGGAAAGCCCGCATGGCCTGCCGTAAAAGCGGTGTTGGTAGCCCCTGCACCAGGACCGACGTAAGGGCGATGTCCCACGCGCCGGCCAAATGACTATTTTTAAACGGTATCACACGTGTAGGCCTGAAGCGTCGAACGCGACCCATAGGCTCTCGGCGCGTCCATCGGCAGGACGACGCCTCTGGCTCTTGGGTCCAGAATATCAAGAACATCATATTCGCGCGACGTGCGCACTCTGACGTTGCGCAACCCGCGAGGTCGGGAACGCAATCCGTGCGATGGCGCTGAGCGTTCGATCTGGCTCTATGGCGACATAGAAGAAATTCATGGCGCGAATTGGCAAGTGCGGTAGTGTATCGTTATCGTAACGTCATCGTTAGGGTAGCTCCGCCTGAGCGGATCCATCCCGCTCCACGTCTCAGTTTCGCCCTCCGTCGGAGACCGTTGTGCCATGACGAACTACGATAGCGCCGCCATTCGCCAGTTGGTCGACCGTCGGCGACCACAGCACGCGCTGGAAAGTGCGTTCTACACCTCGCCTGAGGTTTTCGCGGCGGACATGGATGCGATCTTCCATCGGCACTGGCTCTATGTGGCCGTGGAATGTGAGGTGGCGGAGGCTGGCGATGCCGTGGTCGTGGATATCGGTGCATCGTCGGTCGTGATCGTGCGTGGCGATGACGACGAGATCCGCGCGTTCCACAATGTCTGCCGCCATCGTGGCGCACGTCTGCTGCCGCCGGGGCCGGCGATCGTCGGCAATCTGGTCTGTCCCTATCACGCCTGGACCTACGGGCTGGATGGCAGGCTGAAGTTTGCCGAACATATGGGCGAAGGGTTCGATCATTCGTGTCTGGGGCTGCGCCCCGTGGCGCTGAAGTCGATGGCGGGATTGCTGTTCGTCTGCCTGTCCGACGACCCGCCGGATGATATGGACGACGTGATCCGTCAGATGGAACCGTATCTCGCGCCGCATGACCTGAAGAACACACGCGTCGCCCATACGGCGGACCTGATCGAGTACGGCAACTGGAAGCTCGTTCTGGAGAATAACCGCGAGTGTTATCACTGCATGCCCAACCACCCCGAACTGACCATTCCGCTTTTCGCCTACGGGTTCGGTTTCGCGCCCGAGGAACTGGACGCAGAGGAACTGGCGCAGGCCGAACGCTACGACACACTGCGCCGGACGTCCCATGAGCGTTGGGAAGCGGGTGGATTGCCCTCGCGCCTGATCGAGCATCTGGAGGACCGGCCCACCGGGTTTCGTACCGAGCGACTGCCGCTGGACGGCTCGGGCGAGAGCCAGACGATGGACACGATGGCGGCCTGCCGGGTGCCGCTGGGCGGCTTGCGCGACAAGGCGTCGGGCGGCCTGCATTTCTGGACCCAGCCCAACGCATGGCACCACTTCATGGGCGACCATGTCGTGACCTTTTCGGTCATTCCGCTTGATGAAGGTCGCACGCTGGTGCGTACCAAGTGGTTGGTCCACAAGGATGCGGTCGAGGGCGTGGATTACGACGTGGAAAACCTGACCTGCGTATGGAACACCACGAACCGGCAGGATGCCGATCTGGTGGAGATGACGCAGCGCGGGGTGCGCGATCCGGCGTACATCCCTGGCCCCTATTCGCCGTATACCGAAGGGCTCGTGGAGAAATTCATGGAGTGGTACTGCATGCGTCTGAAGGCGTGTCTGGGTTGATGGGCCAGGTGCCCACATGGGGACGCCGATGAGCGAATGTGATCTTCCCCCTTTCTGGGACCCGGAATCCGATGACGTGCTGGTCTGCCGCGCCGTGCGTCAGCAGACACACGATGTCGCTACCTTCGTCCTGACGGCGGCCCGGCCCAGACGGTTTCGCTACCGGCCCGGTCAATTCATGACCTTTACGGTCAGGATCGACGGTGCGGAGATCCATCGCTGCTACACGTTGTCGTCGTCGCCCACCCAGCCGGACTCGGTTGCGATCACGGTCAAACGCGTTCCCGGCGGCCCCGTCTCCAACTGGCTGCACGATCATCTGCGGCCGGGTATGGAGATCGCGGCGCTGGGCCCGATGGGAGATTTTACGCTCGATCCCCCGCCAGACAAGGCGCTGGAGAAATATGTCTTCCTGTCGGCGGGGAGCGGGATCACGCCGGTCATGTCGATGGCGCGCGCGCTGATCGACAGGCACTTCGATGTGGACGCGGTTTTTCTCCATTCCGCCCGCTCGCCCGACGATCTTGTCTTCGCGCGGGAACTGGCGTGGATGGCGGAGCAGGCGCCGTCGTTCCGGGTGCGCGCGATTTGCGGACGCGACACGCCGCATAGCCGCTGGCCAGGCGCGTTGGGCCGGCTGGACGCGCCGTTGCTGGCGCGCGAAGTGCCTGATCTGTGCGAACGTCGGCTTTTTGTGTGCGGACCGGAGGGATACCGGGCCTCGGTTCGCGCCCTGGCCGAGCAAGCCGGCCTGGACATGGCCCGTTACCATGACGAGAGTTTCGATTTTGGTGCGTTGACGGAGCAGGAGCCCGGCATTCCGGCGCAGATCGAGACACTGGACGCTGCGCGGCATACGGTCAGCTTTACGCGCAGCCGCCGCGAGATCGAATGCGGCGCCGATACCTTCGTTCTCTCGGCGGCGCGGGCCGCGGGTATGCGGCTGCCGGCGTCCTGCGCCAAGGGCATGTGCGGGACGTGCAAATGCAAGCTGGTGTCCGGAACGGTGGAGATGCAGCATGACGGCGGGATTCGCCAGCGCGAGATCGACCAGGGCATGATCCTGATCTGCTGCGCGCGTCCGACCAGCGACCTTGTGATCGAGCGCTAGAGCGATGGCTCCACGCGCCAGCGACCTGGCCAGCCTACGCCGCTTCGGGTTCCTGACGCTGAAAAACTATTCGCTGATCGCGGTCAGTAACGCGATCGAGGCGTTGCGCATGGCCAACCGGGTGACCGGGTGCCAGGATTACGCATGGCGGGTGCTGAGTTTGGACGGAGCGCCGGTCGCCGCAAGCAACGGACTGGCGCTGCACCCGACCGAGGCGCTGGGGGAGGCCGAAGGGCTGGACGTGCTGTTCGTGTGTGGCGGCATCGATGTCCGTGCCGCCACCAGTGAGAAACTGCGGATGACGCTGCGGCGCGTGGCGCGGCAGCGGATCGTGATCGGCGCGTTATGCACCGGGACGTTCGCGTTGGCCGACGCCGGGCTGCTGCGTGGCTATCGTTGTGCCATTCATTGGGAAAATCTGGGTGCTATACGCGAGGAATTCCCGGAGATCGACCTTGTGGACGAACTGTTCGTGATCGATCGGGACCGGATGACCTGCACCGGTGGGGCGGTGCCGCTGGACCTGATGCTGCGGGTAATCGCCGCGCATGTCGGCGCGGCGCGGGCACGCGAGATCGCGATGCAGTTTCTGCTGGCGCGCGATCGAGCCGGCAGCGAAGCACAGCCGCTGATCGCGCTGGACCCGCTGCCCCCCTCGCTGGGGCGGGCGGTGCAGTTGATGGACAGCCATATTGACCAGAAACTGAGCGTGGGCGAGGTCGCGAGCGCCGCCGGCGTCTCGGAACGACAGCTGGAGCGCCTGTTCAGGGCCCATACCGGCTCGACGCCGGCCGCCTATCTGGCGGCGGCCCGGCTGGAACGTGCGCGACGTCTACTGCGCCAGACCGGCATGTCGGTGACCGATATCGGTGTAGCGTGCGGCTTTACGTCCCTGAGCCATTTTTCCACCGCCTTTCGTAACCGGTTCGGCTACGCGCCGCGCCTGGAACGCCAACAGCGGGCCCCTTGAAGGAACAACCATGCTGTCCCAAGCTGACGCCTTGCTCAAACCGTTGCGCATCAAATCGATGGTCATTCGCAACCGAGTGATGAGCACCAGCCACGCGCCGGGCTACGGTGTCGATGGCAAGCCACAGGAACGCTACCAGCTCTATCATGCCGAAAAGGCGAAAGGCGGCATCGGGCTGACCATGTTCGGTGGGTCCTCGTCGGTCGAACTGGACAGCCCGGCGACGCCGTGGAGCCAGATCGCCGTGTCCGACGACAGCGTGATCCCCTATTTCCGTCAGTTCGCGGAACGGGTGCATGGTCATGGTGCGCGGCTGATGATCCAGTTGACCCATATGGGGCGCCGGACACGGTGGGACACCGATGCGTGGCTGCCGGTGATCGCGCCCTCGGTCCGGCGTGAGCCGGCGTCACGGTCGATTCCCAAGGAGATGGAGCCGGAGGATATTTCCCGTGTCGTCCGTGCCTTTGGCGCGGCGGCGCGGCGATGCCGCGAGGGTGGACTGGACGGGCTGGAAATCTCGGGCGCGCACGGGCACCTTCTGGATCAGTTCTGGAGCCCTTCGGTCAATCACCGGCACGATGCCTATGGCGGCAGTCTGGAGCACCGGATGCGTTTCGGCATCGAGGTGCTGAGTGCGATCCGTGAGGCGACGGGGGACGATTACGTCGTCGGCATGCGCATGTCGGGTGACGAATTGCTCAAGGGCGGCCTGACCCAGGACGACTGCATCGCGATTGCCGAGGCATATGCCGGCCGCGGCCTGATCGACTTCGTCAACGTGATCGGCGGTCAGGCCCGCGACGAGATGGCGCACGCGGTATCGCTGCCCAACATGGCGTTTCCCGTCGCTCCCTTTCTCGGCCTCGCCAGTGCGATCAAGCGCGCGGTGGACATTCCCGTCTTCCATGCCCAACGCATCACCGATCTGGCGACGGCCGCCCGCGCGGTGGCCGAGGGGCATATCGACATGGTCGCAATGACCCGCGCGCACATTGCTGACCCGCATCTGGTCCATAAACTGGCGGAAGGGCGCGAGGACGATATCCGGCAATGCGTGGGGGCGGGCTACTGTATCGACCGGATCTATGTCGGCGGCGACGCGCTGTGCCTGCAGAATGCGGCGACGGGGCGCGAGGCGACGATGCCGCACGACATCCCGCCGGCGGAGGTATCGCGGCGGGTCGTGATTGTCGGCGCCGGGGTGGCGGGGCTGGAGGCGGCGCGGGTCTGCGCGCTCC